>NZ_CP109434.1:8590087-8893152 GCF_036227105.1 Amycolatopsis sp. NBC_01488 | reverse complement strand
GCGCGCACGCGCTCGTCCCACTCCGGGTGCGTGTCCAGGCACAGCACCGCGTTGCCGAGCAGCATCGTGGTGGTGATGTGCCCGGCCAGCAGCAGGACGTTGGCGAAGTTGACGACCTCGGTACGGGTCAGCGTCTCGCCGTCGACCTCGGCTTCGACGAGCTTCGTCAGCAGGTCCTCCCGGGGCTGCTTCCGCCGTTCGTCGACGTGCACGCCCAGGTACTCGACGAGTGCCTTCTGCCCCTCCAGGGACTTCTTGACCGCCTCCTGCCGTCCCTCGCTCTGCTCCTTCAGCGAGAACTGCTCCGAGGAGTCGAACAGCTTGTCCACCCAGCCCTTGAACAGGTACCGGTCGCTCGCGGGGACCCCCAGCAGTTCCGCGATGACGATCACCGGCAACGGGTAGGCCAGATCTTCGACCAGCTCGAGCCGCCCGGCCGAGCCCGCGGCGTCGAGCAGCTCGTTCGTCACCGCGGCGATGCGCGGTTCCAGGTCCGCGACGACCTTCGGCGTGAACGCCCGGCTGACGAGCTTGCGCATCTTGTTGTGCAGCGGCGGGTCCAGCTGCAGCAGGTTGCCCGCCCGCATCTCTTCGAAGTCGACGTCCTGGTCCGCCGTCATCTCCTTCGGGATCAGCCGGGTGGTGTCCGAGGAGTACGTCGCCGGGTCGCGGAGCACCTCTTCGGCCTCCGGGTGCCCGTAGACGTTCCAGAACCCGAGCTCCGCCGCGTGGTGCACGCGTTCCTCGGGCTGCTTCCCCCGCAGCCAGAACTGGGATTCGTGCAGGCCCCAGGTGTCCGCTTGTGTGGTGGTCATGTCCGCCCCTTCTTTCCCCTGTGCGGCCCCGGGATCAGCCGGGACCCGTGGTGGGATCGTGTGCGTAGATCCCCTTCCGGTAGCCCGAGACGAGCTCCTCGAGCGCCGAACTCAGTTCCGCCGCCACGTCCGCGACCGCCGCCGGATCGGGTTCGCCCGGCGGCTCGAACGCGGTGCGGATCAGGTGGGCGAGCGCCGCCGCCTTCTCTTCGAGGGGAACGTCCTCGAACTCGTCGGACAGCGTGTCGCCCAGGTAGAAGCCGAGCGTCGAGGCGTTGAGCGCGTAGGTCAGGTTCGGGACGTCCGAACGGACCAGCCCGCGCCGGAGCATCGCCTCCTCGAACTGCGCGCGCAGCTCGTCCTGCTGCTTGCGCAGGGCGAGGTCGCCGAGCGAGCCGAACATCTCGGCGTTGCCGCGCAGCATCGCCATCACCAGCGGGCGCCGGTGGGTGACGAGGAACGACGACGAAATCATCCGGTGCGGGAGGATCATCGACGGGTCGTCGCGGATCCATCCCAGGATCTCGTCGGTCAGGTCGGCCGACTCGCGCATCATCAGCGCCTGGAACAGCAGCTCCTTCGTGCGCCAGTGCAGGTAGACGGTGCCCTTGCCGATGCCGACCGCGCGCGCGATGTCGTCGACCGCCACCTTCCGGTAGCCCATGCGCAGCAGCAGCTCGCCCGCCGCGTCCAGGATGCGGTCGGCGCGCTCGCGGTTGGGATGGCCCATGCGTCTCCACCTGCTGGTTCGTTGAGCGTTTGACTGGTTGACCGGAATCGCACTTTCGGTCAACCAGTCACCACAACGGTAGCGCCGATCCGGAGACCGGGGCAAGTGGTTCTGTCGGTGCCGTCGGTTAACGTCATCGGTGTGGCACAGGACGAGCTCTTCACCGTGAACGCCGACATCGCGCCGCCCCCGGAGCGGACGACGTCGAACGCGGCCGGGCGGCAGGCGGATCCGGCCAGCTCGCCGCTGGCCGTGCGGATGCGGCCGCGTTCGCTCGACGAGGTCGTCGGCCAGCAGCACCTGCTGCGCGAAGGGGCCCCGCTGCGGCGGCTGGTCGAGGGCGCCGCGCCGGCGTCGGTGCTGCTCTACGGCCCGCCCGGCACGGGCAAGACGACGCTGGCCAACCTGGTCTCGATCGCGACGGGACGCCGGTTCGTCGCGATGTCGGCGCTTTCGGCGGGCGTCAAGGAGGTGCGCGGCGTCATCGAGGAGGCGCGGCGGCGCCGGCAGTACAACACCGAGAACACCGTGCTGTTCATCGACGAGGTGCACCGGTTCTCCAAGACCCAGCAGGACGCGCTGCTCGGCGCGGTCGAGGACCGTACGGTGCTGCTGGTCGCGGCGACCACCGAGAACCCGTCGTTCTCGGTCGTTTCGCCGCTGCTGTCGCGCTCGCTCGTGCTGCAGCTGCACCCGCTGACCGACGAGGACATCACCGAGCTGATCGAGCGTGCCCTGGCCGACGAACGCGGCCTCGGCGGCGAGCTGACGCTGACCGAGGACGCGCGCGCCCACGTCGTCCGGCTCGCCGGGGGTGACGCGCGGCGCGCCCTCACGGCCCTCGAAGCGGCGGCCGACGCGGCGTCGGCCACCGAGGCGAAGACGATCGACCTGGCGACCGTCGAGTCCACTGTGGACAAGGCGGCGGTCCGCTACGACCGCGACGGCGACCAGCACTACGACGTGATCAGCGCGTTCATCAAGTCGATCCGCGGGTCCGATGTGGACGCCGCGCTGCACTACCTGGCCCGGATGATCGAGGCGGGGGAGGACCCGCGGTTCCTCGCGCGGCGGCTCGTGGTGCACGCCAGCGAGGACATCGGGATGGCCGACCCGACGGCGCTGCAGGCGGCGGTCGCGGCCGCGCACGCGGTGCAGTTCATCGGCATGCCGGAGGGCAGGCTGGCATTGGCGCAGGCGACCGTGCACCTGGCCACCGCGCCGAAGTCGAACGCCGTCATCAAGGGCATCGACGCGGCGCTCGCCGACGTCCGGGCCGGCCTGGCCGGCGCGGTGCCGCCGCCGTTGCGCGACGGGCACTACGCGGGCGCGAAGAAGTTGGGCAACGCGCAGGGCTACCGCTACCCGCACGACGTCCAGGATGGGGTGCTGGCGCAGCAGTACCCGCCGGACGAGCTGGTCGGCAAGGACTACTACGAGCCCACCCAGCGCGGCGCCGAACGCACGCTCGCCGAGCGCGTCCCGAAGCTGCGCCGGACGATCCGCGGGGAGAAGTGAGCCTGGCGGAAGAAAGTCCGGGTACCTGATCACCGGGACGGGCCGCGGGAGCCAAGATCATCGGGTTTCGTAAGCTTCGCGCCTTGAGGTGGCCACGAACCCGGGGCCGCCGCGACCGCAGGAGGCGTACTCGTGCCCGCGACGCTGCAGTGCATCGTCCTGGATTGTCCGGAACCGGTGGTGCTTTCCCGTTTCTACCAGGCGCTGCTCGGTGGCGAGGTGGACCTGCCGGACCCCCGGTGGCGGGTCGACGAGGACTGGTCGACGCTGCACGTGAACGGCGTGGTCCTGGGCTTCCAGCGGTCGCTCGACTACCGGCCGCCGCGCTGGCCCGACCCCGCGTTCCCGCAGCAGTTCCACCTCGACTTCGAGGTCGACGACTTCCGGGAGTCCCACCACCAGGTCCTGGCGAACGGCGGCCGGCTGCTCGACCCCGACCTCGGCGGTCGCGGCTGGCGCGTCTACGCCGACCCGGCGGGCCACCCGTTCTGCCTCCTCGGCGACTACTGAGCGCGCGGCCGCGCCGCCTCTTGGGCACGATGGGGACATGAGCGTCGCGTTTCTCGGAACCGGAATCATGGGCGCCCCGATGGCGGCCAACATCGCGAAGGCGGGCCTCGAGGTCCGGGTCTGGAACCGGACCCGGGCGAAGGCCGAGCCCCTCGCCGACGTCGCGACGGTCGCGGATTCCGCGGCCGCGGCGGCCGAGGGCGCGGACATCCTGGTGACGATGCTCGCCGATGGACCCGCGGTGGCCGAAGCGTTCGAAGCGGCTTCGCCCGCTTCGGGCACGTTGTGGCTGCAGATGAGCACGGTCGGCCTCGACTGGACCGACCGCCTCGCCGCGGCGGCCGGCGAGGCGGGCGTGGTGTTCGTCGACGCGCCGGTGCTCGGCACGCGCCAGCCTGCCGAGCAGGCCCAGCTGCAGGTGCTGGCGTCCGGTCCGGAGGAGGCCCGCCCCGCGGCGACGCCCGTGTTCGACGCCGTCGCCGTGAAGACCCGGTGGCTCGGCCCGGCCGGGCAGGGGAGCCGCCTGAAGCTGGTGCTGAACGCGTGGGTACTCGCCCTGACCAACGCCACGGCCGAGAGCCTCGCCCTGGCCGGTGCGCTCGGCCTGGACCCGGCGCTGTTCCTGGAGACGATCAAGGGCGGCGGCCTCGACGTCGGCTACGCGCACGTGAAGGGCGCCGCGATGCTGTCCGGCGAGTACCCACCGGCGTTCCCGGCGGGCTTGGCGGCGAAGGACGCGCGCCTGGTGGTCGAGGCCGCGGGCGACGACGTCGACGTGGCGGGCGCTCGCGCGGTGCTGGCGCACCTGGAGGCGGCGGTGGACGCGGGCCACGGCGACGAGGACATGGCGGCGCTCTACCGCGCGGTCGTGAAGGGCAGCTAGCGCAACTGGGCCCGGACCACTCGCTGCACCGTCGCCGGCCGGACCGGACCGGCTCGAGTCCCGAGCGGCGCACCGCGGCCGCCGGCGCCGGCCCCGTCGTCGGATCCGCGGCGACCTCGGTGCCGCGCCCGGTCGGCGCCACTGGGCGACCGGGCCCCTCGACGTCTCCCCTCGCCCAGCTCTACCGCCTCGCCGGGGCGGGGAGCGAGGCGGTTTCCGGCCCGCGCGGGGCGACACGGTCGGGAACCCGGCCAGGCGGTAACCTCACCAGCACCCGAAACCCGTTGATCCGAGGAGGGCCCGTGTCGGCAGGGCAGATCGCCGCGTTGATCGCCGCAGGAGCATTCGTGGTGCTGGTCGTCCTGCTGGCGATCCCGCTGATCAAGCTCGGCAAGACGCTGGACGCGGCCACCGAGGCGATCGAGCGCACCAACAGCAACACCGACCCGCTGCTGATCGGCGCGAACCAGACGATCACGCACGTCAACACCCAGCTCGAGCGGGTCGACGGGATCACCTCGAACGCCCAGGCGGTCACCGGGAACGTCTCCGCGCTGGCGTCGGTGTTCACCGCGACCCTGGGCGGCCCGCTGGTCAAGACCGCGGCGCTGTCCTACGGGCTCAGCAAGGCGATCAAGGCGCGCAAGAAGAAGAGCGCGCTGAAGGCCGCGAAGAAGGCGGCCAAGTGAAGCGGCTGTTCTGGCTCGGCGTCGGCGTGGTCGCCGGCGTCGCGTTGTCCCGTAAGGCGGCCGAAACCGCTCGTCAGGCCACTCCGGCCGGGTTAGCATCGAACCTGGGCGAGGCCGTGCGCGAGCTGGCCGGTGCCGTGGGTTCGTTCGGCGCCGAGGTGCGCGCGGGCATGAGCGAGCGGGAGCAGGAGTTGCACGACATGGTCGAGGAGCGGTCGGGCGTGACACCGCCCAGCGCCGTGGGACGGCACGCGGCCGCCCGGCGCCCGGTCCGGCGAGCTCGCCGGGCGGAGGGCTGATCCGGGCCTGCCCGGACCCCTTCCGCCGTCGCCGCCGACCCCGTTCCGAACCACCCGCCACAAGGACTGACCCGTGGACACACACGAAATCACCGATCGTTTCCTGCGCCATTTCGAGGGCAAGGGCCACACGCGCGTGCCCAGCGCGCCGCTGATCCTCGACGACCCGAACCTGCTGTTCGTCAACGCCGGCATGGTGCAGTTCAAGCCGTACTTCCTCGGTGAGGCACCGCCGCCGTACCCGCGCGCGACCTCCGTGCAGAAGTGCGTGCGCACGCCGGACATCGACGAGGTCGGCAAGACCACCCGGCACAACACGTTCTTCCAGATGGCCGGCAACTTCTCCTTCGGCGACTACTTCAAGGAAGGCGCCATCGAGAACGCCTGGGAGCTGATCACCAAGCCCCAGGCCGACGGCGGCTTCGGCCTCGACCCGAACCGGATCTGGGCGACCGTCTACAACGACGACGCCGAGGCGGCCGGCCTGTGGCGCAAGCTCACCGGCCTGCCCGGCGAGCGCATCCAGGAGCGCGACGGCAAGGACAACTACTGGGACATGGGCGTGCCCGGTCCCGGCGGCCCGTGTTCGGAGATCTACTACGACCGCGGCCCGGCGTACGGCCGCGAGGGCGGCCCGGTCGCGGACGAGGACCGCTACATCGAGATCTGGAACCTCGTCTTCATGCAGGACGTCCGCGGCGACCTGAGCCCCAAGCTCGGGCACAAGCCGATCGGCGAGCTGCCGAAGAAGAACATCGACACCGGCATGGGCGTCGAGCGCGTCGCGACGATCCTGCAGGGCGTCGAGAACGTCTACGAGACCGACCTGGTGCGCCCGGTCATCGGCCGCGCGGAAGAGTTCTCGGGCCGCCACTACGGCGCGAACCACGCCGATGACGTCCGCTTCCGCGTGATCGCCGACCACGCCCGCACCGGCGTCATGCTGATCGGCGACGGCGTCACCCCGGGCAACGACGGCCGCGGCTACGTGCTGCGCCGCCTCCTGCGCCGGATCATCCGCTCCACGCGCCTGCTGGGCGTGCAGGAGCCGGTGCTGCAGGAGTTCGCGAAGGTCGTGCGCGACACGATGGGCCCGACCTACCCCGAACTCGTCAGCGGCTTCGACCGCATCAACGAGGTGGTCCGGATCGAGGAGGAGGCCTTCCTCTCGACCCTGACCAGCGGTTCGCGCATCTTCGACATGGCGGCCGAGGAGACCAAGCGCGGCGGCGGCGACGTGCTGGCCGGCGACAAGGCGTTCCAGCTGCACGACACCTACGGCTTCCCGATCGACCTGACCCTCGAGATGGCGGCCGAGCAGGGCCTGACCGTCGACGAAGAGGGTTTCCGCACGCTCATGAACGAGCAGCGCACCCGCGCGAAGGCGGACGCGGCGTCGCGCAAGACCGGCCACGGCGACCTTTCGGAGTACCGGAAGGTCCTGGAGCAGCACGGCGAGACCGAGTTCCTCGGCTACACCGACCTGCAGGCCGAGGCGAAGGTCGTCGCGCTGCTCGAAGACGGACAGCCGGTCCGCAGTGTCTCCGCGGGCAAGAAGGCCGAGCTGGTCCTCGACCGCACGCCGTTCTACGCCGAGAGCGGTGGCCAGGTCGCCGACACCGGCGTGCTGCTGGGTGACGGCGTCGAGCTGAAGGTTCTCGACGTCCAGAAGATCGTCCCGGGGCTGTTCGTACACCGCGTCGAGGTGCTCGACGGCGAGGTCGGCCTGGACACCAAGCTGACCGGCTCGGTCGACGCGCACCGCCGCCTGTCCATCGAGCGCTCGCACTCCGCCACCCACCTGGTGCACGCGGCCGTCCGCGGCGCGTACGGCAAGCGCGCGGCGCAGGCGGGTTCGCTGAACTCGCCGGGCCGCATGCGGTTCGACTTCACCACGCCGGGCTCGGTGTCGGCGGACGTGCTGACCGAGGTCGAGCAGGAGGTCAACGACTACCTGCAGACCAACGTCGAGGTGCAGAGCTTCACCACGACCAAGGACAAGGCGCTCGAGCTGGGCGCGGTCGCGCTGTTCGGCGAGAAGTACGGCAACGACGTCCGCGTGGTCGACATGGGCGAGTACTCCCGCGAGCTCTGTGGTGGCACGCACGTCGACCGGATCGGCCAGCTCGGCCTGGTCAAGCTGGTCTCCGACGCCTCCATCGGCTCGGGCGTGCACCGCGTCGAGGCGCTCGTCGGCGGCGACGCGCTGAAGTACGTCCGCAAGGAGCAGTTGCTGGTTTCGCAGCTGGCGAACACCTTCAAGGTGCCGTCGGAGGAGCTGCCGGGCCGCATCGAGGACGTCCTGACCCGGCTGAAGAACGCCGAGAAGGAGATCACGCAGCTCAAGACCCAGCAGGTGCTGGGCTCGGCGGGCTCGCTGCTCGACAAGGCCCAGGACGTCAACGGCGTCACGGTGGTGGCCGAGGTCGTCCCGGACGTCGACGGCAACGGCCTGCGCGCGCTCGCCTCCGACATCCGCGGCCGGCTCGGCTCGCGGCCCGGCGTGGTGGCGCTGTTCTCGCCGGCCGGCGAGAAGCTGAGCTTCGTCGTCGCGACGACCAAGGCGGCCCAGGAGCAGGGCATCGCCGCGGGCAAGCTCGTGCCGTCGTTCGCCGAAAAGATCGGCGGCCGCGGCGGAGGCAAGCCCGACATGGCCCAGGGCGGTGGCACGAACCCGGCCGGTGCGGCTGAGGCGGTCATGGCCCTCCGTTCGGCGATCGCCGGCATTGGTTAACCGCGGAAACCGCGGCCCGGATCGCCCTGGCAAGGACGATCCGGGCCGCGGCCGTCGGCTCGGAGTGGATGTCGGATCCGTCCGGGTCGGGGTGGCGCTGAGCGATCCGGCCCCCGTGCTCGCCTCGCCATTGGTTACCCTCTCCCGCGATGCGACCGACGACAGTGATCTGGACCAGCTGGCCGCCCTCGTCACCGAGCACGAGGTGGTCGAGGTGATCGTGGGCCTGCCGCGAACGCTCGCCAACCGGCAGGGTCCGGCGGCCGAGCTGGCGATCGCGTATTCTGAACGCCTGGCCGGGCGCGTCGCGCCCGTGCCGGTCCGGCTGGGCGACGAGCGGCTGACCACGGTCACCGCATCCCGCATCCTCTCCCAGCGCGGGGTCAAAGGCCGCAAGCAGCGTGCGGTGGTCGACCAGGCCGCCGCCGTCGAGATCCTGCAGGCCTGGATCGACGCCGCCGCTGCGCACCGCGCCCGGGAGGGAGACCGATGAACGAGCAGCCACCTGAGCCCCCACGCGGGCGCAGGCGACTCCGCGAACCGGGACCGGACGCCCCGCCGTCCCGGCCCGCACCGCGTCGCGCCGACCCGCGTGACCCCCACGCGAGCGGGTACCAGGAGCTTCCGCAGCCCTCGCGGCACAGCGGCTCGCACGAGCTGCCGCAGCCGTCGCGCCGGGCGCGGCCCGAGCCGGGCTACGACCCGCGCCGGGACGCGCCGCCGTCCGGCCGCCGTCGCCGCCTCGAGCCGCCGGGCACGCTGCCCCCGGCCGACGAAGACTTCGATCCCCAGGCCCAGCAGGCCGCGCCGGCCCGGGCCGCCCGCGCCCGCCACGGCCTCGACGAGGGAGCCGCCGACGGACCGGCCCCGCGCCGCCGCCGCGCGGCCCCGGAACCCGCTGACGCCGAACTCCGGCGCCACCGCCCGGCCCAGGAGGCCGAGGCGCCGCGTCGTCGCCGTCCGGCGCCGGAGCCGGAGGAACCCCGGCGGCGTCGGCCGAGCCCGGACGAGCTGGCCGAGGCCGACGCGGCGCGCCGGCACCAGGCGATGCTCGACCTGGAAGAGGCCGCCGAAGCGCAGGCCGCCCGCCTCCGCGGCGCGCCGGACGACGGTCAGGTCCCGCGCCGCGCCCGCGGCGGTTCGGACGAGGTCGTCGACCTCGCCCGGTTCCGGTCCGACGAGCCGGCCGAACCTCCGCCGGGCCGGCGTCGCGCCGCTCCCCACCCGGGTGAAGCCGATTCGCGACGGCGACGCGCGGCGCCGGACCCCGACGCCGCGCCCGACCCCCGCCCGGAAGCCCCGCGGCGGTCCCGCCAGCCGGGTGACCCGTCTGTCGGCGTGCCCGAACCCGGTGCGGAGCCGCCGCGACGCCGTCGCCCGCCGCCCCCGCCGGTGCGCGACGAGCCGGTGACCGACATCATCCCCGCGCAGGCCCCGCCGCCTCCGGCCGAGCCGGCGCACGACGAGCCCGAAGAGTTCTTCGCCGAGGGCGACGAGTACGCCGAGTACGAGGACTACGACGAGTACGCCGACGACTACGCGGACTACGACGAGGCCGAGTACGAAGACGAGTACGAGGAAGAGCCGGAGAAGCCCCGCAAGAAGAAGGGCAAGCGCGCCCTCGGCTGGGTCGCCGCGCTCGTGGTGATCGTGCTGCTCGCGGGCGGTGCGTACTACGGCTTCACCAAGATCTTCGGCTACGACGACTTCGAGGGCTCCGGCGACGGCGACGTGCTGTTCCAGGTCGACGACGGCGACTCGACGTCGGCGATCGGCGCGAAGCTCGCCACGGCGGGCGTCGTCGCCAGCAGCAAGGCGTTCGTCAAGGCCGGTGAGGACAACCCGAAGCTCGCCCGGATCCAGCACGGCTTCTACGTGATGAAGACGCACATGTCCGGTGCCGCGGCGGTCGACCGGATCGTGTCGCCCGACGCGCGCGTCGGGCAGCTGGAGATCCGGCCGTACACCCAGTTCGACGACATCACCCAGCCCGACGGCAAGGTCACGCCCGGCGTGTACAGCCTGATGGCGAAGGCGTCGTGCGCGCAGATCGACGGCAAGAGCACCTGCGTCAAGGCCGACGACCTGCGCAAGGTCGTCGAGGGGGCGGACCTCAAGACGCTCGGCGTGCCGGACTGGGCGGTCGAGCCCGCGAACAAGGCCGACCGCAAGGACCGCAGGCTCGAGGGCCTGATCGCGCCGGGCCTCTACGACGTCCGGCCCGGGGCGTCCGCGCAGGAGATCATCGGCCAGCTGGTGCGCAGCTCCGCCGAGGCGATCCAGAACGCCGGCCTGAGCGCGCAGTCGACCGGGCCGGGGATGACGCCGTACCAGACGCTGATCATCGCGTCGATCATCGAGCGCGAAGCGGTGAAGGCCGACTTCGGCAAGCTCTCGCGGGTGATCTACAACCGGCTGGCCATCAACATGCGGCTGCAGATGGACTCGACGGTCAACTACGTGCTGGACCGCCCGACCCTGGCGACCAACGACAACGACCGGAACCAGCCCGGGGCCTACAACACCTACAAGAACGCCGGCCTGCCCCCGACGCCGATCTCGGTGCCGAGCGCCGACGCGATCCAGGCCGCGGTGCACCCGGTGGCCGGCGACTGGGTGTACTTCGTCAAGTGCGAGAAGAACGGCCTGTCCTGCTTCGCCGTCTCGTTCGACGACCACAAGGCCAACGTCAAGCTGGCCCAGCAACGTGGTGTCATCTGAGCCCCGCCGCGCCGCCGTGCTGGGGAAGCCGGTGGCGCACTCGCTGTCGCCGGTGCTGCACGGCGCCGCGTTCGCCGCGCTCGGCCTGACCGGCTGGACGTACGAGCGCATCGAGACGAGCGCGGAGGAGTTGCCCGGCCTGGTCGCCGGCCTCGGCCCGGAGTGGGCCGGGCTCTCGGTCACCATGCCGGGCAAGCGCGCGGCGCTGGACCACGCGGACGAGGTGACGCCGCGCGCGGCCGCCGTCGGCGCGGCCAACACCCTGGTCCACACCGCGGAGGGCTGGCTCGCGGACTGCACCGACGTCGAGGGCGTCACCGGAGCGCTGCGGGCGGCGGGCGGCTACGAGCCGTCGCCGTCGGACGTCGCGGTCGTGCTCGGCGCGGGCGGTACGGCGGCCGCTGCGGTCGTCGGGCTCGCGGCGCTCGGCGTGCGGCAGGTGCGCCTGGTCGTGCGCGATCCCGCGCGGGCCGGCGAAACCCTCGACGCGGCGAAGCGGGCTTCGCTCGACGTGGACGTGCTTCGCTGGGCCGAGACGGACTTCGCGGCGCTGACTGCCGAAGCGGCGGTGCTGGTGAACACGGTGCCGCCGGAGGCGGTCGTCCCGCACGTGGCCGACCTCGCGGGGGTCGCGCACGTCCTCGACGTCATCTACCACCCGTGGCCGACGCCGCTCGCCGAAGCCGTCGCGGCGCGCGGCGGCCGGCTCGCGACGGGGCTGGACATGCTGCTGCACCAGGCGTTCGGGCAGGCCGAGCACTTCACCGGCCGTCCGGCTCCGCGGGCGGCGATGCGCGACGCCCTGCGCGAAGCGACCGGGAACCTGCTCCCGCTGCCGATCAGCTGAAAATCGCTTGCCCGCGTTGATATTCTGGTCGACTGCCTTGACGAAGGGGGTTCTACCGGAATGACCAGTCAGGAAGCGTTGAGCGACGGCGAGATCCAGGCGGGCTGGGTGGCCGGCGACGCGCCGCAGCTCGAGTCCACGGTCCTGCTCGTCGACTACGACCCGGAGTGGCCGGAGCTCTTCGAGCGCGAAGCCGACCGGATCCGCGGCGCGCTCGGGGAGCGCGTGCTCGTCCTCGAGCACGTCGGCTCGACGTCGGTGCCGGGCCTGTGCGCCAAGCCCTGTATCGACATCGTCCTCGAAGTGCCCGATTCCGACGACGAGGACGCCTACCTGCCCGCGCTGGAGGCCGCGGGCTACCGGCTCGTGATCCGCGAGCCGGACTGGGAGAAGCACCGCTGCTTCAAGGGCCCGGACACGAACGTCAACCTGCACGTGTACTCGCCGGGCAACGGGCAGACGCCGCGCTACCGCCTCTTCCGCGACCGGATGCGCGCCCACCCGGAAGAGCGCGACCTCTACGCGGCCAAGAAGCGCGAGCTGGCCGCGAAGGAGTGGAAGTACGTCCAGAACTACGCGGACGCCAAGACCGAGGTGATCGACGAGATCATCGGCCGCGCGCGGGCCGAGCAGTACGACGGCTACAGCGAGGCCTACGCGGCGCACGCGGGGAAGTCCGTCACCAACGCCCTCTACGACCGGCCGGCGATCCTCGACCTGGCCGGCGACGTCGACGGCAAGCGCGTGCTCGACGTCGGCTGCGCGGCCGGGCACCTGAGCGCGCTCCTGGCCGGGCGGGGCGCGGACGTCCTCGGCGTGGACGCGAGCGCGGGCATGGTCGCCGTGGCGCGCCGGGAGTTCGGCGACGTCGCCCGCTTCGAGCAGGCCGACGTCTCCCGGCCGCTGGACCTCGCGGACGGTTCGATCGACGTCGTCACGGCGTCGCTCGTGCTGCACTACCTGAAGGACTGGGCCGCCACCCTGGCCGAGTTCCGGCGGGTCCTGCGGCCGGGCGGGGTGCTCGCGTTTTCGGTGCACCACCCGGGCGAAGACTGGCACTGGTTCGGCAAGGACGACTACTTCCAGGTCGAACTGCTCGAAGACGACTTCGGCCTCGACGGGAAGCCGCACCCGGTCCGCTTCTACCGGCGCCCGCTGAGCTGGACGTTCGCCGCGGTCCGCGACGCCGGCTTCGCGGTCGACCGGCTCGTCGAGCCGATGCCGGCCCCCGAGGCGGCCGAAGCCGATCCGAAGTGGGCACACACCCTGCGCACCCGGCCGCGGTTCCTCTACTTCCGGGCGGTCAGTCCCGCTTAGCGAGGTCCTGGATGAGGTCGACGATCTCCCGGCTGACCGGGCGGAACACCCGCAGCCGGGAGAGCGCGGCCAGCCGGGCGAGCAGCGGGACGCTGCGCTCCACCAGCATCCGGCTGCGCTTCTGGCCGCCGGAGCGGTCGTGGACCCAGAACAGCACCACGCCCATCTGGTAGAGCCAGAGCAGCTCGGGCAGCTGCGCGCGCAGTTCCGGGTCGAGCTTGACGTCGGAGCCGTCGACGACCTCGCGCATGAGGCCGATCGACGCCTCGCGGGCGGCCGAGGAGTCGACGCTGAACGGGCTCAGCGGCGACTCCGGGTCGGCCGCGTTGACGAAGAACTGCGTGCCGAAGCGGTGGTAGGGCTCGGCGATGTCCAGCCAGCACAGCAGCACCGTCTTCAGCCGGGCGGCGAACGCGGTCTCGCCGTCCATCAGACCGCGGGCGGTGTCGAGGTGCTGCCGGGCGATCTCGTCGTAGAAGCCCTGGATCAGCTGTTCCTTCGACGAGAAGTAGTAGTAGGCGTTCCCGACGGAGACGCCCGCTCCGGCGGCGATCGCGCGCATCGTCGTGCGGTCGTAGCCGTTCTCGGTGAACAGCCGCATCGCGGTCGTGACGATCAGGGACCGCGTTTCCTCGCTCTTGGCCACGTGCGGCACGTTAGCGCCGGACACGTCAGGGCGTGGGGAAGGGCGGGGCCTGCGGCATGCCGGGGTAGGGCAGCGGGGCCGGCTGCGGCGCGGGCGGGGCCAGGTGCCGGCGCCGGATGCCGTTGAAGACCAGCACGTTGACCAGGTGCATCGCGCCGAGGATCAGCGCGACGACGCCGACCTTCACCGAGAGCAGCTCGAACACCTCCCGCGCGGTGGGCACCTCGGCGTGGCTGGTCAGGAAGAGCGTCACGAAGCCGAGGCTGATCAGGTAGAAGCCGACGACCAGGAGCTGGTTGACGGCGGTGGCGAGGCCGGGGCTGTCGGCGAAGACCTCGGCGAGGAAGGCGCGCCCGTGCTTGCTGAGCGTCCGGGCCACCAGCACGGTCAGCGGGATGCTGATCAGCAGGTAGAGGACGTACGCCACGACTATGCGGTCCATGGTTCCTCCTGTTTTGAACGTGTTCAAGAAGCACTGTAGCGCTACTTTTGAACGTGTTCAAGAGGGTTGGGTCACCTCGCCGCCCACGGGCGCCGCCACTACGGTGAGGTCATGCGGATCGCGATTCTCGACGACTACCAGGACGTCGCCCTGACCTTCGGCGACTGGGACTCGCTCAAGGCCGACATCACGGTCTTCACCGAGCCGCTCACCGACGTCGTGGTGCAGCTGCAGGGCTTCGACGTGATCGTCGCGATGCGCGAGCGCACCCGGTTCCCGGCCGAGGTGTTCGACCGGCTGCCCGACCTCGAGCTGCTGGTCAGCACCGGCCCGCGCAACGCCGCCATCGACGTGGCCGCCGCGCAGCGCAACGGCGTCGTCGTGGCCAAGACGGGGTACCTCGGCGAGCCGACCGCCGAGCACACGTGGGCGCTGATCCTCGCCGCGTCGCGGAACCTGCCGCAGGAGTTCCGGTCCATGCGCGAAGGCGGCTGGCAGACGACCGTCGGCACCATGCTGCACGGCAAGACCCTCGGCCTGCTCGGCCTCGGCAGGCTCGGGGCGGGCGCGGCGAAGATCGGGCAGGCCTTCGGCATGGAGACCATCGCCTGGAGCCAGAATCTCACCCGGGAGAAGGCCGAGCCGCACGGCGTCACCGCGGTGTCCAAAGAGGAGCTGTTCGCCCGCTCGGACGTGCTCTCGATCCACCTCGTGCTCAGCGGGCGCACCCGCGGCCTGGTCGGTGCGGCCGAGCTCGCCGCGATGAAGCCGTCCGCGTTGCTGGTGAACACCTCGCGCGGCCCGATCGTCGACGAGGCCGCGCTGGTGGACGCGCTGCGGCGCAAGGTGATCCGGGCGGCGGCGCTGGACGTCTACGACACCGAGCCGTTCCCGGCCGACCATCCACTGAGGACGATGGACAACGCGGTGCTGACCCCGCACCTCGGGTTCGTCGCCCGGGAGACCTACGAGATCTTCTACGGCGACGCGGTCGAGGACATCGCGGCCTTCCAGGCGGGGAACCCGATCCGGCTCATGACGGGGTAAGGCGTGCGGCCCGCCGGGGCCCGAGGTCCCCGCACCGGCCCGGCGGCGGGCCCGCACGAGAACCATGACACCACCCGCGGATCACGCCGGGCAGGGTCTTTGGACCCTGCCGCCGTCGGCCGTTCGGCTGAACGGCGCGCCCCCGCGGGTCGTGAGTGAGAAACAGGGTCAGCACACTGTTTCTCACTCACGAGAACGGGACCGCGTCCGGCGCGCAGGTCGTGCCTTCCGCCGGTGCCGCCAGGTCCGTGAGGTACCGCGTCAGGGCCGCCGAGGCGCACGCGCTGGGCGCGTCGAGTGATGTGTGGCCGTACCCGTCGACGACCAGCACCCGGCCGTCGCCCAGCTCGGCCGCCGTCGCCTGCGCGTTGTGCAGGGGTGTCGCCGGGTCGAACCGGTTGTTCAGCACCACGACCGGGTTCTTCCGCGCCCGGTTCCATGGCCCCGGATAGCGGTCTTCGTCGCGCGCCGGCCAGCCGACGCACTGCGCCATGGAGAACACCGAGCCCAGCCCGAAGTACGGCTGACGCGCGCTTTCCCGGGCGGCGAGGGCCGCGTAGTCCGCGGGAGACGCCGGGTTGTCGCTGTCGACGCACTGGACGGCGAGGAAGGCGGGGGAGTGCGTCGGCACGTACGGGTCGAGCACCGGCGCGGCCGGTCCCGGATCCGCCGGCATCGCGGAAAGGGTCTGGGCGAGCCGTTTCCACCGCCCCGACTGGTACAGGGCGCTGTCGACGGTCTTCATCAGCGAGCCGACGCCCGTGCTGCGCGACGCGTGCGCGAAGACCCCGGCGAACCTCGCTTTCGGGTCACCCGCCGAGAACGCGCACTTCGGGCCGGCCGCGGCGCACACCGCGAAGAACTGCTCCAGCTCCTGCTGTTGCGCCCCGGCGACGTCGGCGCGGACGTCGACGGGCTCCTTCTCCTGGCCGGGCTGCCCGGTGGCGTTGGCGGCCAGGTCGAGCGTGCCGTCGAGGGTCATCGCGCGGACCTTGTCCGGGAACAGGTTCGCGTACGTGCCACCCAGGTACGTGCCGTAGGAGTAGCCGTAGAAGTTCAGCGCGGGGTCGCCGACGGCCTGGCGCAGCAGCTCCAGGTCCCGGGCCACGTTCGCCGTCGACAGGTGGCTCAGCAGCGCGCCCGACCCGGCGGCGCAGGCCTTGCCCAGCGCCGCGCTCGCCGCGAAGTACGCGTCCGGCTGCCGCAGCGGCGAACCGGGCGCGGGCGCGTGGTCGGCGCCGGGACAGCTGATCGGCGCCGACCCGCCGATCCCGCGCGGGTCGAAGCTCACCAGGTCGAAGCGGGCGCGCAGCTCGGGCGGATAGCGGTCGGCGAACCGCGTCAGCTCGCCGACGCCGTCGGTGCCCGGGCCGCCGAAGTTGAAGAACAGCGAGCCGAGCCGCCGTCCCGGATCGCTCGCCGGCAGCCGGATCACCGAGAGCGTGAGCGCGGGGCCCTTCGGCTCGCGGTAGCTCAGCGGCACGGCCGCCGGGGCGCACTGGAACTTCCCGTGGCACGGCGTCCAGCGCAGCGCCGGCACGGCGGCACCGTTCGTGCCGAGTGCCGGCGGGGCCTCGGCGGCGGCCGGGGACGACGACGGGGGAGCGGGCGCCGCCGCCGGGGCACCGCACGCGGCGAGCAGGAGCGCCACGGCGGCGAGGAGGGCCTTCACGCGCTCAATTCCGCCAGCACGGCGTCGGTGTAGCGCGGCCAGACCTCGGCGGCCCACGGGCCGAACGCGCGGTCGGTCAGCGCGACGCAGGCCGCGCCCGCGGCCGGGTCGACCCAGAGGAACGTGCCCGACTGGCCGAAGTGCCCGAACGTCCGCGGGGAGCTGTGCGCGCCGGTCCAGTGCGGGCTCTTGTGGTCGCGGATCTCGAAGCCGAGCCCCCAGTCGTTCGGCTTCTGGTGCCCGAACCCGGGCAGCACGCCCGACAGGCCGGGGAAGACGACGTTCGTGGCCTCGGCGACGGTCGCGGGGTCGAGCAGCTGGGGCGCCTGCAGCTCGGCGGCGAACGCGACCAGGTCGTCCACAGTGGACACCGCGCCGGACGCGGGCGAGCCGTCGAGCGTCGTGTTCGTCATGCCCAGCGGGGCGAACAGCGCTTCGGCCTGGTACTGCGCGAAGGGGATGCCGGAGTGCTCGGTGAGTGCGTCGGCCAGCTCTTCGAACCCGGCGTTGGAGTAGAGCCGCCGCGTGCCCGGCTCGGCCATCGCCTTGTGCGCGTCGAAGGCGAGCCCGGAGGTGTGGGCGAGCAGGTGGCGGACCGTGGCGCCCTCCGGCCCGGCGGGCGTGTCCAGCTCGACGACACCCTCTTCGACCGCGATGAGCGCGGCGTAGGCGGTCAGCGGCTTGCTGACCGAGGCCAGCCGGAACCGCCGCGCGGTGTCGCCGTGGCTGCCCACGACACTGCCGTCGGCGGACACCACGGCCGTCGCGGCGTTGTCCGCCGGCCACTCGTCGATCAGGCGCACGCTCTCCATGCGCCCACCCTACGAAACGCCGCGAAGGCCCCCGCACCGGTGTCGGGGACCGGTGCGAAGGCCTTCGCGGGTTTCGCTGTGTCAGGCGTCGAGGTCGGTGGCGACCAGCTGGGCGACCGCTTCCACGGCCTCCTCGGCACCCTCGCCCTCGGCGCTGATCACGACCTCGTCGCCGTAGCCGGCGGCGAGCGTCATCAGGTTGAGCACGCTGCCGGCGGCCACCGGGCTCCCGCCGGCCTTGGCGATCTGCACCGCGACGGGCTGCGCCGCGGCCGCCTTCGCCACCAGCGCGGCCGGCCTGGCGTGCAGGCCCACCTTGCTCGCCACGGCGACGCGTTTCTCCGGCATGTTCGTCCTCTCGCTACGGGGATCTACGTCGGTACGGAGTTTACTTCGCGGCGGTCGACTCGAGGTCCGACTCGATCGAGTCGTCCTCGCGGCCCGGCGTCTTCAGGTTCCACTTGGTGATCGCGAAGCGGAACACCACGTAGTAGATCACCGCGTACACCAGGCCCATCACGATGAGGATCCAGGTGTTGTGGGCCGCCTTCGAACTCGAGTTGAGCGCGAAGTCGATCGCGCCGGCCGAGAACGAGAAGCTCAGGTGCACGTTCAGCAGGTTGGCGATCGCCAGCGAAAGGCCGGTCATCACCGCGTGGAAGATGTAGAGCGGCCACGCGACGAACATGAACGAGAACTCGATCGGCTCGGTGACACCGGTGATGAACGAGGTCAGCGCGGCCGCGATCATCACACCGCCGACGACCTTCTTCTGCGCCGGGCGGGCGGTCTGCCAGATCGCCAGCGCCGCCGCGGGCAGCGCGAACATGAAGATCGGGAAGAAGCCCGTGGTGAAGGCACCGGCGTTCGGGTCGCCGTTGAAGAAGTTGGTGATGTCACCGCCCTTGAAGATGAACCAGACCGGCACGTTGATCAGCTGGTGCAGGCCGACCGGGATCAACAGGCGGTTGAGCAGGCCGTAGATGCCGCCACCGACGACGGGGGCGCCGGTGACCGCGTCGCCGATGTTCTCGATGCCGGTGTTCACGTACTTGAAGAGCAGGCCGAAGATCACGCCGAGGATCAGCAGCGCGAAGGCGGTGATGATCGGGACGAACCGGCGGCCGCCGAAGAACGCCAGGTAGGCGGGCAGCTTGATGCGGTGGTAGCGCTGCCACAGCACGGCCGCGACCAGGCCGACGACGACACCCGCGAGCACCGAGTACGGCCACTTGATGGGCGCCAGCTCGAAGCCGCCGTTCGGCTTGTAACCGGGCAGGTCCTTCAGCGGGGCGAACACCTGGATGACGCTGGTGAACACGAAGAAGCCGACGACCGCGGCGACACCGGTGGAGCCGTCGCCCTTGCGGGCGAAGCCGACCGCGATGCCCACCGCGAAGAGCAGCGGCAGCCAGTTGAACAGCGAACCGCCGGCGGCGCCGAGGACGGCCGCGACCTTGTCCCAGCCGAGGCCGTCCTTGCCCAGCAGGTCGTCCTGGCCGAGACGCAGCAGCAATCCGGCGGCCGGGAGGGTGGCGATGGGGAGCATGAGGCTGCGGCCGAAGCGCTGAAGACCGGCGAGACCGCCTCCGCTCTTCTTCGCCCCCTCCGCGGTGGTCGAACTCATCTGGATCCTCCATAGTGGGGTGGTTGACCGGGTTCCGGGGTGTTCCGGTCCAACTGCATGGTCACCTGGTAGTGATCTCCCCGGTACCAGGACGTGATGTCTTCGATCGGGTCGCCGTTGGCGCTGGAGACCCGGCGGAACACGAGCAGGGGACTGCCGGCACGCATGCCGAGCAGCCGGGCCGTTTCGCGGTCCGCTCCTTCGGCCCAGACCGTCTGCCACGCCTGGTCGGGACGCACGTCGTACGTCTCGGCCAGCTGCGCGTAGATGGACTGGGTCAGGTCGAGCTCGAGCAGGCCGGGAGCCCGGCCCGCGTGGTACCAGCCGCGTTCGACGGCCAGGGGCACGCCGTCGGCGTGGCGCAGCCGCACGAGGTGGTGTGCGGTGGCGCCCTCGGCGAGGCCGAGGGCGTGCGCCGAGGCGGTGGGCGGGACCTCGGTGGCCGCGGAGACCACCTCGGTCGTCGGGGTGAGCCCCCGCCTCCGCATGTCGTCGGTGAACGACATGAGGTACAGCTGCAGCTCCATCCGCCGGGCGGCGGTGAAGGTGCCCTTGCCGCGGACCCGGGCGAGCAGGCCCTCTTCGACCAGCTTGCCGATCGCCGATCTGACCGTGAGCCGCGACACGCCGTAGCGCTGGGCGAGCTCGCGTTCCGACGGGATCGGCGCACCCGGCGGGAGTTCCCGTTCCACCGTGCGGCGGAGGATCTCCCGCAGCTGGGCGTGCTTGGGCGTGGGCCCGTTGACGACCCGGTCGGGTGGCGGGACGTGCGCGGCCGCGCTCATCGGCGTCACCCTCCTCGTTCTCGTGTCACCGGGGACCGGTGCTCGCGTCCGGCCCGGAACATTGGTACGTTCCGGTCTAGACCAATGATCTGATGGGGCAGGATGCTCCGCCGTGCGGACGGGTGTCAACCACCGTTATCCGTTCGTGGCCCGCGGCGGGGTGCATGCCGACGAACGGCGTAGTACAGGTGGACACGCGGTTCGCGTCAGGTTGGGAACAAACAGTGATCAAGGAGACCGCGATGGCGGATGACAGGCCGGAAAAGATCCTCGCGGCACTCGGTGGCGCGGACAATCTGACCGAGGTCGAGGGCTGCATCACGCGGCTGCGCTGCGAGGTCGAGGACATGAGCCTCGTCGACGAGGCGGCGCTGAAGAAGGCCGGCGCGATGGGCGTGGTCAAGATGGGGTCGACGGCCCTGCAGGTGATCGTCGGGCCGGAGGCGGACACGATCGCCAGCGACATCGAGGACCTACTGTGAGCCTGGAGATCCTCAGCCCGGTCGCCGGGCGCGTGGTGCCGATCACCGAGGTCCCGGACCCGGTTTTCGCGCAGGCCATGGTGGGGCCGGGCATCGCCGTGCAGCCCGCGGGCGGGCGGGCGGACGCGGTCGCGCCGGTCGACGGCACGGTCGCGACGCTGCACCCGCACGCCTACGTCGTCGCGACCGAGGACGGCAAGGCCGTGCTCGTCCACCTGGGAATCGACACGGTCAAGGAGAAGGGCGAAGGCTTCACGCTGCACGTCGTCAAGGGCGAGCAGGTGCGGGCCGGCCAGCCGATCGTCAGCTGGGACCCGGAAGCGGTGACCGCGGCGGGCTACTCGGCGATCGTCCCGGTCGTCGCGCTGGACGCGTCGGCGGACGTCCTGTCCGGTTTGGACGCCGAGCGCGACGTCGCCGCCGGCGACCGGCTGTTCGGCTGGGACGCCTGAGGCGGTTCTGTCACGCGAAGGGCCCTTGTGGACAGTCGTCCGCAAGGGCCCGCCGCGTGCACCCGGCTCGTCAGCCGGTGACGACCTTCCCGTTCTCGACCTTGACCGGCACCGACGGCAGCGGCTTGTTCGCCGGGCCCTGCTTGACCTCCCCGGTGAGGGCGTTGAAGACCGAGCCGTGGCACGGGCAGACGAGGTCGGCGCCCTTCGGGGCGACCGTGCAGCCCTGGTGCGTGCAGATCGCGCTGAAGGCGGCACAGGCCGATTCGGACGTCCGGGCCACGATCACGTCGGAACCGTCCGGGGCCTTGGCGGCCTTCGCCTGCCCGACGGGGACGTCGGCGAGCGCGACCAGCGGCGTCCCGGCGGCGATCGGCGCCTGCGCGGTGCCCGACTTCGGGGCGGAGTCCGATCCGCAGGCGGCGAGCGTGACGGCGCCGACGGCGGCACCGGCGACGGCGGCGCCCGTGGTCAGGACGGTGCGGCGGGAATGCAGTTCGGGAGTCATGCCCTCCTAAACGAGATCGACACCGCATCGGTTCAATCCGCGGTGAACCGGATCGGGCCCTGTTCCGTGTATGTACCCGAGTGGGTGTGGAGTGGAGGAACGATCATGGTGAACTGGGTTCTGCGCATCGTCGTGGCGGCCGCGCTGCTCGGCTCGGCGGGCGTGCACTACTTCCTGTGGACCGAGGACTACCCGGGCATCGTCGGGCCGTTGTTCCTGCTCGACGCGATCGGCGGCCTGGTCCTCGCGATCGCCGTCCTGGCCTGGCGGCACTGGCTGCCCGCGCTGGGCGCGGTCGGGTTCGGCGCGCTGACGCTCGGCGCGTACGTGCTCGCCGCGACGGTCGGGTTCGCCGGGAACCACGACCAGTTCAACAGCCAGCCGGAGTACTGGGGCGTGATCACCGAGGCGGTCTGCATCGTCGGCGGCCTGGCCCTGATGTTCGTGAAGGACCGGCGTCGAGTCGCGGCCTGAGTTCCGTGGGGGAAGTCGCCGAAGACGCGTTGATGCGCGCTCTGCACGAGGAGCACGCGGGCGCGCTGTGGTCGTACGCGCTTCACCTGACGTCCGGCGATCGGATCCGGGCCGAGGACGTCGTCCAGGAGACGCTGCTGCGGGCCTGGCGGTCGACGACGGTGCTGGACCAGTCGACGGGCTCGGCGCGGGCGTGGCTGTTCACGGTCGCGCGGCGCATCGCGATCGACGGCTGGCGCTCGGCGTCGGCCCGGTCGGAGGTGGTGACCGACCAGCCGCCGGAGCGCGCGGTCGCCGACGGCACCGACCGCGCGGTCCAGGGCTGGCTGGTCGCCGAGGCGCTCGCCGAGCTGTCGGAGCGCCACCGCCAGGTACTGGTGCTGTGTTACTTCCAGGGCTATTCCGTAGCGGACGCGGCGGAGCGGCTGGGCGTGGCCGAGGGAACGGTCAAGTCCCGCACGCACTACGCGTTGCGCGCGCTGCGCCTGGTGCTCGAGGAGAGGGGGGTGACCCAATGAGCGAGGACCCGTTCGCGACGTTCGACGCGGCGTACGTGCTCGGGGCGCTTTCCCCGGAGGACCGCCAGCGTTTCGAGCAGCACCTGCGCACCTGCGACCGGTGCGCGGCCTCGGTGCGCGACCTCGCGGGCCTCCCGGGCCTGCTGGCCAGGGTCGACGCCCCGGCCGCGCTGCCGGACATCGGCTCCCCGCCCCCGGACCTCCTGCCGACGGTGCTCCGGCGCGTCCGCCGAGGCCGCCGGATCCGCACCGCGGTGACGTCGGTGTCGGCCGCGCTGGCGGTCTCGGCGTGCGTGGCGCTGGCGGTGGTGGCGTCGGCGCCTTCCCCGTCCCCCGGGATCGCGATGACGGCGCTGGGCCAGTTCCCGGTCCGCGCGGACGCCCGCCTCGACGCGTTCGACTGGGGCACCCAGGTCGACATGTCGTGCAGCTACACGGGCGACCGCAGCAGCGGCGAGTACGTCCTGGTGGCGATCTCGCGTTCGGGAGTCGAGACACAGCTGGCGACGTGGAAGGCGGTCCCGGACAACACGGCCCGCATCGTGATCGGCACGGCGCTGAAGCGGACCGACCTGGCGGCGCTGGAGGTGCGCGGGGGGAGCGGGAAGGCGCTGCTCAGGTTGACTTTGTGAAGGGGTGGTGGCTCGTCCGGGACGCAGGGGGTCCCGGACGAGCCACCTGCTTCCTCCTGCGCACCCGCCTCCCCGCCGCCTCCCTCCCGGCACGCGAGCCGACCCTCCAAGTACGCGAGCCGGCCTCCCGGGTACGTGCCCCGACTCTCCGGGCACGCGAACCGACTTCCCGGGCATGCGAGCCGACCGTCCAGGTACGCGAGTCGACCTCCCCGGTCCGCGGGCTGACCTTTCCGGTACCCGTGCCGACCTTCCAATCACGCGTGTCGGCCCTTCAGTCACGTCAGCCGGATGCTCTTCGGCCGTCGCCCACAGGAGTGAAACCCGGCCCGGAACGTAGCCAACGGACCGTTCGCGACGCCCGGCATTTGCCCAGCTGAGCCGGGCGCCCGCACCCTGGACCCATGTCCCCGACGATCTTCGTCCTCACCACCGCGGCGGCCACCGGAGCCGTCACCGCGCCAGCCGCGGCGTGGGCCCTCGGCCGCGCCGGGGCCCCGATCCCGGTCCGGCGCGCCGCCGTACTGGCCGCGGCCGGCGTCACGGTCGTCACCACGCGCTGGCTGACCGGCGGCTGGCCCGGCTGGTGGCTGCCGGTACCGGTCCTGCTCACCGTCGTCGCGGTCCCGCTCGCCCTCGCCGACCTGCGCCACCTCCGTCTACCCGACGTGCTCACGCTGCCCGCGTACCCCCTCCTCGGCGCCGCGATCGGAGCCGCCGCGCTCGGCGGCGGCGGCCTGTCGCTCGCCGTGCGCGCGGCCGCGGGTGCCCTGCTGTTCGGCACCGCGCACGCCCTGGTCGCCCGCGCAGCCCCGGGCAGCCTCGGCGCGGGCGACGTGAAGCTGTCCGGCAGCCTCGGCGCGGTACTGGGTGCGGCCGGCTGGCCCGCCCTGGCACTCGCAGCGGTCTTGGCGGCGCTGTTCAGCCTGGCCATCGCAGTCGCGTACAGCATCAGCCGACGGTCAAGAGTCCGGACACACCCGGCGCCCACCTCACAACCGGCAGACAGCGCGGACCCCACCCCAGAGCCGCGCCGACTCCCAGTCCCCGCCGCCCGACCGGCGCCCACTCCACACCCGGTATCGGTCGCCGCCGCCGCTTCCGTCCGGCATCCGACACCCACGCCGAGCGCCCGACCAGCGCCCGCCCCACATCCGGCCCCGTATCCCGCCCGGCATCCGGCACCCACGCCGAGCGCCCGACCAGCACCCGCCCACCACCCCACCACCCGCCTCGGCGGCCACCGCGTGCCCCACGGCCCGGCCCTCCTCGCCGCCACCTGGCTGTGCGCCCTCTTCCCGGGTGCGCCATGACCGGAACACTCTTCGGGCCCGCCCGGCCCCCGTGACAGGATTGAGCCCATGTTGCGCTGGATCACCGCAGGTGAATCGCACGGACCCGCGCTGGCCGCCGTGCTCGAAGGCATGCCCGCCGGCGTCGGCGTCACCACCGCCGACGTCACCGAGCAGCTCGCGCGGCGCCGCCTCGGCTTCGGGCGCAGCCCGCGGATGGGCTTCGAGACCGACCACATCGACTTCCTCGGCGGCGTGCGCCACGGCCGCACCCAGGGCGGACCGGTCGCGATCCAGATCGAGAACGCCGAGTGGCCGAAGTGGGAGCAGGTCATGGCGGCCGACCCGGTCGACCCGCAGATCCTCGAAGGCCTCGCCCGCAACGAACCGCTCACCCGGCCCCGCCCCGGCCACGCGGACCTGCCGGGCATGCAGAAGTACGGCTTCGACGAGGCGCGCCCCGTCCTCGAACGCGCCAGCGCCCGCGAGACGGCGTCGCGGACCGCGCTCGGCACCGTCGCGCGGAACTTCCTCAAGCAGCTGCTCGACGTCGAGATCCTCAGCCACGTCGTCTCGATCGGCGGGGCCGACGCCCCCGAAGGCCCGCTGCCGGTCGCGGCCGACCTGGCCGCCATCGACGAAAGCCCGGTGCGCGCCTTCAGCCAGGAGGGCACCGACGCCATGGTCGCCGAGGTCGACGCCGTCCGGAAGGCGGGCGACACTGTCGGCGGCGTCATCGAGGTCCTCGCCTACGGCCTGCCGCCGGGCCTCGGCTCGCACGTCCACTGGGACCGCCGGCTCGACGCGCGGCTCGCCGGCGCGCTGATGGGCGTCCAGGCGATGAAGGGCGTCGAGGTCGGCGACGGCTTCACCACCGCCCGCCGCTGGGGCAGCCAGGCGCACGACGAGATCGACCGCGGCACCGGCCCGGTCGGTGTCACCCGCCGGTCCAACCGCGCGGGCGGCCTCGAAGGCGGCATCACCAACGGCGAGCCGCTGCGGGTGCGCGTCGCGATGAAGCCGATCTCGACCGTCCCCAAAGCACTGTCCACAGTGGACGTCAAGACGGGTGAGCCCGCGGTCGCCATCCACCAGCGTTCGGACGTCTGCGCGGTGCCGCGCGCCGGGGTCGTGCTGGAGTCGGTGGTGGCGCTCGTCCTCGCCGACGCCGCGCTCGAGAAGTTCGGCGGCGACTCCCTCGCCGAGAGCAAGCGCAACGCCGAGGCGTACCTGAAGGCCCTCGAGGAGCGCTGGTGAGCCCTCGCGCGGTGATCGTCGGGCCGCCGGGCTCCGGCAAGAGCACGGTCGGCCCGCTGCTGGCGGCCGCGCTCGGCGTCGCGTTCCGGGACAGTGACGACGACATCGTCGCGCGCGCCGGGCGCAGCATCGCCGACATCTTCGCGGACGACGGCGAACCCGCTTTCCGTGCGCTGGAAGAAGAAGCGGTCGCCACCGCGCTGGCGGAGCACGGCGGCGTGCTCTCCCTCGGCGGCGGCGCGCCGCTCACCCCGGGCACCCGGGCGCGGCTGGCCGGGCACACCGTCGTGTTCCTCAACGTCGGCCTCGCCGCGGGGGTGCGGCGCACCGGCCTGTCGAGTGCGCGGCCGCTGCTGGCCGGGGTGAACCCCCGCGCCACGTTCAAGAAACTGCTCGACGAGCGGGTGCCCGTGTACCGCGAGGTCGCCACCGTCGAGGTCGTCACCGACGAGCGGACACCCGCCGAGATCGTCGCGGACCTCGCGGCGCGCCTGGCCCCCGCCGAAGCCAAGGAGTGAATCCCCCGATGTCCGACCCGGTGCGCATCCCCGTCGCCACCGCCCACCCCTACGACGTCGTGGTCGGCCGCGGCCTGCTCGGCGACCTCACCGCGCAGCTGGCCGACGCCTCGAAGATCGCGCTGATCCACCCGCCCACGCTGACCACCACGGCCGAGGCCATCCGCGACGAGCTGATCGCGGCCGGCCTGGACGCGCACCGCGTCGAAATCCCCGACGCCGAGGACGGCAAGGCGCTCACCGTCGCCAGCTTCTGCTGGGAGGTGCTCGGCCGGATC
The DNA here is from genome assembly GCF_036227105.1 of Amycolatopsis sp. NBC_01488. Classification (NCBI taxonomy): domain Bacteria; kingdom Bacillati; phylum Actinomycetota; class Actinomycetes; order Pseudonocardiales; family Pseudonocardiaceae; genus Amycolatopsis; species Amycolatopsis sp. NBC_01488. The sequence continues at coordinate 8,866,647 of NZ_CP109434.1, read as the reverse complement.
GGGCTGGACCGGCGCGGGGTCGTCGTCGGCCTCGGCGGCGGCGCCGTCACCGACCTCGCCGGGTTCGTCGCGGGCACGTGGATGCGCGGGGTCCGGCTGGTCAACGTGCCGACGACGCTGCTCGGCATGGTCGACGCCGCGGTCGGCGGCAAGACCGGCATCAACACCGAGGCCGGCAAGAACCTCGTCGGGGTGTTCCACGAGCCGAGCGCGGTGTTCGTCGACCTCGCGACGCTGGAGACGCTGCCGCCGAACGAACTCGTCGCCGGGATGGCCGAGGTCGTGAAGACGGGCTTCATCGCCGACCCGCGGATCCTCGAGCTGATCGAGGCCGACCCGGCCGCCGCGCTCGACGCCACCGGGGACGTGCTCGCCGAGCTGGTCCGCCGGTCGATCCAGGTCAAGGCCGACGTCGTGGCCGCCGACCTGCGCGAGTCCGACCTGCGGGAGATCCTCAACTACGGCCACACCCTCGGCCACGCGATCGAGCGCCGCGAGCGCTACCGGTGGCGCCACGGCGCCGCGGTGAGCGTCGGGCTGGTCTTCGCGGCCGAGCTGGCGCGCCTGGCCGGGCGCCTCGACGACGCCACCGCCGAGCGCCACGCCGCCGTGCTCAAGCTGCTCGGCCTGCCGACGACGTACGACGCCGACGCGCTGCCCCAGCTGCTGGAAACCATGAAGGGCGACAAGAAGACCCGGTCCGGGGTGCTGCGGTTCGTCGTCCTCGACGCCGTCGGCAAGCCCGGCCGGCTCGAGGGCCCGGACCCGTCGCTGCTCGCGGCCGCGTACTCGGCGATCGCCGCCGATGCTCCGAAGGCCGGCGGGAGCGTGCTGCTGTGAAGGCGTTCGTGTTCAACGGCCCGAACCTCGGGCGGCTCGGCAAGCGGGAGCCGTCGGTCTACGGCTCGACCACCCACGACGACCTCGCCGCGCTGTGCGTGAAGACGGGCGAGGAGCTGGGCATCGAGGTCGAGGTCCGCCAGACCGACCACGAAGGCGAGCTGGTCGGCTGGCTGCACGAAGCCGCCGACGGCGGCAATCCCGTGGTGCTCAACGCCGGCGCGTGGACGCACTACTCGATCGCGGTGCGCGACGCCGCGGCCCAGCTGTCCGCGCCGCTGATCGAGCTGCACATCTCGAACGTGCACAAGCGGGAGGCGTTCCGGCACCACAGCGTGCTGTCGGACATCGCGACCGCGGTGATCGCCGGCCTCGGCGTCGACGGCTACCCGCTCGCCCTGCGGTGGCTCGCCGCGCACCCGGGATGACGCTGCCGGAGCTGACCACGCCGCGGCTGAAGCTGCGGCCGCTGGTCGAGGCGGACCGCGAAGCCGTCGTGAAGGTGTTCTCCGACCCGGAGATGAGCCGGTTCTTCGCCGCGGACTTCTCGGATCCGGCCGCGGCGAGCGCGATGATCGACCGCCGCCTGGCCTACCGCGGCCCGGCGGGGCAAGGCCACTGGGTGATCGAGCGCGACGGCGAGGTGGTCGGCGTCGCGCACCTGCGGCCGTCGTCGGAGCTGCCCGGCGGCGTGCCCGAGCTGGGCTACTACGTCGCGAGTGCGCACGCGGGGCAGGGCTTGGCGACCGAAGCCGCCCAGGCGGTGCTGGCCCACGGCCTCCACGCGCTCGGGCTGCCGGCGGTCTGGGCGCTGGTGCACGAGCACAACGAGGCGAGCCGGAAGGTGACGGCCCGGCTGGGCTTCCTCGACGTCGGCAGCGGCATCCACTACGGCGACCTGCACCGCGTGCTGGTCGCGCTCGCGCCGGTGCACGGGCGGGCGCACCACATCGAGCTGTGGGTCCCGGACCTGGCCGAGGCCGAGCGGAGCTGGGGCTGGCTGCTCGGCGAGCTGGGCTGGACGGAGTTCCAGCGCTGGCCCGCGGGCCTCAGCTGGCGGCGGGCCGGGACGTACGTCGTGGTCGAGGCATCACCGGCGATGAGCGCCCCGGACCACGAGCGCACGCGGCCGGGCCTGAACCACCTGGCGCTGCACGGGGGAACCCGCGCGGAGGTCGACGACCTGGCCGCGAGGGCGGCCGACCACGGCTGGCACCCGCTGTTCGCCGACCGGTACCCGTACGCGGGCGGGCGAGCGCACTACGCGGCTTACCTCGAGAACGACGCCGGTTTCGAGGTCGAGCTGGTCGCGATCGAGGGGCCGGCGGCCGGTAAATAGCCCGAGCCATCGACGCTCGCCATCCATCGGGGCCGACTCGGCCATCCAGGGCTCCGAAGGCGGTGAACTCCCGGCCATCCGGGCGTGGGGCGCGCAGCCCGAGCCGGGCGCCGGGTTATCGGGCGCACCGGCCCGGCGAAGTCGGAGAACGCTCGGCGGCTGCCCGGTAAGAAACCGACCCCTGCCGGCGCGAACCCCGGCCGCCGCTCGAACTCGGGGTGGCAGGTGATCGCCTCCACCGGGATCCGGAGGGACCGGCCGCCGCGCCGCCACCGGCCTGACCGGCTCGTACGCCGAGACCCTTGCCCGTCCGCGATCTTGTCCACGACTGGAGGACCGCCGACCAGGCGTGCCGTCACCCGGGCAGGTTAGGTCTCGCTACACTCCGGTGTCGTGCGCCCGTTTCGTCGTGGGGGTCGGCGACCCGCTCGTGCCCTGCTCGCCAGTGTCCTGGCCGGGCTGCTGGTCGCGGGGTGCACCGAGGGTTACGCCCAGCCCCAGGCCGCGGGGGACCAGCCGGCCATCGCGGGCGGGAAGACCGCCGCTCCGCCGCGGCCGGTCGACGTCAAGCTCGCTTCGGGTGACCCCCGCGAGAGTGGCGGTGTGATCGCCGCCGGGGGTGCCGACGCCGTCTACAACTACGGGCCGTCCGTCATGCTCGACCGCGGGCAGACCCGGATGTGGTGGTGCAGCCAGTACGGCGGTGCCGGGCCCGCCGGCGACGACATCCTCTACGCCCAGGCCCAGTCGATCGACGGGCCGTTCGCCGGGCCCGGCGGCGGGATCCCGGCCGCCGTCTTCTCGGGGGCGCCTGGGCAGTTCGACGGCATGCACACCTGTGACCCGTCGGTGCTGCGCGTCGGCACGACCTACTACCTGTACTACACCGGCGCGGCGGGCGACCACGCGCTCGGCAACGCCGTCGGACTCGCGACCAGCACGGACGGCGTGCACTGGACTCGCGCGGCGGGCGGCAAGCCGATCCTCGGGCCGTCGCACGACGTGCACCGCGCCAACGTCTACGGCGCCGGCCAGCCCTCGGCCGTCTACCTCGACGGCTGGTTCTACCTGATGTTCACCGACACCACCGGCCGTGCCGCCGCCTGGAACGGCGCCGGGCAGTTCGTGCTCCGGTCGCACGACCCCGCGTTCGGGTCCGGGGTGCAGGCCCTCGACGTCGGCGGGTTCGTGCCGGTGGCCTCGACGTCGGCGCCGCGCGGCCGGTCGGTGGTCGAGGGGTTCAGCGCCGACCTGATGTGGGTGGGCGCGCTCGCCGCGTTCGTCATCGCGCACGAGACCGACACCGGGACCACGCTGACGTTCTGGACGGCGGACTTCACCGAGAACCCGTACCAGCCGGTGGTCATCCCCGGCCCGTGGAAGGAAGGGCCGGGGCTGGTGCGCCGCGCGGACGGGCACGCGCCGCTGTCGTCGGCCGACCCGTGCGACCGGGTGCCGCTGGACGTCGTGCGCGCCACCGTGACCGGCGGTGCCGGCGCGCCGACCGGCCTGCGGCACTTCGGGCTCGACCTGCTGGGCAGCCAGGCCTGCGCGAACCCGGGCCGGGTGGCCGCGACGTTCGATGGCGTGACGATGCCGTCGCCGGACCGCACGATGGACCTGGTGCGTGCCGGCCAGCGGGTCCGGGTCGACCGTCGGACGGTCGCCGCGGCGCTGGCCGGCGAGTTGCTGGAGAAGGAGCCGCCCGAGGTGGCGGCGCTCCCGGTGGCGACGCGGCTGCGTTCGGGCGCGGAGGCGGTCCAGGCACCGGACCGCGGCCTCGCCCTGCTGCTCGACGACCGCAGGCTGTGGCCGGTCCCGGACCCGGGAATCACGGCCGGCAACGGCTCGGCGGCCCGCCCGGTGACGCCCGCCCAGTGGGACGCCTTCCCGAAGGGCAACTCACTGGTCGGCTGACGCCGGAGCAGGCTCGGGCGACAAGGGCGCGAGCGGGTCGCTCGTCAGCGGTGGGGCTCGGTGACGCGATGGCGGGCTCGGTTGTCGACAGGCGAGCAGGTCGCTCCGCGGCGGTGGAGTCTCGGCCGACGCGGGAGATTGCCGGCCGAGCGGATGACGCGAGCGGGCGGCCGCGGGTCGCTCGTCAGCGGGCCGGGACCAACGCGGCGCGCCAGGTCAGGCGAGCACCACCGGCGCTGCTGGGAAGCGTCGTGCCGCGCGAGTCATGCGCGGGTATCCCCGCTGCGCGGGCGAAGCCGGGGCGACGGTCGGGGTGAGGATTCCTCCCCGGGCGGCCGCACTCCGCGGCGCGGCCGGGGTGAGGGTTCGTCGCCGGACGGCCGGACCCGGCGCGGCTGTGGCGACGGTTCCTCGGACGCCCGGACCTGGCGACGCGGCTGCGGCTGCGGCGACGGCTCCTCGGACGGCCGGACTCCGCGGCGCGGCCGCGGCTGTGGCGACGGCTCCTCGGCCGACGCCCGACCCCGGCCGCGCGGTCGCGGCGAAAGCGCAGGCGCAGGCGGAAGCACTTCCTCGTCGTCTTCGTCCGCCGGGCGCGGCCGGCCGATGCGGCCGCCCACGAACAACCCGAGCCCAGCCGGCACCAGCACCAGCAACGCCGAGAACGCCGCCCCGCCGGTGAGTGCTCCGCCCAGCTCGGACACGCCCGTCTGGTCGACGAACACCGCGCGCCCGATCACGTACAGGATGCCCGACACCACTCCGGTCACCAGCGCCGCGATGAACCACGCACGGCCGCGGTCGGGGAGGCCGCGCCACGCGTCCAGGGCGCTCCACAGCGCCGCCGCTCCCACCAGGACCGCCAGGGCCACCGACGTCATCAGCGTCTGGTCCGTCGGGTGGTACACGGCGTACTTGGCCAGCAGCGTCAGCGCGACACCGTGGAGCACCGCCATCCCGAGTCCGCGGATCACCCAAGCGCTCATCCTGCGGAGTGTAGGCCAGGTTACTGGCGAGTCGCCCAGCAAGCGCCCACTACGCTGGGACCCGTGCCTGAAACCCATGGACGACGCCGGGCGGCGCTGCGCGGGCTGCTGACCGAAGCCGGTGTCGACGCGCTGCTGGTCACCGATCTGCTCAACATCCGCTACCTCACCGGGTTCACCGGCTCGAACGCCGCCGTGCTGCTGCACGCCGAGGGCGACGGGAAGACGCTCTTCTGCACCGACGGCCGCTACACGACCCAGTCCGCCGCCGAGGTGCCCGACCTGGCCAAGGTCGTCGACCGGGCCAGCGCCGCCGCGCTGGTCGCCAAGGCCGCGAAGGACGCCAAGACCTACGGGCGCGTCGGCTTCGAGAGTCAGCACGTCAGCGTCGAGGAGTACGAGTCCCTCAAGAAGGTAGTCGCCCTCGAACGGACCCCCGGCCTGGTCGAGCGGCTGCGCGAAGTGAAGGACGAAGGCGAGATCGAGGCGCTGCGCCAGGCGTGCGCCGCCGCCGACCGGGCGCTGGAGGACCTGCTCGCCGCCGGGGGACTGCGGCCGGGCCGGACCGAGCTGGACATCGCCCGTGACCTGGAGAACCGGATGCTGGAGCACGGCTCGAGCGAGCCCAGCTTCTCGTCCATCATCGCCGCCGGCGCACACTCGGCCATCCCGCACCACCAGCCGACGCACGCCGAACTCAAGCGCGGCGACTTCGTCAAGCTGGACTTCGGTGCGACGGTCGACGGGTACCACTCCGACATGACCCGCACCTTCGTGCTCGGCGAGCCCGCGGACTGGCAGCGGGAGGTGTACGGCCTCGTGCACGCCGCCCAGGCGGCCGGGGTCGACGCGGTCGTGCCCGGCGCCGAAGTGTCCGATGTGGACGCCGCGGCGCGGAAGGTGATCGCGGACGCGGGGCACGGCGAGCACTTCGCGCACGGTCTCGGCCACGGCGTCGGCCTGCAGATCCACGAGGCGCCCAGCTTCGCCGCGACGGGCGTCGGTACACTGTCCGCCGGTATGGCGGTCACCGTCGAGCCCGGCGTCTACCTCGCGGGGCGCGGTGGCGTGCGCATCGAGGACACGCTCGTCGTGCGGGCTGGGGAGCCCGAACTCCTCACCCTGAGCACCAAGAACCTCGTGGTCGTCTGACAGCGGCCCCGAACCCGAAGATCGACACAGGAGACTGCAAGCTCGTGGCCACCACCAACGACCTGAAGAACGGGCTCGTCCTCAACCTCGAGGGCCAGCTGTGGACCGTCACCGCGTTCCAGCACGTCAAGCCGGGCAAGGGCGGTGCCTTCGTGCGCACGACGCTCAAGCACGTGCTCACCGGCAAGGTGGTCGACAAGACGTTCAACGCGGGCACGAAGGTCGAGACGGCCACGGTCGACCGCCGGAACATGACCTACCTGTACAAGGACGGCCAGGACTTCGTGTTCATGGACGGCGACACCTACGACCAGATCACGGTCCCGGCCGAGGTCGTCGGCGACAACGCGAACTACATGCTCGAGAACACCGAGGTCCAGGTCGCGGTGCACGAGAACGAGCCGCTCTACGTCGAGCTCCCGACGTCGGTCGAGATCATCATCCAGCACACGGACCCGGGCCTGCAGGGCGACCGCTCCACCGGCGGCACCAAGCCGGCGACGCTGGAGACCGGCGCGGAGATCCAGGTCCCGCTGTTCCTGTCCACCGGCGAGAAGATCAAGGTCGACACCCGCGACGGCCGTTACCTGGGCCGCGTCTCCAGCTGATGCCGACTTCGAAGCCCCACCCCAACCGCGGCGGCGCGATCAGCCGGCGGCAGGCACGCCGCCGCGCGGTGGAAATGCTGTACGAGGCCTCGCAGCGCGACACCGACGCGGTGACGCTGCTGGCCGACCGGGTCGGCGCGACCGAAGTCGACCCGATCGGGGACTACACGATCAGCCTGGTCGAGGGGGTCACCGGCCGAAAGGCGCAGATCGACGAGCTGCTGGCCGAGCACGCGCAGGGCTGGACCCTGGAGCGGATGCCGAAGGTCGACCTCGCGGTGCTGCGGGTCGGGGTCTACGAGCTGCTCTGGGCCGCGGACGTGCCGGACCCGGTCGCGATCGACGAGGCCGTCGGCCTGGCGAAGGAACTGTCCACGGACGATTCGCCGCGGTTCGTCAACGGCGTGCTGGGCCGGATCGGCACGATCGCCGACCGCCTCCGCGCGGTTCTGTAGAGCCCGCCTGGCCCCCCGGTCAGGCGGTTCCGGTCAAGGTGACCACGACCGGGGTCCGGGGGCTTGCCCCCGGGTGGGGCGTGGGGGCTGCGCCCCCACAAAACACGGCGAAGTGAGCGCGGCTCGCGCTTTCCGCGAGCAGGGCTCGCCCCCGAACGAGCCCCCCGACGAGTCAGTGAGCGTCTCCGGTGCCCCACCGGGGAACGCTCACTGCGTCGGTTTCGCGCACCGGCAATCAGTCCTCCTTGGAAGGACGCGCTTCCGGGGGCAGCACGCCCCAGTCGATGAGCTGCTCGGTCAGCTCGCCCGGGGTCATGTCGTAGATGATCGCCAGCGACCGCAGGTCCTCGGTGCGGATCGAGAGCACCTTGCCGTTGTAGTCGCCGCGCTGGCTCTGGATCGTCGCCGCGTAGCGGGCCAGCGGGCCCACCTTTTCGGCCGGCAGCTGCTGCAGGCGCTCGAGGTTGATCACGATCTTGGTGGCGGGCTCCGCGCCGGAGGGGACCCGGCCCTCGGGCAGCAGCTCGACCACCGGCACGCCGTAGAAGTCGGCCAGCTCGGCCAGCTTCTGCACGGTGACGGCACGGTCGCCACGCTCGTACGAGCCGACGACGACGGCCTTCCAGCGCCCACCGGACTTCTGCTCGACCCCGTGCAGGGACAGGCCCTGCTGCTGGCGGATCCCGCGGAGCTTGGCCCCGAGCGCCTTGGCGTAATCGCCCATCTGGTCGTTCTCCGTTCTCCACCCCCTTCCCGGTCGGGGTGACCGGTCCAGGGGACTCTTCGAGTCGAATACTCAGAGTAATGGTTACGCATTGTTGTCACCAGGTCAAGCGCGAGCTTGCCGCGAATCACGCCACACCACCCGTAAGACTGAGCAAAGTGCCTGCTACTGTCGGTGCGAAAGCCCCGACCAGCAGGGGAACAGACGTCCTTTAAGGACCCGTCCGGTGAGGCGGGGAAGGAGTCCGCAGTGTCGTCACGTCCGCGTGGCGCGGCTGGTTCGGCCGGGGAGCGCGAGCTCCTGACGGCCGGCGATGTCGCGCGCACGATCGCCCGAATGGCCCATCAGGTCATCGAAAAGACCGCGAACGGTGCGGAGAGCACTACCCCGCCCGTGTTGCTCGGGATTCCCAGCCGCGGCACTCCGCTCGCGAGCCGCCTGGCCGACAAGATCGGCGAGTTCTCCGGAGTCCGGCCGCCGACCGGCGCCCTCGACGTCACCCTCTACCGGGACGACCTCCGCCGCCGCCCGCCGCGCGCGCTCGAACAGACGCAGCTGCCCGCCGACGGCATCGACGACCGGGTGGTGATCCTGGTCGACGACGTGCTCTTCTCCGGCCGCACGATCCGGGCCGCGCTCGATGCCCTCCGTGATCACGGCCGTCCCCGCGCGGTGCAGCTGGCCGTCCTGGTCGACCGCGGTCACCGCGAGCTGCCGATCCGCGCCGACTACGTGGGCAAGAACGTGCCGACCGCGCGCACCGAGGGCGTGTCCGTCCTGCTGGCCGAGATCGACGGCCGGGACGCCGTCCTGCTGCGTCCGTCCGAAGCTGCTGGAGAGGACTCGTGAAGCACCTGCTCGCCACCGACGGCCTGGACCCGGCGGTCGCCACGGCCGTGCTCGACACCGCGGACGAGCTGAAGCACACGCTGCTCGGCCGCGAGGTCAAGAAGCTGCCGACGTTGCGCGGCCGCACGGTGATCACCCTGTTCTACGAGAACTCGACCCGCACCCGGGTGTCGTTCGAGATCGCCGGGAAGTGGATGAGCGCCGACGTGATCAACGTCTCGGCGTCCAGTTCCTCGGTCAACAAGGGCGAATCCCTGCGTGACACGGCGTTGACGCTGGCCGCCGCGGGCGCCGACTGCGTGATCGTCCGGCACCCCGCCAGCGGCGCCGCCCAGCGGCTCTCGGAGTGGCTGGCCGAGCCGGGCACGTCGGTGGTCAACGCCGGCGACGGCACCCACGAGCACCCGACGCAGGCGCTGCTCGACGCGGCGACGCTGCGGGAGCGGCTCGGCTCGCTCAAGGACCGCCGGATCGCCATCGTCGGGGACGTCCTGCACAGCCGCGTCGCCCGCTCGAACATCCACCTGCTGTCGGCGCTTGGCGCGGAGGTGGTGCTGGTCGCGCCGCCGACGTTGCTGCCCTACGGCGTCGAGAGCCTGCCGGTGACCGTTTCGCACGACCTGGACGCCGAGCTGCCCGCGGTCGACGCGGTGATGATGCTGCGCGTCCAAGCCGAGCGCATGCACGGCGGCTTCTTCCCGTCGGCGCGCGAGTACTCGATCGTCTACGGCCTCTCGGAACGGCGGCAGAAGCTGCTGCCGGACCACGCCGTCGTGCTGCACCCCGGCCCGATGCTGCGCGGGATGGAGATCGCGAGCGCGGTCGCCGACTCCCCGGCCTCGGCCATCACCGAACAGGTCCGCAACGGCGTCCACGTGCGCATGGCGGTCCTCTACCACCTCCTGGCCAGCGAAGGAGCCGCCGCGTGAGCACCGTGATCAAGGGCGCCCGCCCCTACGGCGAAGGCGACCCGGTCGACGTCCTGGTCGAGGACGGGGTGATCACCGCGATCGGCACCGTCGACCTCCCGGAAGACGCCGAAATCATCGAAGCGGCGGGTCAGGTGCTGCTCCCCGGCTTCGTCGACCTGCACACCCACCTGCGCGAACCCGGCCGCGAGGACACCGAGACGATCGAGACCGGCTCGGCCGCGGCGGCGCTCGGCGGCTACACCGCGGTGTTCGCCATGGCCAACACCGACCCGGTCGCGGACAACGCCGTGATCGTCGAGCACGTGTGGCGGCGCGGGCAGGAAGTCGGCCTGGTCGACGTCCACCCGGTCGGCGCGGTCACCGTCGGGCTCAAGGGCGAGAAGCTCGCCGAGCTGGGCACCATGGCGAACTCGCAGGCCCGGGTCAAGGTCTTCTCCGACGACGGCCTCTGCGTCGCCGACCCACTGCTGATGCGCCGCGCGCTGGAATACTCGACCGCGCTGGACGCTGTCATCGCCCAGCACGCCGAGGAGCCGCGGCTGACCGTCGGCGCCCAGGCCCACGAGGGCGAGCGCGCGGCCCGGCTCGGCTACACCGGCTGGCCGGCCGCCGCGGAGGAGTCCATCGTGGCCCGCGACTGCCTGCTGGCCCTGCACGCGAACGCGCGGCTGCACGTCTGCCACGTCTCGACGTCGGGCACCGCGGACGTCCTGCGCTGGGCGAAGGAGCGCGGCACGAAGGTGTCGGCCGAGGTCACGCCCCACCACCTGCTGCTCACCGACGAGCGCCTGGCCACCTACGACCCGGTGAACAAGGTGAACCCGCCGCTGCGCACGGAGTCCGACGCGGAGAAGCTGCGGGCCGCCCTGGCCGAAGGGATCATCGACTGCGTGGCCACCGACCACGCGCCGCACGCGGTGCAGGACAAGGACACCGAGTGGACCGCGGCCCGGCCGGGCATGCTCGGGCTGCAGACGGCGCTGTCGATCGTCGCCGAGACGATGGTCCGCACCGGCCTGCTCGACTGGCGCGGCGTCGCCCGTGTCATGAGCGAGCGGCCCGCCGAGATCGGCAACCTCGCCGACCAGGGCCGTCCGATCGCGGTCGGCGAGCCGGCGAACCTGACGCTCGTCGACCCGGACGCCGAATGGACGGTCCGGGGCGCCGAGCTGGCCAGCATCGCCGCCAACACCCCGTACGAGGGAATGCGGCTCCCCGGTGTGGTGACCGCGACGCTGCTGCGCGGGCGGCTCACCGCGCGGGACGGGAAGGTCTGCTGATGGAACGCCTGTGGCTGGTGCTGGCGATCGTCGCCTTCTTCCTGCTCTGCCTCTGGGGCATGTACGTCGGCTGGCGCCGGAAGGCGCGCTCGCAGAGCGTGCAGGTACCGCCGTTCCCCGCGATCCCCGACGAGCCGGGCGACGTGCTGCTGGAGTCCACCGGCCTCTACGTGGCGACGACCACCGCCGGGAACTGGCAGGACCGGATCGTCACCCGCGGCGCAGGGCTGCGCACCGGCGCGGTTTGGCGCCTGCACGGCGGGGGTATCGCCGTCGAACGCGGGGGAGCGCCGGACTTCTGGCTCCCGCGGGACGCCGTCACCGGCATCCGGCGCGACACGAAGATCGCCGGGAAGGTGATGGGCACCGACGCGCTGCTCGTCATCACCTGGCGGCTCGGCGACGCGGACCTCGACACCGGCTTCCGCGGCGACGACCTCGACGACTATCCACAGTGGATCGAACAGCTCAAGATCAAGGGAGGTGCCCAGTGAACGCGCGCGCTCAGGCCGCACTGGTACTCGAAGACGGCCGGGTGTTCCGCGGCGCTGCCTACGGCGCGCAGGGGCGAACCCTCGGCGAGGCGGTGTTCTGCACCGGCATGACCGGCTACCAGGAGACGCTGACCGACCCGTCCTACCACGGGCAGATCGTGGTGCAGACCGCGCCGCAGATCGGCAACACCGGCTGGAACGACGAGGACGACGAGTCCTCGAAGATCTGGGTCAACGGCTACGTGGTGCGCGACCCCGCGCGCACGCCGTCCAACTGGCGCTCGAAGCGCTCGCTCGACGAAGAGCTGGTGAACCAGGGGATCGTCGGCATCGCCGAGGTCGACACCCGCTCGCTGACGCGGCACCTGCGCGAGCTCGGCGCGATGCGTGCCGGGGTCTTCTCCGGTGACGCGCTCGGCACGGTCGACGAGATGGTCGCCGAGGTCCTCGCCAGCCCGAAGATGGAGGGCGCCGACCTGGCCGGCCAGGTTTCGACGCCGAAGCCGTACGTCGTCTCTCCCGAAGGCGAGACGCGCTTCCGCGTCGTCGCGCTCGACCTGGGCATCAAGTCCAACACCCCGCGGCAGATGGTCAAGCGCGGCATCGAGGTGCACGTGCTGCCCTCTTCTGCGTCGCTGGAGGAGGTCCTGGCGGTGGAGCCGGACGGCGTGTTCCTCTCCAACGGCCCGGGCGACCCGGCCACCACGACGCACGCCACCGAGCTGACCCAGCAGATCCTGGGCCGCGAGATCCCGCTGTTCGGCATCTGCTTCGGCAACCAGGTCCTCGGCCGCGCGCTCGGCCTGGGGACGTACAAGATGCGCTACGGCCACCGCGGCATCAACATCCCGGTGATCGACGTCGCCACGAAGTCGGTGGCGATCACCGCGCAGAACCACGGATTCGCCCTCGAAGGCGAGCCCGGGCAGCGCTTCGAGTCGCCGTTCGGTGCGGCTCAGGTCAGCCACTACTGCGCGAACGACGGCGCGGTCGAGGGCCTGCGGGCGTTCGACGTCCCGGCGTTCTCGGTGCAGTACCACCCCGAGGCGGCGGCCGGCCCGCACGACGCGGCTCCCCTGTTCGACGATTTCGTTTCGCTCATGGAGAAGAAGGCCTGATGCCGAAGAGGACGGACATCCAGCACGTGCTGGTGATCGGCTCCGGGCCGATCGTGATCGGGCAGGCCGCGGAGTTCGACTACTCCGGTACCCAGGCCTGCCGGGTGCTGCGCAGCGAAGGCCTGCGCGTCTCTCTGGTGAACTCGAACCCGGCCACCATCATGACCGACCCCGAGTTCGCCGACGCCACCTACATCGAGCCGGTGACGCCGGACTTCGTCGAGAAGGTCATCGCGGCGGAACGCCCCGACGCGATTCTCGCGACCCTCGGCGGGCAGACGGCGCTCAACTGTGCCGTGGCACTGCACGAGCGTGGTGTGCTCGACAAGTACGGCGTCGAGCTGATCGGCGCCGACATCGACGCCATCCAGCGCGGTGAGGACCGGCAGAAGTTCAAGGACATCGTGCGCACCATCGGCGCCGACGTGCCGCGCAGCCGTGTCTGCCACGACATGGACGAAGTGCGCGAGACCGTCAAGGACCTGGGCTTGCCGGTGGTGATCCGGCCAAGCTTCACCATGGGCGGGCTCGGGTCCGGCATGGCGCACACGCCCGAGGACCTGGAGCGGCTCGCTTCCACCGGCCTCGCGGAGTCTCCCGTCACCGAGGTGCTCATCGAGGAGAGCGTGCTCGGCTGGAAGGAGTACGAGCTCGAGCTGATGCGCGACAAGCACGACAACGTCGTGGTCGTCTGCTCGATCGAGAACGTCGACGCGATGGGCGTGCACACCGGCGACTCGGTCACCGTCGCGCCGACCATGACCCTCACCGACCGCGAGTACCAGGTGATGCGCGACGTCGGCATCGCGGTGCTGCGCGAGGTCGGCGTCGACACCGGCGGCTGCAACATCCAGTTCGCGATCAACCCGGCCGACGGCCGGATGGTCGTCATCGAGATGAACCCGCGCGTTTCGCGGAGCAGTGCGCTGGCGAGCAAGGCGACCGGCTTCCCGATCGCCAAGATCGCCGCGAAGCTCGCCATCGGCTACACGCTCGACGAGATCCAGAACGACATCACCGGCGAGACGCCGGCCGCGTTCGAGCCCACTTTGGACTACGTCGTCGTGAAGATGCCGCGGTTCGCCTTCGAGAAGTTCCCGGGCGCCGACCCGACGCTGACCACGACGATGAAGAGCGTCGGCGAGGCGATGTCGTTCGGCCGCAGCTTCCCCGAGGCGCTCGGCAAGGCGATGCGCTCGATCGAGACGAAGGCGACCGGGTTCTGGACGCTGCCAGACCCCGAGGGTGTCACGCTGGAGTCCACTTTGTACGCCCTGCGCACGCCGCACGAGGGACGGCTGTACGAAGTGGAACGCGCGCTGCGCCTCGGCGCCAGCGTCCAGCAGGTGCACGAGGCTTCCGGCATCGACCCGTGGTTCATCGACCAGATCGCCTACATCGGCGAGGTCGGCGCCGAGGTCCGCGACGCGCCCGTCCTCGATGGTGACCTGCTGCGCCGCGCCAAGCGCACCGGCCTTTCGGACCGCCAGATCGCCGCGCTGCGCCCGGAACTGGCGGGCGAGGACGGCGTCCGCACGCTGCGCCACCGCCTCGGCGTGCGGCCGGTGTTCAAGACCGTCGACACCTGTGCGGCCGAGTTCGCCGCCAAGACGCCGTACCACTACTCGGCCTACGAGTCCGACCCCGAGGCGCAGTCCGAAGTGGCCGCGCAGACCGAGAAGCCGAAGGTGCTCATCCTCGGCTCGGGCCCGAACCGGATCGGGCAGGGCATCGAGTTCGACTACTCCTGCGTGCACGCGGCGATCGCGTTGCGGGAGGCCGGGTTCGAGGCCGTCATGGTCAACTGCAACCCGGAAACCGTGTCCACCGACTACGACACGTCCGACCGGCTGTACTTCGAGCCGCTGTCCTTCGAGGACGTCCTCGAGGTCGTGCACGCCGAGCAGGCGTCCGGCACGGTCGCGGGCGTGATCGTCCAGCTCGGCGGCCAGACCCCGCTGGGCCTGGCGAAGAAGCTCGCCGACGCCGGTGTCCCGGTGGTCGGCACCCCGCCGGAGGCGATCAACCTGGCCGAGGACCGCGGCGCGTTCGGCGAGGTGCTCACCGACGCCGGGCTGCCCGCGCCGCGCTACGGCACGGCGACGTCGTTCGAGGGCGCCAAGCGGATCGCCGACGAGATCGGCTACCCGGTGCTCGTCCGGCCGTCGTACGTGCTCGGCGGCCGCGGCATGGAGATCGTCTACGACGAGGAGACGCTGGCCGGCTACATCAGCCGCGCCACCGAGATCACCCCCGAGCACCCGGTGCTCGTGGACCGCTTCCTCGACGACGCCATCGAGATCGACGTCGACGCGCTGTTCGACGGCGAGGAGCTCTACCTCGGCGGCGTGATGGAGCACATCGAAGAGGCCGGCATCCACTCCGGCGACTCCTCGTGCGCGCTGCCGCCGATCACGCTCGGGCACACCGACCTGCAGGCCGTCCGCCGCTCCACCGAGGCCATCGCGCGCGGCGTGGGCGTGCGCGGGCTCCTGAACGTCCAGTACGCGCTCAAGGACGACGTCCTGTACGTCCTGGAGGCCAACCCGCGCGCGTCGCGGACGGTCCCGTTCGTGTCCAAGGCGACGGCGGTGCCGCTGGCGAAGGCCGCCGCGCTGATCATGACCGGCTCGACGATCAAGGACCTGCGCGAGAGCGGGGTCCTACCCGCCGACGGCGACGGCGGGCAGATGCCGGCCGACTCGCCGGTCGCCGTCAAGGAAGCCGTGCTGCCCTTCCACCGCTTCCGCACCCCGGAGGGCCACGGCGTCGATTCGCTGCTGGGCCCGGAGATGAAGTCGACCGGCGAGGTGATGGGCGTCGACGTCTCCTTCGGCAAGGCGTTCGCCAAGTCGCAGAGCGCCGCCTACGGCTCGCTGCCGACGTCCGGGCGCGTCTTCGTCTCGGTCGCCAACCGCGACAAGCGCTCGCTCGTCTTCCCGGTGAAGCGCCTGGCGGACCTCGGGTTCGAGATCCTCGCCACGTCCGGCACCGCGGAAGTGCTGCGGCGCAACGGGGTCGCGTGCACCGTGGTGCGCAAGCACTACGAGGGCTCGACCGAAGCCGAGCCGAACATCGTGGACGTCATCCTCGACGGCGGCGTCGACATGGTGATCAACACGCCGTACGGCAACAGCGGTCCGCGCGTCGACGGCTACGAGATCCGCACCGCGGCGGTGTCGCGCGACATCCCGTGCGTGACGACCGTCCAGGGCGCCGCGGCGGCCGTGCACGGCATCGAAGCGCTGATCCGGGGCGACATCGGCGTCAAGTCGCTGCAGGAGCTCCAGGCGGCGCTGAAGGCGAAGTCGTGAGCACGCGGGAGCGGTTCGGGGCGCGGCTGGCGAAGGCCGTCGCGTCCCGGGGCCCCCTGTGCGCCGGGATCGACCCCCACCCGGGCCTCCTCGAGGCCTGGGGGCTCCCGGTGGACGCTTCGGGCCTGGAGCGGTTCGCGCTGTCCGCCACGGAGGTCCTGGCGGCGCGCACGGCGATCGTGAAGCCGCAATCGGCGTTCTTCGAAAGTTTCGGCGCGGCCGGCGTCCGCGTGCTGGAGCGGGTCGTCGAGACGGCCCGTGAGGCGGGCGCGCTGGTGCTGCTGGACGTCAAGCGCGGCGACATCGGCTCGACGATGGCGGCGTACACGGCGGCGTACGTGGCCGACGGGGCGGCGGTCGCGGCCGACGCGATCACCGTTTCGCCGTACCTCGGGTTCGGCTCGGTGGCCCCGTGCGCCGAAACGGCCGCCTCGGCGGGGCGTGGCATCTTCGTGCTTGCCCGGACTTCGAACCCCGAAGCGGCCGCCGTGCAGAACGCGAAGCTGCCCGACGGCCGCACGGTGGCGCAGTCGATCGTCGATTCCGCGGCGGCGCTCAACGCATCCTCGGAACCGCTCGGCGATGTGGGGGTCGTGGTCGGGGCCACCGTCTCGCCGGGGGAACTCGATCTCTCGCGGCTGAACGGACCGGTGCTGGCGCCCGGCTTCGGGGCCCAGGGAGCGACTGTGGCCGATTTGAGGGCCCTCTTCGGTACTGCTGCCGGTACCGGTCTGCCCGGCGTGCTGCCCGCGTCGTCCCGGGACATCCTGCGCCACGGTCCGGAGCAAGCGGCTTTGCGCCAAGCGGTCGAACGGGTCGCCGAACTGCTGGCCGACCCGCAGGAAAACGGCCAATAGCAGGGGCCGGAACCGGGTCCCACCAGGCACCCCCGCATTGTGGCCGGTGCTCACGGGTGGGTACCGTCGCGTCACCCACCCAGATTTGAGAACTACCGGAGGAAAACGTGGCACTTCCCCAGCTGACAGAGGAACAGCGCGCTGCGGCGCTGGAGAAGGCCGCCGCCGCTCGCCGCATCCGTGCTGAGCTGAAGGAGCGGCTGAAGCGGGGCGGTACCACTCTGGTCGACGTGCTGAAGCAGGCCGAGGAGAACGAAGTCCTCGGCAAGATGAAGGTTTCGGCTCTGCTCGAGGCCCTCCCGGGCGTCGGCAAGGTCCGCGCGCAGCAGACCATGGAACGACTGGAGATCGCCCCCAGCCGTCGCCTTCGCGGCCTCGGCGACCGGCAGCGCAAGGCGCTGCTGGCCGAGTTCAGCGGCGAGTGAACGGCGCCGGTCGTGACTACCCGGTGAACCCGGGCGCCGACCGCGGCAGTGAGCCGGTGGCGGGGGACATCCCCCGGCACCGGCTCACCGTCGTATCGGGGCCCTCGGGGGTCGGGAAGTCGAGCGTGGTGGGCGAGCTGCGGAAGCTGGAGCCCGACATCTACTTCAGCGTCTCGGTGACCACGCGGCACCCGCGTCCCGGCGAGATCGACGGGGCGCACTACCACTTCGTCGACCGCGCCGAGTTCGACGCGATGATCGCCGACGGCCGGCTCCTCGAGTGGGCCGAGTTCACCGGCAACCGCTACGGCACCCCGCGCGAGCCCGTCGAGAAGGCCCTCGCCGAAGGCCGCCCGGCCGTGCTGGAGATCGAGCTGCAGGGCGCCCGCCAGGTCCGCGCGGCGATGCCGGAAGCCCGGCTGGTGATGCTGATGCCGCCGTCGTGGGAGGAGCTGGTCGGCCGGCTCACCGGGCGCGGCACCGAGAACGAGGCCGCCGTGCAGGCCCGGCTGGCGGAAGCGGAGCGTGAGCTGGCCGCCGCCGGCGAGTTCGACCACCGCGTCGTCAACGCCGATGTGCGGGACGCCGCCGAGCACTTGCTAAACTTGATTACCGGCGAGCAGTTTGCCGCCGGTAGTCCCACAGATTCGGAGCACCAAGAGTGACGACTCAGGCGACGCTGCACGAAGAGCTCGAGGGCATCACCAACCCGCCGATCGACGACCTGCTCGAGAAGGTCAGCTCGAAGTACGCGCTGGTGATCTACTCGGCCAAGCGTGCCCGCCAGATCAACGACTACTACGCCCAGCTGGGCGAGGGCCTGCTCGAGTACGTCGGCCCGCTCGTCGAGCCGGGCCCGCGCGAGAAGCCGCTCTCGATCGCGCTGCGCGAGATCCACGGCGGCCTGCTCGAGCACACCGAGGGTGAGTAAACCCCGCGTTGTCCTGGGCGTGGGCGGCGGCATCGCCGCCTACAAGGCCTGTGAGGTGCTGCGCGGACTGACCGAGTCCGGTCACGACGTCCGCGTGGTCCCCACCGAAGCCGCGCTGAACTTCGTCGGCGCGGCCACCTTCGAAGCCCTCTCCGGGCACCCGGTGCACACCGGCGTGTTCACCGAGGTGCCCGAGGTCCAGCACGTCCGCGTCGGCAAGGAAGCCGACCTCGTCCTCGTCGTCCCGGCCACGGCGAACCTCCTCGCCAAGGCCGCCCACGGCCTGGCCGACGACCTGCTGACGAACACCCTGCTCACCGCCCGGTGCCCGGTCGCCTTCTTCCCGGCGATGCACACGGAGATGTGGGAGCACCCCGCGACCCGCGCCAACGTGGCCCTGCTGCGCTCGCGCGGCGCGATCGTCACCGAGCCCGACTCCGGCCGGTTGACCGGGGTCGACACCGGCAAGGGCCGCCTGGCGAACCCCGCCGAGATCGTCGACCTCGCCCGGCTGCTGCTGGCCCGCCCGGACGCTCTCCCGCGCGACCTCGAAGGCGTCCGCGTGGTCGTGTCCGCGGGCGGCACCCGCGAGCCGCTCGACCCGGTCCGCTACCTGGGCAACCGCTCGTCCGGCAAGCAGGGCTACGCGCTGGCCCGCGTCGCCGCCCAGCGCGGCGCCGAGGTCACCCTGGTCACCGCGCACACCGTCGCGCTGCCGGACCCGGCGGGCGCGACCGTGGCGCACGTCTCGACGGCGGAGGAGCTGCGGCAGGCGGTGCACGCGGCGGCCGAGTCGGCCGACGTCGTCGTGATGGCCGCCGCCGTCGCCGACTTCCGGCCGGCGAACCGGGCCGACCACAAGATCAAGAAGTCGGACGATCAACCGGACCCCGTCATCACGCTCGACCGCAACGCCGACATCCTCGCGGAACTGGTGCGAAACCGGCGTCCCGGTCAGGTCGTCGTGGGCTTCGCCGCGGAAACCGGCGACGAGCGCGGCGGCGTCCTCGACCACGCCCGCGTGAAGCTCAAGCGCAAGGGCGCCGACCTGCTGGTGGTCAACGCGGTGGGCGACGGCAAGGCGTTCGGCACCGAGGACAATTCGGGCTGGCTGCTCGGCTCGGACGGTACGGAAATCCCCATACCTCTCGGCGCGAAGGCTGAACTGGCGTCCACTCTGTGGGACGCTGTTGTGAGCTTCATGAAGCGTTGACCGCCTCCCGAGCGATAGTCAGTACGCTTGCACAGGTAAGGGGTGCCTAAGTTACGGGGCATCCGACGACAAGGTGAGGAAGTGACGGCCACCGTGACCGCGTCTACCAGCAGATTGTTCACCTCGGAGTCGGTGACCGAAGGGCACCCCGACAAGATTTGCGACGCCATCAGCGACTCGATCCTCGACGGCTTGCTGTCGAAGGACCCTCGCAGCCGCGTCGCGGTCGAGACCCTGATCACCACCGGCCAGGTGCACGTCGCCGGTGAAGTGACGACGGAGGCGTACGCCGACATCCCGACGATCGTCCGCGACGTCATCCTGAAGATCGGCTACGACTCTTCGGCCAAGGGCTTCGACGGCAATTCCTGCGGCGTCAACGTCGCGATCGGGTCGCAGTCGCCCGACATCGCACAGGGCGTCGACACCGCGTACGAGTCGCGGGTCGAGTCCGACGAGGACGAGATCAACCGCCAGGGTGCCGGCGACCAGGGCCTGATGTTCGGCTACGCCTGCTCGGACACCCCCGAGCTGATGCCGCTGCCGATCGCGCTGGCGCACCGGCTGTCGAAGCGGCTGACCGCGGTCCGCAAGGACGGCGTGCTGCCGTACCTGCGCCCGGACGGCAAGACCCAGGTGACCATCGAGTACGCCGGCGACCAGCCGGTCCGCCTCGACACGGTCGTCGTGTCCTCGCAGCACGCCGACGGCATCGACCTCGAGCGGATGCTCAGCGTCGACGTCAAGGAGCACGTGGTCGGCCCCGAGATCGAGAGCCTGGGCATCGACACGTCGAACGCGCGGCTGCTGGTCAACCCGACCGGCCGCTTCGTCATCGGCGGCCCGATGGGCGACGCGGGCCTGACCGGCCGCAAGATCATCGTCGACACCTACGGCGGCATGGCCCGCCACGGTGGCGGCGCGTTCTCCGGCAAGGACCCGTCCAAGGTCGACCGGTCCGCCGCGTACGCGATGCGCTGGGTGGCCAAGAACGTCGTCGCCGCCGGGCTGGCGTCGCGGACCGAGGTGCAGGTCGCGTACGCGATCGGCAAGGCGGCCCCGGTCGGCCTGTTCGTCGAGACGTTCGGGACCGAGACGGTCGACCCGTCGAAGATCCAGCAGGTCATCACCGAGGTCTTCGACCTCCGGCCGGCCGCGATCATCCGCGACCTCGACCTGCTCCGCCCGATCTACGCCCCGACGGCGGCGTACGGCCACTTCGGCCGGCCCGAGCTGGACCTCCCCTGGGAGAGCACTGCCCGCGCCGAGGCCCTGAAGTCCGCGGCCGGCGCCTGACGCGTTTGGCATGAAGGGCACCCTTATGGCCGTTGTCCATGAGGGTGCCCTTCATGGCGTTCGGCGTCGGGGCTGTCGGAGGGGTCTGGTAGAGATCACGGCGTGACTGGTTCCGAGTCCGCCGCCCTCTGGGAGCTCCCGGAGAAGCCGCCTTCGCCGAAGGTGGCGCCGTCGCGCGCCCGGAAGCCGCCGAAGCCGGGCCAGAAGGCCAAGGGTGCCCAGTCACCCGCGCCCGAGCGGCCGGTCGCGCGGATCGTCGTCGACATCCCGCTGGCGCACCTGGACCGCACGTTCGACTACCTCGTGCCGGAGAAGCTGCACGAGACCGCCGTGCCCGGCTGCCGGGTGCGCGTCCGGTTCGCCGGGCAGCTCGTCGACGGCTACCTGATCGAGCGCGGCGAGACCAGCGACTACGGCAGCAAGCTGGCGTTCCTCGACCGCATCATCTCGCCGGAGCCCGTGCTGCCGCCGTCGCTGCACGCGCTTTGCCGCGCGGTCGCCGACCGCTACGGCGGCACGCTGTCCGACGTCCTGCGCCTGGCGATCCCGCCGCGGCACGCGAAGGCCGAGGGCGAGCCCGCGCTGCCGCCCGCGGCCGTTCCAGCCGCGCCGGACACCGAGTCCTGGGCGCGCTACCAGCGTGGCCCGGCGTTCCTGGAGGCCCTCGCCGAGGGGAAGCCCGCGAACGCCGTCTGGCAGGCCCTGCCGGGCGAGGACTGGCCGCGCCGGCTCGCCGAGGCGGCGGGCACGGTGGCCGCGGCCGGCCGCGGCGCGGTGCTGGTGGTGCCCGACCACCGTGACCTGACCCGCGTGCACGAGGCGTGCGCGTCTCTCGTCGGCGAGGACGCCGTCGTGGCGCTGATTGCCGGGCTGGGGCCCGCCGAGCGCTACCGGCGCTGGCTGGCGGTGCTGCGCGGCGCGGTGCGCGTGGTGGTGGGCACGCGCGCGGCGATGTTCGCGCCGGTCCACGACCCTGGCCTGTTCGTCGTCTGGGACGACGGCGACGACCTGCACCTCGACCAGCACGCGCCGTACCCGCACGTGCGGGACGTGCTGATGGACCGTGCGCACGCGGCGAAGGCGTCGCTGCTGGTGGGGGGCTTCGCGCGGACGGCGGAGGCGCAGCTGCTGGTCGAGTCGGGCTGGGCGGCGCCGGTCCTGGCCGACCGCACTGCGCTGCGGGCCGCGGCTCCGCGCGTCACGCCGGTCGGCGAGGACTTCGACGTGGCGCGCGACGAGGCGGCCCGCGTCGCCCGGTTGCCGGCGGTGGCGTTCGAGGCGGCGCGGCAGGCGTTCGCGGCGGGCCTGCCGACACTGGTCCAGGTCCCGCGGCGCGGGTACGTGCCCGGCCTGGCCTGCGGCAACTGCCGAACACCGGCGCACTGCCGGCGCTGCGCGGGGCCGTTGGCGTTGCCGGGCGGCTCGGTGGACGGCCGGCCGAAGCCCCCGGCGTGCCGCTGGTGCGGCGTCCCGGAGACGGCGTTCCGCTGCACGGCGTGCGGCTCGGTGAGGTTGCGCGCGGTGATCGTCGGCGCGAAGAGGACGGCGGAGGAGCTGGGCCGCGCGTTTCCCGGCGTCCCGGTCCGGACTTCGGGCGCGGCGGAGGTGTTGGCTTCGGTGCCCGGCAAGCCGGCGCTCGTGGTCTGCACACCCGGGGCGGAGCCGGTGGCCGAGGGCGGCTACGGCGCGGCGCTTCTCTTGGACGGCTGGGCTTTGCTGGGGCGACAGGATCTGCGCGCGGGCGAGGAGACCTTGCGCCGTTGGATGGCGGCGGCTGCGTTGGTGCGCCCTGCTTCGTCGGGTGGCCGGGTGATCGTCGGGGCGGAGGCGGGGATGCCGGTGGTCCAGGCGCTGGTCCGCTGGGACCCGGCGTGGCACGCGGGTCAGGAGCTGGCGGAGCGTCGCGAACTGGGCTTCCCCCCGGCGATGCGGATGGCGAGCGTCGAGGGCAGCCCGGACGCGGTGGCCGGGTTTCTGTCGGACCTGCCGTTGCCTTCGTCCGGTGAAGTTCTCGGTCCGGTCCCCCTCGGTGAGATCGACGAAGAAGGGAACGCCGCCCGCGAGCGGGCTCTGGTCCGCGTGTCCCGAGGCGAGGGCAAGGCCCTGTCGTCGTCGATCCACGCGGCCGCGGCCCGTCGCGATGCGAAGAAGGCGACGGAACCGATCCGCATCCAGCTCGACCCGCTGGACCTCATCTAGCCAACCGTGTCGACCCCCGATCACGAGTGATGCCCCTTCCGTCACAGGTGATGCCTCTCGGGACACGAGTGATTCCCCTTGCCGCACGGCCGTTCTTGGTACGAAACACCGCACTCGCGTGATCGAAGCCGGAACTCACGTGATGGGGAGGCGAACTCGTGTGTTCACGGGGGTATCTCGTGTGATTGGGCGGGCATCTCGCGTGATTGGGCGGGCATCACGGCGTCAGCCGGGGAGGACCGTGCCCGGCAACGAATCCAGTGCCGCGCGCGGAGAATCCGTGTCCGGCAAGGAGATCGGTGACCCGGGACCGGCGGCCGCGGCGGTGGTCAGGGCGATCGTCTCGGCCGCGATCGCTTGGCGGCGGGACTCGAACGCCGGGTCCGTCAGCGCCGCCGGATCCGCGGGCTGGCCCAGCACCGGCGTGTGCAGGTGACCGCCCGCCACCGACGTCAGGCCCAACCCGAGGCGGACGCGGTTGGCGCGGAACATCGACTCGTTCGACAGGTAGTTCCCGCCGCCGCCCGAAGCCGCGATCTCGCCCGGCGCCGGGGCGTCCGAACGGCACACCGGCGTCCCGGTGCCCGGGTGCGAGGCGTCCGGCCACACGCAGAACGCCTGGTTGAAGTTGACCGGGTAGGCGCCGGTCACCTCGAGCATCCGCGCGTACGGCAAGGTCGTCTCGATGAACTGGACGTCCGGCTGCGGCCAGCCCGCGGCCGGCGGGACCCCGCCCGTCACCGACGCGTTGTTGTTGTCCGGGAAGCCGCCGCGCCAGGCGCCGGCCCAGCGTTCGACGTCGAAGCGGCCCGGACGGCCCTGGCTGATCGTCAGCACCACGTCCGGCCGCCGCGCGCGGTCGCGCAACGCCGTGCCGTACGCCGCTTCCACGATGCCCTGGTCGAAGTAGCCCCACACGACCGGGAAGCTCACCGCCTGCACCACGGCCGGGCCGGACGGCGTGTCGAGCACCCGCCCGTCCAGCTGCAGCGCCGACGCTCCGGCCGGGTTCGAGATGGTCAGCCCCGCGCCGTCGAGCTGGAACGGGTCGAAGCCGCTCACCATCACCCGTCGCGTCTTGCCGAGCGGGAACCGGACGTCGTCGAGGCCGCGCGAACCGCGATCGAACGCCGTGAGCAGCGCATCCCGCCGCGACGGGAACGACGGCGTCCACTGGCGGATCGCGCTGCTGAGCTGCAGCCGTGCCCAGTACAGCGGCCGGTCGTCGAACCGGTCGAGCGTCCCGAGGTCGGGGCGGCGGCCCTGCGCGCGGTCGACGGCCGTCCGCCACAGCCGGTCGCCGGCCTGCGTGACGACGCGCTCGGCCCGCTGGGGAGTGCGCGCCGCGCAGAGGTCGTGCTTCACCTCGGCGACGAACGGGTCGAGGCCCGCCAGCCGGACCAGCTCGGGTCCGACCGCGGGCCCGCCGGCCGGCAGGGAAGCGGTCAGCCGCTGTTCCTCGACGGTCAGCGGCGCGGCCGGGTCAAAGCAGCCGGGCGCGGCCGTGGCCACGGCGGGGAACGCGAAGAGCGGGACGGCGGCGAGCAGGGGGAGCAGGGCGGTCAGGCGCACGGGTTTCCCTCCACGGCGTGGGTGACGCGGTCGAGTCTTCCGCCGACCGCGCCACCCGCGTAACCCGCGGAAGTCGGGATCAGCCCGTCGCGAGGACCTTCAGGCGCGAGATGTCCGCACTGAACGAGTCCTGGTCGATCGGCGAGGAGCTGTACTGCCAGAACGTGTAGAAGCCCCAGTTGTACGGCAGCGTCCCCGCCGACGACGCGTACCGCGCCACCCACAGCGGGTTCGTCGAGCTGAAGTCGCCCGTGTTGCCGGTGCACTGGCTCCACCAGCTCGTCGCCGTGTAGATCACCGGCCAGCGGGTCGTCTTCGCGTGGTACTCGTCGCTGAACGCCTTGATCCACGCCACCATCTGGGCAGGCGTCTTGCCGTAGCAGGCGTTGTCCGGGCCCCACTCGATGTCGAGCGTGCCCGGGAGCGTCTTGCCGTCCTTCGACCAGCCGCCGCCGTGGGCGACGAAGTAGTCGGCCTGGGCCGCGCCGCTCGAGGTGTCCGGGCGGCCGTAGTGGTACGCGCCGCGGATCATGCCGACGTTGTACGAGCCCGTGTACTGCTGGCTGAAGTACGCGTTCTGGTACCCGGTGCCCTCGGTCGCCTTGACGTAGGCGAACTTCTTGCCCGCGCTCCAGTACGACGCCCAGTTGACGTTGCCCTGGTAGGAGCTGACGTCGATGCCGGGGACGCTCGCGTCCACCGACGCCGGCAGGAGACCCGCCGGGCCCACCCCGTCGTGGGCGCGGATCGCCGCGCCCATCTCGTGGTTGTCCGACGCGTCCTGGTCCGGTGACGCCGAGGCGCCGGTGGCGGTCACGACCAGCAGGGAGGTCGAAACGGCCACAGCGGCGCCGAGCAGGCGGCGCCATCTCCGTGGTGCAGTCATCTTCGGTGGTTCCTTTCGGTTGCCCTCGCGATGCGCGGTGTGCAGGCCGCGCCGCATGATTGTGTTACAGCGGGTACCACAACGTCACTGCTCCATGTGAAGCAATTTCAAAGTCTGGGGAAATCCGTAAAATGTTGACGAAGGGGGTGACGCGCCCTTTGGTGTCTTGAAGGTGCCTGGCCCGAGGGGCAGACTCGCCCGCATGCCGTCGCACAGATGCCGCCGAGTCCTCGTCATCGCCGCCACCGCCGCACTGGCCACCACCGTCGCGGCCGGACCCGCCACGGCCGCCACCCCCACGCCGAAGTCCCCGGTCGCCGTCGGGTTCGGGGGCGCGGTCGCCAGCATCGACGCCGACGCCACCGCGATCGGCACGAAGGTCCTGCGCGACGGCGGGAACGCCGTCGACGCGGCCGTCGCGGTCGCCGCCGCGCTCGGCGTCACCGACCCGTTCTCCGCCGGCGTCGGCGGAGGCGGGTTCCTCGTCTACTACGACGCGAAGACCCACCGCGTCCACACGCTCGACGGCCGGGAGACCGCGCCGAAGTCCGCCGACGCGAACCTCTTCGTCGAAAACGGCCAGCCGCTGGCGTTCGCCGACGCTGTCACGAGCGGGCTCAGCGTCGGCGTGCCCGGCACGCCCGCGACGTGGTCCGAGGCGCTGCGCAAGTGGGGGACGCGCTCACTGGCGAAGTCGCTGAAGCCCGCGGAAGACTTGGCGCGCAAGGGATTCGTCGTCGACTCGACGTTCCAGACGCAGGTCGCGAACAACGCCGCGCGGTTCGCGGCGTTCCCCTCGACGCGGTCGCTGTACCTGCCGGGCGGCGCACCGCCGTCGCCCGGGACCGTCTTCCGGAACCCCGACCTCGCGGACACCTACGCGCAGCTCGAGCGCAACGGCGTCGACGCCCTCTACAAGGGCCCGATCGGCGCGGACATCGCGAAGACCGTCCAGCAGCCGCCGAAGGATCCGGCCTCGACGCTGAACGTGCGCCCCGGCAAGCTGACCGCCGCGGACATCGCCGCCTACCGCGCCATCGAGCGCACCCCGACCCACGCGACCTACGAGGGCCTCGACGTCTACGGCATGCCGGCGCCGTCTTCGGGTGGGCTCACGGTCGGCGAAGCGCTCAACATCCTCGAGAACTTCGACCTGAAGCACGCGAGCAAGGCCGACTACCTGCAGTACTTCCTGGAGTCGACGCGGTTCGCGTTCGCCGACCGCAACCGCTGGATCGGCGACCCGGCCGTGATTGACGTCCCGGCCAAGGAACTGCTGAGCCAGCGCTTCGCCGACACCCGGGCGTGCCTGATCTCGAAGGACAAGGCCGCGACCAGCCCGGTCGCCCCGGCCGACCCGCGGCACCCGACGCCGTGCGCGGCGGGCACCACGGGCGCGCCGACGCCGTACGAGGGGGAGAACACCACGCACCTGACGGTCGCCGACAAGTGGGGCAACGTCGTCGCCTACACGCTGACCATCGAGCAGGAGGGTGGCAGCGGCATGGTCGTGCCGGGCCGCGGGTTCCTGCTCAACAACGAGCTCACCGACTTCTCCTTCACGCCGGTGACGCCGGGCGTGCCCGACCCGAACCTGCCCGGCCCGGGCAAGCGGCCGCGCTCGTCGATGGCGCCGACGATCGTGCTGAAGGACGGCCGCCCGTTCTTCGCGACCGGCTCGCCGGGTGGCGCGTCGATCATCACGACGGTCCTGCAGGTGATCCTCGGCCGCCTCGACCGCGGGCTGTCGCTGGAGGACGCGATCGCGGCACCGCGGGCGTCGCAGCGGAACTCGGCGCAGGCCCAGGTGGAGCAGCAGTTCCTGGACCAGCCGGAGACGGCGGTGCTGAAGGCGAGAGGTCAGGGCTTCTCGACGGCCCCGGCGGAGATCGGCGCGGCGACGGGCGTGGAGCGCCTGCGCGACGGCCGCTGGCTGGCGGCGGCGGAACCGGTCCGGCGCGGGTCCGGCGCGGCCCAGGTGGTGTGGCCCGCGCGCTGGTAGCACGGAGGCCCTGAGCCGGCGGGAGACCGCCGGCTCAGGCTTCGAGCGCCCTGCGGATGCACTGCGTCTTCGGCACGAATTCGGCCTTCTCGAACACCCCGGAGACCCCAACGCAGCCCCCACCCTCTCCGGGGGCGTCCCCAGTCCAGCGTATCGGTGGTCGCCGACGGAAGGCCGGGAAAGGCCCGTCGCGGGAGCTGGGTGTCCACATCACGGCGAGGGTGTGGACAACCACGGCGCGCCCTGCTGGAGCGGGCCTTCTAGACTCAGGCCCGATGTTCCAGCCACCTGAACCCTCCCCATCGGGGGTGAGCCGATGAAGCTCGTCTTCGCCGGCACCCCCGACCCGGCCGTCCCCGCGCTGCGCGCCCTGCTCGACTCCGGCCGGCACGAGGTCGCCGCCGTCGTCACCCGGCCCGATGCCCAGGCCGGGCGCGGCCGCCGCGTCGTCCGCTCGCCGGTCGGCGCCCTCGCCGACGAGCACGGCATCGAGGTCCTGACGCCCGCGCGCGCCGGCGACCCGGCCTTCCTCGCCCGCCTGGCCGAGCTGGCGCCGGACGCCTGCCCGGTCGTCGCCTACGGTGCGTTGCTGCCGCAGGCGGCCCTCGACATCCCGCGCCTCGGCTGGGTGAACCTGCACTTCTCGCTGCTGCCCGCGTGGCGCGGCGCGGCGCCGGTGCAGGCCGCGATCCGCGCCGGCGACGAGATCACCGGCGCGTCGACCTTCCGGATCGTCAAGGAGCTGGACGCGGGCCCGGTCTACGGCGTCGTCACCGAGACGATCGGCGCGACCGACACGGCGGGCGGTCTGCTCGGGCGGCTCGCGGAGTCCGGCGCCAAGCTGCTGCTGTCCACCATGGACGGTCTGGCCGACGGCAGCCTGGTCGCGCGCGAGCAGCCCGCCGAGGGCATCAGCTACGCGCCGAAGGTGACCGTCGAGGACGCTCGGGTGTCCTTCGCCGATCCGGCCTCGGCGGTCGACCGGCAGATCCGGTCGGTCACCCCGGAGCCGGGCGCGTGGGCGGAGTTCCGCGGCGAGCGGATCAAGCTCGGCCCGGTCACGGTGCTCGACGAGCCCGGCCCGCCGCCGGGGGAGATCGTGGTCGAACGCAAGCGGGTGCTGGTCGGGACGGCGACGAAGCCGTTGCGGCTCGGCGAGGTCCAGGCACCCGGCAAGAAACGGATGGCGGCCACCGACTGGGCGCGCGGTACGAGGATCGACCAGGGAGAGCGCCTCCGGTGAACGACCACAGGGAACGACGTCCGTCACGGCCGCAACGAGGCCGCCCGGCCCCGCGCAAGGAAGGCCCGCGCCGCCCGCCGGAGGTGGACCCGGCCCGGCAGGCCGCGTTCGACGTCCTCGCGGCCGTGCGGACGAAGGACGCCTACGCCAACCTCGTCCTGCCGGACCTGCTGCGTGAGCGGCGGATCACCGGCCGGGACGCGGCGCTGGCCACTGAACTCGCGTACGGCGCTTCGCGGGCGCAGGGCCTGCTCGACGCCGTCATCGCCGCCTGCGCCGAGCGTCCGCTCTCGCAGACCGACCCGGCCGTGCTCGACGCGCTGCGCCTCGGCGCCTACCAGCTGCTGCGCACGCGGATCCCGGAGCACGCCGCCGTGACGTCCACTGTGGACCTCGTCCGCGCGGAAGCCGGTTCGTGGGCCACGGGTTTCGCGAACGCGATCATGCGCAAGGTGTCCGAAAAGGACGAGACCGCGTGGCTGGACGAGCTGGCGCCGGACGAGGGCGCCGACCCGATCGGCGCCTACGCGCTGCGCACCGCGCACCCGCGCTGGATCGCCCGCTCGTTCGCCGAAGCGCTGGGGGACAAGGGCGCGGGACTGAAAGCGGCGTTGGAGGCCGACGACGTCCGGCCCGAAGTGCACCTGGTCGCCCGGCCCGGCGAGATCAGCGCCGACGAGCTGGCCGCGATCACCGGCGGCGACCCGGCGCCGTACTCGCCCTACGGCGTCCGGCTGCCCGCCGGCGCCGGTGACCCGGCCGACGCCGAGCCGGTGCGCGAGCGGCTGGCCGCGGTGCAGGACGAAGGCAGCCAGCTGTGCGCGATCGCCGCGACGAAGGTGCCCCTCCAGGGCTCCGACGAGCGCTGGCTCGACCTCTGCGCCGGCCCCGGCGGCAAGGCCGCGCTGCTCGGCGCGCTGGCGGCGATGAGCGGGGCGAGGGTGGACGCCGTCGAGAAGGCGCCGCACCGCGCGAAGCTCGTCGAGAAGGCCACGGGCGGCCTGCCGGTGAAGGTGCATGTCGCCGACGGCCGTGAAAGCGGTCTCGAGCCGGGCTACGACCGGATCCTGGTGGACGCGCCGTGCAGCGGGCTCGGCGCGCTGCGGCGGCGGCCGGAGGCGCGCTGGCGCCGCAAGCCGTCGGACGTCGCGGACCTGACCAAGCTGCAGGGCGAGCTGATCACCGCGGCCTACGCGCTGCTGCGGCCGGGCGGCGCGCTCACCTACGTCGTCTGCTCGCCGCACCTCGCCGAGACCGAGGGCGTGATCGGGGAGACGGCGCGGCGGCTCAAGGCCGAGGTGCTGGACGCGCGCGAGCTGTTCCCGGGCGTGCCGGAGCTGGGCGACGGGCCGTACGTGCAGCTCTGGCCGCACCGCCACGGCACGGACGCGATGTTCTGCGCCGTGCTGCGCAAGCCGTGAGAGATCTCGGCCTGATCGCGAGCTCGTGCGGCGGGCTGGACACCCGGTTCGCCGCCGAGCTGGTGAACCCCGCCGCGGTCCGCGGCTGGCGGCCGGCGATCACGCTGACGCCGACCGCGATGCGCTGGCTGGCGTCCACCGGCGGCCTCGACGACGTCGCCGCGGGCACCGACCTGCCGGTCCGCGGTGTCTCGCGGCTGCCGGGGGAGCCGCGGCCGCACCCGGACCCGGAGGTGTTCCTCTTCGCCCCGGCGTCGGCCAACTCGGTCGCGAAGCTGGCGCTGGGCATCGCGGACAACCAGGCGCTGACCGTGCTCGGTGACGTCCTCGGCGCGCCCGGGATCACGATCGTGGTGGCGTACCAGATCCAGGACACCCGGGTGCACCACCCGGCGTGGCAGCGCCACCTCGACACCCTCGCGGGCGCCGGCGTGACGCTGCACCGCCTCGACATCCGGCGGCCGTGGACCGAGGTGCTGGACCTGCTCCACTGAGCGGGCCGGGCCGGGCCGGGCCGCGGGGGCGCCCCCCGTTTTCCACGTTACCGGCAGGCACCGACAGTTTCGGGGCCTACCGGCCCGAGCAGAGGGCGGTGTCGGTGGCGGCGAGGACGTGCTGGTTCGCCGCGCCCGGGACCGGGTCCTGGTTCACCACCACCGTCGCGCGGCGGCCGTCCGGGCCTGCTCCCGCCAGGTTCGTGAAGCCGAGGATGCCGCCCTCGTGGCCCCAGAACAGCCCGCAGGACAGCGGGATGCTGCCCAGCCCCAGGCCGTAGGCGGCGCCCGGGATGCCCAGCTCGGCGGCGGGGACCGTGCGCCGCATCTCGGCCAGCTGGGCCGGGTGCAGGAGCTTTCCGCCGAGCAGGGCGCCGTAGAACCGGTCGAGGTCGGCCGGCGTCGACACGAGACCGCCTGCCGCCCAGGCGATCGTCGCGTCGAAGTCGCTGAAGTCCACCAGCTTCCCACCGATCGCCGTGTAGCCGACGGCGTGCGGCGCCGGCAGGCGCTCATCGCCGCGGCGGGGCAGGTAGGTGTCGGCCAGGCCGAGCGGGCGCGTGATCCGGCGGGTGATCTCCTCGCCCAGCTCGTGCCCGGTGACGCGTTC
The DNA here is from genome assembly GCF_036227105.1 of Amycolatopsis sp. NBC_01488. NCBI lineage: Bacteria > Bacillati > Actinomycetota > Actinomycetes > Pseudonocardiales > Pseudonocardiaceae > Amycolatopsis > Amycolatopsis sp. NBC_01488. Next base: position 8,835,490 of record NZ_CP109434.1, on the reverse strand, counting down.
GGCGATCATGCCCGCGACGATGTAGTTCGTGTTGGAGTACGACCAGTGCGTGCCGGGCGGGAACAGCGCCGGATGCCGCACCGCCATCGCCACCAGCTCGGCGGGCTCCGCGCCGCGGTGGCGCAGGGCTTCCGGGTCGGTGAGGTCGAAGTCCCGCAGGTATTCGTAGAGCCCGCTGGTGTGCTGAAGCAGCTGCCGCACGGTGATCCGGTGGTCGGGGAGCAGGCCCGGCAGGTACCGCTCGACCGGCGCGTCCAGCTGCACCCGGCCCTCGCCCGCGAGCTGCAGCACGACGGTGGCCACGAACGACTTCGTGACGCTGCCCGCGCGGAAGGAGCCGTTGCGCGGGAAGGGTTTTCCGGTGGTGACGTCCCCGGTGCCGCTGCGCGTGACCCGCGTCCGCGAGCCGTCCTGGACGACCGCTTCGGTGCCCGGGACGCCGTCCTGGGCGGTCAGGGTGTCGAGCGCGCCCTGGAGCGGGCTCGTGGCGGCGAGCGCCGGTGCCGCCGTGGTCGCCGCGAGGAGCGCGACGAGCGTGCCGACGGCGACGATCCGTTTGCCGGGCAAGGATTTCCGCATGAAAGAACCCCCTGGTGTCTCGGTGTCCCCAACCTAGGGAACACCGGCACCAGGGGCAGTGGGGCAGGCCGCCGGATCGCTCCGGGGGCCTGCCCCACCACGAGTCAGCGCACGCGGAGAGCGCGCTTCAGAGTGCCGAACATGACCGCCACGTCGCCGCTGATCGAACTCATGGCTTCGCGCGGGTGACCGGGAGCACGTCGGTCATCGACCGGCGAGGTGCCCCGGGTGCACGACACCGGCTTCGTACGCGATGACCACGGCCTGGCTGCGGCTGGTCGCGCCGAGCTTGCCGAAGATGTTGCCCACGTGCGTCTTCACCGTCTCCAGGCTGATCACGAGCGCGGCCGCGATGTCCTGGTTGGACAGTCCGGTGGCGACCAGCCGCAGCACCTCGGCTTCGCGCCGGGTGAGCCTCTTCGCCGCCCGCGTGTACTTCCCGCCGGGCGGACGCCCGCTCACGAGCCGCCGGATCGCCTCGGGGAACAGCAGCGACTCCCCGGCGGCGACGGTCCGGACGGCGTGCGCGATCTCCTCCTTGCGCGCCCGCTTCAGCAGGAACCCGCCGGCGCCGGCCAGCAGCGCCTCGTGCACGTAGTCGTCGTTGTCGAACGTCGTGACGACCAGGACCTTCGGCGGCTCGGCCAGTTCGGCGAGCAACTGCCGGGTCGCTGCGATGCCGTCCGTGCCCGGCATCCGGACGTCCATCAGCACGACGTCGGGCCGCGTGCGGCGCACGGCGGGCAGCACCTCGGCGCCGTCGGCCGCCTCGCCGACCACGGTGATGCCCTGCTGCGCCAGCAGCGCCCGCAGGCCGGCGCGGACCAGCGGCTCGTCGTCGGCCAGCAGCACGGTCGGCGTCATGCGCCGGTCCGCAGCGGGATGGTCGCGCGCAGCCGCCACCGCTCGCCGTCCGGGCCGGCGTCGAGTTCGCCGCGCAGGGCTTCGACGCGCTCCGCGAGCCCGGCCAGCCCGCGCCGCCCCGGCCGCGGCGACCCGCCGGGCAGCGCGTTGACGACCACGATCGCCAGGTGGTCCGGCCCGGCCTCGACGCGGACGTCGACCGCGCCCGGGCCGGCGTGCCGCAGCGCGTTGGTCAGGCCCTCCTGCACGATCCGGTACCCCTCGCGCGACACCGCCGCGGGCAGCGCGGCGACCGGCCCGGCGACGGCCAGCCGGACGTCGAGCCCGGCTTCCCGGGCGCGCACGGCGAGGACGTCGACCTCGGTCAGCGTCCGCGCCGGCTCCTTCGCGGCGGGTTCTTCGCGCAGCAGGCCGAGGACGTGGTCGAGGTCCTCGAGGGCGCTTCGAGACGCTTCTTCGATCGTGCCGAGTGCCCGCCGTGCCTGGGCCGGGTCGGTCTCGACCAGGTCGGCTGCGGCCGCCGCCTGGATGGTCGACGTCGTGAGCGTGTGCCCGATCGAGTCGTGCAGCTCGCGGGCCAGCCGGTTGCGCTGGGCCAGCACGGCGGCGCGGCGTTCGGCCAAGGCCGCGCGCTCGGCGGCGGACGGGCCCAGCAAGGCTTCGGCGCCGGCCCGGAAGCCCCGGGTCGCGGCGACCGTAACGACCATCGCAAGCGCGAGCATGACCATCGCGACCGGCACTGTCCACGACCCGGCGACGGTGGTCACGCCGAAGAACACGAACTCGTCCTGATCGCCGCGCAGCCACATCGCGACGGAAAGGACGCCGAACGCGAGGAGGCCGTCGAGGACCACCAGGAGGCCGCCGAACCCGGCGTGCAGGACCAGCCACGCCCCGGACCGCAGCCGCTCCGGCCAGGCGGACCGCGCCCGCCCGGGCGACGGCAGCGACGTGCCCAGCAGGCCGTTCGCGGCGGCGACGCCGAACCGCCGCACCGGTCCCAGGAGCCCCAGCAATCCCAGCAACGCCGCCAGCGCGGTCAGTGCGAGCAGGACGCGCGGCCGTCCGGCCGGGCTCAGCAGGGCCCACGGCATCGCGAACGGCGCCACCGGGACGGTCAGTGCCGCACCGAGCACGGCATAGGGCAGGCCGCGGTAGCCACCGGGGCGCAGCAGGGATCTCACGAAACCGGGCATGCGGCCGAGGTTAGGAGACCGCCGCCCGCGTGACCTCCCTCTCCGGAGCCAGATTCTGGTCACAACCGGTTAGCGAGCGTTAGCAGCGGCCTCCTACACTCGGGACGTGGCTGACCGACCCCTGATCGCCCCCAGCATCCTGTCCGCGGACTTCGCCCGGCTCGGCGAGGAGATCGCCGCCGTCGCCGGCGGCCGGGAGACCCGCGCCGACTGGGTCCACGTCGACGTCATGGACGCGCACTTCGTGCCCAACCTGACCCTCGGCCTGCCCGTCGTCCAGGCGCTGCTGAAGAGCACCGACGTGCCCATCGACTGCCACCTGATGATCGACGACCCGGACCGCTGGGCGATCGGGTACGCCGAGGCCGGCGCCTACAACGTCACCGTGCACGCCGAAGCGGCGAAGGACCCGGTCGCGCTGGCCAAGAACCTGCGCGCCGCGGGCGCGAAGGCCGGCCTCTCGCTCAAGCCGGCCACCGCGCTCGAGCCGTGGCTCGACGTGCTCAAGCACTACGACACGCTGCTGGTCATGTCGGTCGAGCCGGGCTTCGGCGGGCAGTCGTTCATCGCCGACGTGCTGGAGAAGGTGCGCACCGCGCGACGGCTGGTCGACACCGGGCACCTGAAGCTGATCGTCGAGATCGACGGCGGGATCAACGCCGAGACCATCGAACAGGCCGCCGAGGCGGGCGTCGACTGCTTCGTCGCCGGATCCGCCGTCTACGGCGCCGGCGACCCGGGCAAGGCGGTCGCCGCGCTGCGCGAGCAGGCGGCCCGCGGCCGGGCCGGCTGACGCCCCGGCGGCACCGGAGGAGCCTCCGGGCCGCGTCGGGTGTTGGATGGGAGGACCGGCTCACAAGGAGGCAGCGGACGTGTTCACCGGCATAGTCGAGGAGATCGGCGAGGTCACCGCGGTCGAGCAGCTGACCAACGCGGCACGGCTGCGGGTCCGCGGCCCGCTGGTCACCAGCGACGCCGGGCACGGCGACTCGATCGCGGTCAGCGGCGTGTGCCTCACGGTCGTCGACGTGGCCGACGGCGAGTTCACCGTCGACGTCGTGAACGAGACGCTGCAGCGCTCGAGCCTGGCGAAGGTCGCGACCGGCGACCGGGTCAACCTGGAACGCGCCACCCCGGCCGGCGGCCGGCTCGGCGGGCACATCATGCAGGGCCACGTCGACGGGACCGGCGTGTTCCTCGGCCGCGACGAGAACGGCGTCACGACGTTCGCGCTGCCGGAGCACCTGTCCCGGTACGTGGTCGAAAAGGGCTCGATCGCGGTCGACGGCGTCTCCCTGACGGTCGCGGCGATCCGCGACGACCAGTTCGCGGTCGCGCTGATCCCGACCACCCTCGAGGTCACCACCCTCGGCCGCCGCGAGCCCGGCGACCCGGTCAACCTCGAGGTCGACGTGGTCGCGAAGTACGTGGAGAAGCTGGCGGGGGCACACATCCGCGACCAGGTGCACAATCGGGACGGCGGCACGGAGGAGCGGTCATGAGTGAGACGAGCGCGGCAGAGCCCGCGGCGGGCTGGACCCCGTGCGGCACCGGGGCGGTGTTCGACGCCGACGCCATCGAGCGGGCGATCACGGACATCGCGGCGGGCCGTGCGGTCGTCGTGGTCGACGACGAGGACCGCGAGAACGAGGGCGACCTCATCTTCGCGGCGGAGAAGGCGACGCCGGAGCTGCTGGCGTTCATGGTGCGCTACACCTCGGGCTACGTCTGCGTGGCGCTGACCGAGGCCGAGGCCGACCGGCTGGACCTGCCGCCGATGTACCACACGAACCAGGATGCGCGGGGCACCGCGTACAGCGTCACGGTCGACGCCGCCGAGGGCATCAGCACCGGCATCTCCGCCGCCGACCGGGCGCACACGACCCGGCTGCTCGCCGACCCGGCGTCGACCGCGAAGGACTTCCGCCGTCCCGGCCACGTCGTGCCGCTGCGCGCGAAGGAGGGCGGCGTGCTGCGCCGGCCCGGGCACACCGAGGCGTCGGTCGACCTGGCCCGGATGGCCGGGCTCGCGCCGGCGGGCGTGCTCTGCGAGATCGTGTCGCAGAAGGAAGAGGGCGACATGGCCCGCCGCGACGAGCTCGAGGTCTTCGCGGCCGACCACGACCTGGCGATCATCACCATCGCCGACCTGATCGCCTACCGCCGCCGCACCGAGAAGCAGGTCGAGCGGGTCGCCGAGGCACGGATTCCGCTGGCGGCGGGCACGTTCCGCGCGGTCGGCTACGACTCGCTGCTGGACGGCATCGAGCACGTCGCGTTCGTCTACGGCGAGATCGGCGACGGCCAGGACATCCTCGTGCGCGTCCACTCCGAGTGCCTGACCGGCGACGTCTTCGGCTCGCTGCGCTGCGACTGCGGCCCTCAGCTGGAGGCGGCGCTCGAAGCGGTGGCCGCCGAAGGCCGCGGTGTGGTGCTCTACATCCGCGGCCACGAGGGCCGCGGCATCGGCCTGCTGCACAAGCTGCAGGCGTACCAGCTGCAGGACGACGGCGCCGACACCGTCGACGCCAACCTGGCGCTCGGCGTCCCGGCCGACGCCCGCGACTACGGCACCGGTGCGCAGATCCTGTGCGACCTCGGCGTCCGCACCATGCGACTGCTGTCGAACAACCCGGCCAAGCGGATCGGCCTCGAGGGCTACGGCTTGCGCGTCACCGGGCGGGTGCCGCTGCCGATCTCGCCGAACCCGGAGAACCTGCGCTACCTGCGGACCAAGCGCGACCGGATGGGCCACGACCTGGCCCAGCTGGAGCACTACGACCAGGTCGGCGCGGGCCCGGAGCACCCCGACGGAGGAGCACTGTGAGCGGCGACGGCCGTCCTGACGTTTCGCTGGACCTGACCGGCTGCAAGTCACTGAAGCTCGGCATCGTCGCCACCCGCTGGAACGCCGACATCACCGACGTCCTGCTGGAGCGCGCGCTGGCCGCGGCCCGCGAGGCCGAGCTGGAGGACGAGCCGACCGTGGTCCACGTGGCGGGCGCGATCGAGCTGCCGGTGGTGGCGCAGGCGCTGGCCCGCAACCACGACGCGGTGGTCGCGCTGGGCGTCGTCATCCGCGGCGGCACCCCGCACTTCGAGTACGTCTGCGACGCGGTGACGGCGGGCCTGACCCGGGTGGCTTTGGACGAGAGCACTCCAGTCGGCAACGGCGTCCTGACGTGCGACACGCAGGAGCAGGCGCTCGACCGTTCGGGGCGTCCGGGAGCCAAGGAAGACAAGGGTTACGAGGCGGCCGTGGCGGCCCTGGACTCCGCGCACGTGCTGCGGAGCCTGCGCCAGCCGTGGACCGAGCGGGGATTCGTGTGAGCGTGCAGACTCTCCTGGTGGTCCGCCCCCGGCGCGCGCTGATCGCCTGCAGCGTGCTGGCGGTGGCGCTGCTGGCGGTGTTCGTGGTGGTGGCGGTGCTGCTGCGCAACGGCGACACGGGCGTCCACTTCCAGCGTTCCGACCAGGCGGCGATGATCGGCATCGGCATCCTGCTGGCGTGCGGCGTGATGCTGTTCGCGATCGCCCGGGTGCGGGCCGACGAAGACGGCATCGAGGTCCGGAACGTGCTGATCACGCGGCGGTTCGCGTGGACCGAGGTACTTTCGGTGAGCTTCCCGGACGGCGCGTCCTGGGCCCGGCTGGAGCTGCCGGACGACGAGTACCACGCGGTGATGGCCATCCAGGCCGTGGACCGGGCCCGGGCGGTGGAAGCGGTGCGGGCGCTGCGGAAACTGCACCGCGCAGCCACCGGCGGTTAGCCTCCCGAGATCTGGCGGGCCAGTTGCCGAGCACTCTGTTCGGTGAACTTGCCGCCGATCTGCGTCACTCCGTCGAGAATCGCGACTTGGATGTTCGGCGCCGAGATGACCTGGCTGTCCAAGACGATCGCGACCTGCTGGTTGATGTTCTTGCTGGTGAAGTCGGCCCAGATCTTCGTGCCCTCCGCATTGAACGTCAGATCCACAGTCCACCGCTGGTTTCGCTGGTCGTAGCCGGACGTCGCGGTGGTCACCTCGCTGCCCGGGAGGAATTCGGGTTCGAGCAAGTAGGCCGTGTTGTCGGTTCTCCCGCACGTGACCAGCGGTAGGGCGCGGTCGTCGTGACCGGCCAGCGGATCGGCTCTGCCGGGCGTGCAGTCGATCGCCCGCACGGCCGCCGTCTGCTCGGCAGTGTCGAGGCTTTGCCGGGCGGCTTGTGAGGGCGGTGGGCCGGTTCCGACGCCGCCGACTCGCGAAGCGTTGGCCACGACCTTGCGGAACTCCAGCGATGTCGTGCCGCTGATCCGCGCGGCGGACGACGGCCTTTCCGACGCGGGAACGGCCTGTCCGCTGACGACGGCGTCGCACCCGGCCGATAACGTCAGCAGGGCCACCGCCGAGAGAAACACCGCGAAGCGCATGAGCCCCAAGTCGGCGAGGCGAACCCCGTTGTTACGCGCGTCAGAGGTCCAGGTCCACCACGATCGGCGCGTGGTCCGACGGGCCCTTCCCCTTCCGCGCGTTGCGGTCCACATAGGAATCCGTGACGGCGGAAGCGAACGCCTCGTTCCCGTACACCAGATCGATCCGCATGCCCTTGTTGTTCGGGAAGTTCCCCGCCCGGTAGTCCCAGTACGTGAACGGGTGGTCGTACTTCAGCGGCCTCGGGAAGACGTCCGACAACCCCAGCTTCCGCAGCCGCGCCAAGGCCTCGCGCTCCGGGGGAGTCACGTGCGTCGACTCCGCGAACACCGCGATGTCCCACACATCCGCGTCGGTCGGCGCCACGTTGAAGTCACCCAGCACCGCGAACGGCCCGGCAGACGACAGCTCCGAAGAAACCAGCGACCGCAACGCCTCCAGCCACTCCAGCTTGTACGCGTAGTGCGGGCTGTCCGGCTCGCGCCCGTTCGGCACGTACACCGACCACACCCGCACGCCCCCACACGTCGCACCCACAGCACGCGCCTCGGCGGCTCCCTCGAACGAAGGCTCGTCCGGCAGCCCGCGCACCACGTCGGCCAGCCCCACCCGCGACACGATCCCCGCGCCGTTCCAGCGCCCGAGCCCGTGCGCGGCGACCTCGTAGCCCAGCGCCTCGACCTCGGCGAACGGGAACTTCTCCGTCGCGTTCTTCAGCTCCTGCAGGCACAGCACGTCCGGCGCCGTCTGCTCCAGGAACTCCAGCACGCGCGGCAGGCGGGGGACGATGGAGTTCACGTTCCAGGTGGCGATCCGCATGCCGCGAGCATCCCACACGCCCCCGACAGAATCGGGGCGGCGCCGAAGCGCCGCCCCGACGGAGAGACTCAGACGCCCGCGGTCGTCCGGATCCAGGACCGGCTCGACGCCACGCTCGCGTAGTTGTTCGTGCCGCGCGTGTTCGTGCCGCTCTGGTTCTGGACCGTCGACGCGACGCCGACCTGCACGCCGTTCGACACCTCGGGGCCGCCCGAGTCGCCCTTCCAGGCCGAGCCGTTGATGCCGACGCTCTGGATCGCGCGGCCGCCGTACGCGTCCGTGGACCGGCCGGTCACCTGGACGTTCGCCGTCTTCAGCGCCGACGCCGGCGGGCCGGTCGGGGTGGTGCGGCCCCAGCCGTAGAGCTGGTTGGTGCTGCCCGTCGACGGGTCCGCGCTGCCGAGGGTGATCGGCCCGGTGCTGGTCGCCGAGGCCAGGTGCAGCAGCGCGATGTCGCCGTTCGGGGACTCGTACTTCCCGTCGACGGCGATCTGCGTGCCGGAGAACAGCGTGTTGCTGCCGACCTTGACGTGCATGCCGGAGCCGTCCTGGTCGAGGCAGTGCACCGCCGTCATGACCCAGCGCGCGGCGATCACCGTGCCCGAGCAGTTGAAGCCCTGGAAGTCGCGCCCCGGCGTGTTCACGTACACCTGGGCGCCCCACGAGACGGTGGGGGCGGTCGTGCCGCCGACGATGTTCGGCTGGACGCCGGCGGAAGCGACGGCGCCACCCGCGAGGGTCAGCGCGACGGCGGCCGTGCACGCGGCGCCGAGGGTGCGAAGAGTGCTCACGGTGGTGATCCTTTCGGACGGGGGCCGGATCGGCCGGTCGGAAAGTAACCACCGCGTCACCGACCGGGACACCCACGAAAGTCGGAACCGGACGAACACCCTACTTCCGGCGGGCCCGCCCGGGCACGGCCGGCCGCGGCAGGCCGGGGGGCAGCGGGGACTGTCGGTGGTGGCCCATAAGCTGGGGGAGTGGCTGACCCGACCACCTACCGACCCGCTCCGGGAAGCATCCCGGAGGCCCCTGGCGTGTACAAGTTCCGCGACGCGACCAAGCGGGTCATCTACGTCGGCAAGGCGAAAAGCCTGCGCAGCAGGCTGAACTCCTACTTCGCCGACCTCTCCGGCCTGCACCCGCGCACGCGGCAGATGGTCACCACGGCCGCGAGCGTCGAGTGGACCGTCGTCACGACCGAGGTCGAGGCGCTGCAGCTCGAGTACAACTGGATCAAGGAGTTCGACCCGCGGTTCAACGTTCGCTACCGCGACGACAAGAGCTACCCGGTGCTCGCGGTGACGCTGAACGAGGAGTTCCCGCGCCTGCACGTCTACCGCGGCGCCCGCAAGAAGGGTGTCCGGTACTTCGGGCCGTACTCGCACGCGTGGGCCATCCGCGAGACGCTGGACCTGCTGCTGCGTGTCTTCCCGGCCCGCACCTGCTCGGCCGGGGTGTTCCGGCGCCACGGCCAGATCGGCCGCCCGTGCCTGCTCGGCTACATCGACAAGTGCTCGGCGCCGTGCGTCGGCCGCGTCTCGGCCGACGAGCACCGCGACATCGTCGAGGACTTCTGTGACTTCCTCGCCGGCAAGACCGACGTCATGATCAAACGCCTCGAAGCCGAGATGGCGGCCGCGTCGGCGGACCTCGAGTTCGAGCGCGCCGCGCGGCTGCGCGACGACCTCGGCGCGCTGCGCCGCGCCATGGAGAAGCAGGCCGTCGTGTTCGGCGACGGCACGGACGCCGACGTCGTGGCCTTCGCGCACGACGAGCTGGAAGCCGCGGTCCAGGTCTTCCACGTGCGCGGCGGCCGGGTCCGCGGCCAGCGCGGCTGGGTGATCGACAAGGCCGAGGAGATGGACGTCCCGGCGCTCGTCGACCACTTCCTCACCCAGTTCTACGGCGACGAGGCCGAGCTGGACGCCCGCGACGACGTGGACGCCGGGCCGGTCGTCCCGCGCGAGGTGCTGGTCCCGGAGCTGCCCGCGGACGCCGACGCGCTCGCGGAGTGGCTGACCGGGCTGCGGGGATCGCGGGTGCAGCTGAGGGTGCCGCAGCGCGGCGACAAGAAGGCGCTGGCCGAGACCGTGGAGCGCAACGCGGGGGAGGCGTTCACCCAGCACAAGCTGCGCCGCGCCGGCGACCTGACCGCGCGCTCGGCGGCGCTCACCGAGCTGCAGGAGTTTCTGGGCCTCGACACCGCACCGCTGCGCATCGAGTGCATCGACATCAGCCACATCCAGGGCAGTGACGTCGTGGCGTCACTCGTCGTCTTCGAGGACGGGCTCGCGCGCAAGTCCGAGTACCGGCGCTTCGCGCTGCGCGAGGCGGCCGAAGAGGGTGACGTCGCGTCGATCGCCGAGGTGGTGCGAAGGCGGTTCTACCGCTACCTGAAGGAGACCGCCGAAGAGGCCGATTCGTCGAAGCCCGGTCTCGACCCGGAGACCGGCCGGCCGAAGAAGTTCGCGTACCCGCCGAACCTGCTGGTCGTCGACGGCGCGGGCCCGCAAGCCACCGCGGCCGCGGACGTGCTGGCCGAGCTGGGCATCACCGACATCTCCGTCATCGGGCTGGCCAAGCGGCTGGAAGAGGTCTGGCTGCCCGCCGACCCCGACCCGGTGATCCTGCCGCGGACGTCGGAGGGGCTGTACCTGCTGCAGCGCCTGCGCGACGAAGCCCACCGGTTCGCCATCACCTACCACCGCGAGAAGCGCTCCAAGCGGCTGGTGACGTCCGAATTGGACAGTGTGCCCGGGCTGGGGCAGGCTCGCCGTACCGCCCTGATCAAGCACTTCGGCTCGGTGAAGAAGCTCAAGCAGGCCAGGATCGAAGAGATCGAGGCGGTGCCCGGCTTCGGCAGGCGCACCGCGGAGGCCGTGGTCGCCGCGCTGGCCGGGGAGTCCGGCGCGAGCAACGGCACGCAAGCAGGGGAGTAGGGAAACACAGTGAGTGCGCAAGAGGAGATCCGCGGGTCCGGCATGGAGGTAGCGGTCGTGTCCGGGCTGTCCGGAGCGGGCCGCAGCACGGCGGCCAAGTGCCTGGAGGACCTGGGCTGGTTCGTCGTCGACAACCTGCCCCCGGAGCTGATCGCGACGATGGTCGAGCTGGGCGCGCAGGCGCGCGGCGCGATCACCAAGGTGGCGGTGGTGATGGACGTGCGCTCGCGCGCGTTCACCGACGACCTCGCCTCGGTCATCAAGGACCTCGACGCGCGGGGCTACAAGCCGCGCGTGCTGTTCCTGGAGGCGACCGACGCGGTGCTGGTGCGGCGCTTCGAGGCCGTCCGCCGCGGCCACCCGATGCAGGGTGACGGCCGCCTCGCCGACGGCATCACGGCGGAGCGGACGCTGCTGGAGCCGCTGCGCGAAGAAGCCGACCTGGTGCTCGACACGTCGTCGCTCTCGGTGCACGACCTGCGCGCCAAGATCGAGGACGCGTTCGGGTCCGAGGCGAGCACCCAGACCCGGGTCACCGTGCTGTCCTTCGGCTACAAGTACGGCCTGCCGATGGACGCCGACCTGGTGATGGACGTCCGGTTCCTGCCGAACCCGTTCTGGATCCCGGAGCTGCGCGAACACACGGGCCTCGACGGCGAGGTCCGCAACTACGTCCTCTCGCAGGAGGGCGCCGAGGAGTTCCTCGACCGCTACCACCAGCTGCTGCGGCTGATCGGCGCCGGGTACAAGCGTGAGGGCAAGCGGTACCTGACGCTGGCCGTCGGCTGCACCGGCGGCAAGCACCGCAGCGTGGCGCTGTCCGTGGAGCTCGCCCAGCGTCTGTCCAAAGAGGACGGTATGGCCGTGAAGGTGGTGCACCGCGACCTTGGTCGTGAATAACGTGCGCGCGGTCGCCCTCGGGGGCGGCCACGGACTGCACGCCACGTTGTCCGCGGTGCGGCGGGTGACCCCCGACGTCACGGCGATCGTCACCGTGGCCGACGACGGCGGCTCGTCCGGCCGGCTGCGGCGCGAGCTCGGGCTGCTGCCGCCGGGCGACCTCCGGCAGGCCTTCGCCGCGTTCGCCGCGGAGGACGGCGGCACGCTGTGGGCCGAGGTCTTCCAGCACCGCTTCGGCGGCGACGGCGCACTGGCCGGCCACGCGGTGGGGAACCTGCTGCTGGCCGGGCTGTTCGAAGTGCTCGGCGATCCGGTCGCGGCGCTCGACGAGGCGTGCCGCCTGATGGGCGTCTCGGGCCGGGTCCTGCCGATGTCGCCGGAGCCGCTGGAGATCGAAGGCCAGGTCAGCGGCCTGGACAGCGAGAACCCGGCGGCGCTGCGCACGATCCGCGGGCAGGTCGCGGTGGCGTCGACGCCCGGTCAGGTGCAGCGCGTCAGCCTGCGCGCACCGGGTGGCTCGGGGCGGCCGCCGCTGGCGTGCGAGGAAGCGGTGGAGGCGGTGCTCGGCGCCGACGTCGTCTTCCTCGGTCCGGGCTCCTGGTTCACCAGCGTGTTACCCCACCTGCTCGTGCCCGGCCTGCACGACGCGCTCGTGAAAACGGCCGCGACGAAGGTGCTGGTGCTCAACCTTGTCCCCCAGCCGGGGGAAACCGCGGGATTCTCGCCGGAGCGGCACCTGGACGTACTCTTCGAGCACGCGCCCGATCTGCGGGTCGACGCGGTGATCGCGGACCGCGATTCGGTGCCCGACCCGGCGAATCTCCGGCGCGCGGCGGAACGGCTCGGCGGACGCGCGCACCTGGGGGCGGTGGGCGACCCGGAAGTGGCGGGACGGCATGATCCTGATGCGCTCGCGTTGTGCATGCGGGAGGCTCTCGGTCTCGGCGGGGAGCACGGGGGAGGAGCGAAAGGCAGGGAGGGGCAGTAATGGCGATGACCGCCGCGGTGAAGGACGAGCTGAGCCGGCTGGAGATCACGAAGATCGGGCCACGCCGGGCGGAGGTCGCGTCGCTGCTTCGCTTCGCCGGCGGGCTGCACATCGTGGCCGGCCGGGTGGTGGTGGAGGCGGAGCTGGACACGGGCTCGGTCGCGCGACGGCTGCGCAAGGAGATCCACGAGCTGTACGGCCACCATTCGGACGTCCACGTCATCACCGCCAGCGGCGGGCTGCGCAAGGGCACCCGGTACGTCGTGCGCGTGGTCAAGGACGGTGAGGGCCTGGCCCGCCAGACCGGGCTGATCGACCAGCGCGGCCGCCCGGTGCGCGGGCTGCCCGCGGCCGTGGTGTCCGGGGGCGTGGCGGACGCGGAAGCGGCGTGGCGAGGAGCGTTCCTGGCCCACGGGTCCTTGACCGAACCGGGGCGTTCGTCGTCGCTCGAGGTGACGTGCCCGGGCCCGGAGGCGGCGCTGGCGCTCGTCGGCGCGGCGCGCCGGATGGGCATCCAGGCGAAGTCGCGTGAGGTCCGCGGCGCCGACCGCGTGGTGGTGCGCGACGGTGACGCGATCGGCGCGCTGCTGACCCGCCTGGGCGCGCACACGAGCGTCCTGCAGTGGGAGGAACGCCGGATGCGCCGCGAGGTCCGCGCGACGGCGAACCGCCTGGCCAACTTCGACGACGCGAACCTGCGCCGCTCGGCCCGCGCGGCGGTGGCGGCGGCGGCCCGGGTGGAGCGCGCGCTGGAGATCCTCGGCGACACGGCCCCGGACCACCTGCTGGCGGCGGGCAAGCTGCGGCTGTCGAACCGGCAGGCGTCGCTGGAGGAGCTTGGCCAGCTGTCGGACCCGCAGATGACGAAGGACGCGGTGGCCGGCCGCATCCGCCGCCTGCTGGCGATGGCGGACAAGCGGGCGAAGGACCTGAACATCCCGGACACGGAGTCCGCGGTCACGCCGGAGATGCTCGAGGAAGAAGACGCCTGACGAATCCACGGTTCCGCGCGGTTAACGGGATCGGTGCCGCCGGCCCGATCTCGTAACACCCCGGTAGCACCGGGGAGCGGCCGCCGAAACGCGGGCCCCCGAACCTCGGTCTGGAGGGATACGCCGAACGAGGGAAGGGGAACGCATGCGTAACGCACGCCTGCAGGTGTCGCCGGAGGTCGGCACCTGGCTCGCCCGGCGCAGCAGCAGGGCGGGGGACTGGACCGCCGAGGACCTGGTCGCGGCCAAGCGCGGCACCACCGTTTCCGTCGTCATCCCGGCCCGGAACGAAGAAGCCACCGTCGGCGCGATCGTCACCGCCATTCGCGAGGAGCTGAAGGAACGCCACCTGCTGGTGGACGAGATCCTCGTCGTGGACAGCCACTCGACCGACGCCACCGCCGAGGTCGCCGCCGCGGCCGGGGCGCGCGTGGTCGCGCAGGACGCCGTCTTCCCCGCGCTCGACGGCCTGCCGGGCAAGGGTGAGGCCCTGTGGAAGGGCGTCGCGGCGACGACCGGCGACCTCGTCGTCTTCGTCGACGGCGACCTCTACGACTTCACCACGAGCTACGTAACCGGGCTGCTCGGCCCGCTGCTCACCGACCCGTCCGTGGCCTACGTCAAGGGTTTCTACCACCGGCCGCTCAACGGCGCGGCCGGCAGCGAGCCCGAAGGCGGCGGCCGGGTCACCGAGCTCGTCGCGCGGCCGCTGCTCAACATGTTCTGGCCGGAGCTGTCCGGGTTCGTCCAGCCGCTGGCCGGCGAGTACGCGGGGCGGCGCGAGGTGCTGGAGGGCATCCCGTTCGTCGTGAACTACGGCGTCGAGATCGGGCACCTCATCGACCTGGTGGAACTGCGCGGGCTCGACGCGCTCGCCCAGGTCGACCTCGGCCACCGCGTGCACCGCCACCAGAGCACGCAGGCGCTCGGCCGGATGTCCGGGCAGATCATGCAGACCCTGTTCGACCGCCTGGAACGCTACGACCGGCTGGTCACGGCCATCCCGCCGGCCACGCTGCTGGCGCAGTTCCAGCGCGGCGCGTCGGCGGACGGCGTCGAGCGGGAACTGGTGCTCACCGACGTGACGTCCCGGCAGCGTCCGCCGCTGGCGAGCCTGCCGGTGACGCTGCGCCCGGAGAACGAGCGGACCCTGCAGGACACCGCCTAGGTCACTCCGCGGGCGCGAGCGCGCGGGTTGCGGCAGGCTGCCACCCCGGCGGCCCGAACACGTACCCCGCGCGCTCGCGCCACGTCCGGGCCGTGCGGAGGTCGCGCAGGATCGAGCCGTACTCGTGGAAGCCGACCCGGAGCAGGTGGTACGTGCCGATGTTCGTCGTCAGCCCGTACGTCGGCCGCTTGCCTTCGGGCACGAAGCTGCCGAACAGCCGGTCCCAGATGATGAGGATGCCGCCGTAGTTGGCGTCCAGGTACTCGGCGTCGCTGCCGTGGTGGACGCGGTGGTGGGACGGGGTGTTGAAGACGTACTCGAACCAGCGCGGCAGCTTGCCGACCTTCTCGGTGTGCACGAAGAACTGGTAGACGAGGTCGATCGACAGGCCGGTCAGGATCATCCACGGCGGGATCCCGCACAGCGCGAGCACCGACCAGAACGGCAGCTGGAAGTACGGTGTCCACTTCTGGCGCAGCGCCGTCGAGAAGTTGTAGTGCTCGCTGGAGTGGTGCACCTGGTGGCCCGCCCACAGCAGCCGCACCCGGTGGCTGGCGCGGTGGTAGGCGTAGAAGACGAGTTCCTGGCCGAGCAGCATGAGCACCCACGTCCACCAGTCGCGCGGGTCGAACCGCACCGGCGCCAGCTCGAACAGCGCGGCGAACACGACCAGCATGACCAGCCGGAACAGCGCGTTGACGCCGACCGCGACGGCGCCCATCAGCATGCTCGTGCGCGTGTCGGCGACGCTGTAGCCGACGACGTCGTCGTCGTGCCCGAGCACGTGCACCGCGACGACCTCGATCGCCACGAACAGCAGGAACACCGGAACCGCGAACAGCACGGGGTCGCGCAGGTGCGCCAGGAACTCGGCCACGTCGCCTCCTCTGATCTGACCTGACGGTAACTTACCCTAGGGTCACTTTACGCACGGTAGGCTCTTCCGCGTGACGGAGTCAAGGGCGGTCGGGACCAAGGGGATGCCCCGCGAAGAGCGCGAGGCCCAGCTCGTCGTGGCCGGCACCGAGGAGTTCGGCCGCGCGGGGTACGCGGGCGCGTCGATGGTCGAGATCGCGCGGCGGGTCGGGGTCACGAAGCCGTTGCTGTACCAGTACTTCGGCTCGAAGGACGGGCTCTACCTGGCCTGCCTGCACCGCGCGGGCGACCGGCTCACCGAAGGCGTCGCGACGACCATGGCGGCCGGTGGCGAGCCCGACCAGATGCCGTTGAAGGTGCTCGCGGCGGTCTTCACGACGTTCGACCACGACCGCTACGCGTGGCGCCTCCTGCGCGACGAGACGGTGCCCGGCCGCGGTGACATCGCGGCCGCGGCGGCGGACTACCGGCGCCGCCTGGACGCGTTCGCCCTGCTGGGCGCGACGCAGCTGATGACCTCGCGCGGCCTGGCCGACCCGGTCGACATCGAAGCGATCGCCCAGGTGTGGACGGGCGTGGTCGACTCGCTGATCAGCTGGTGGATCGACCGCCCGGACGAGGACGCGGTGGCGATGACGGCCCGCTGCGCCCGCATCATGGCGGGCTTGTTCGGCTGGTAACCCGGACGGCAGGCATCCGCAGCCTCGGCGAAGATCACCGGTCGCACACTGCGTGCCTCGGCGAAGCACGCCCGCAGGTCGCCGTCGAACGGCTCGCCGTCCTTGCTATGGACGTAGCGCTGTCCATAGTGGACTTGGACGTCGCCGTGCGCCACGGTGCGCATGGCGGCCATCCTGGCCGGGGCCGCGGCGGTTGTCCGGCGTTCAAGACCACGGAGAGTGTCTCTCGGCGAAACTTTTCTCGAAGGGCGTAGCGAAACCGGTGCCGTTCGCGATTAATCAGGGAAGCCGTCCCGTCGAGAGGTGTCCCATGCCCGAACCAGCCGCTGCCGATCCCCGACTCGCCGCGCGGTTCACCGAGGATCTCCTCGACGGCTGCCAGGTCCTCGCCAAGGACTACGGCTACCGGCCGGCCCAGTTCGAGCGCATGGTCCGCGAGCACGGCGGCGTCGAGGCGGCCCGCCTGCTGCTGCGCGGTGCCGGGACCGCCGGCGGCTTCACCGTCCTCTGGGAGAAGAACCAGCTCGGCCGCAGCTCCGAGGCGACGATGCTGCGCGAGGAGTACGCGGACCTGTTCACCCCCGACGAGCTCCTGCTCGCCCGGCGCCGCCTGGAGGAACACGGCTTCGACGTCGACGCGCACCTCCGCCGCGTGGCGGGGACGCAGTAGGGCGGCAGGGGTGACCGGCGCCGCTCCGGTCACCCCTGCCGCGGCTTCTAGGCCGCCGCGCTGGACTTGCCGTGCAGCACGACGCTCGCCGTCGACGCGGCCTTGATCGCCGTTTCGATCTGGGCCATCGTCGAGGACGAGCTCAGGCCGGGGACCGTCGCGGTGTTCAAGGCGTAGAGCGTGAACGTGTACGGGTGGCTGGACCCGCCCGGGCAGGGGCCGAAGAACTGCTGCGCGGTCGCCCCGCTGCCCATGGCCTTCTGCTTCGCGCCACCCTGGTTCGGGACGGTGTACCCCGCCCCGAGCCCTTCCGGCAGCGAGCGAGCCGACGCCGGGACGTCCCAGATCGCCCAGTGCAGCTTGTCGCCGTTGTTGGCCACGTCGGCGAGCACGACGGCGTAGCCCTTCGCGCCGGTGGACGCGCCCCACGCGAGCGGCGGCGACGGGTCCTGGCCCGCCGTGCCGTCGCCGGCGCAGGTGTACTTGTCCGGGATGGTCGCGTTGTCCGCGAAGGCGGTGCTGGTCAGCTTGAAGCCACCCGGCGTGGCGCCGCCGGGGAACTTCAGCCGCACGATCACGTTGTCCAGCACCGACGGCGTGCCGCCGTTCTTGTCGTTGTTCGTCGACGTCAGCCACAGCCCGCCGTCCGGGGTCTTCGTGACCGAGCGCAGCCGGCCCCACCGGCCGGAGAACAGCGTCGACACCGTGCCGACGCCGGTGCCGGCGGCGTTGATCTGCGTGGCGAACAGCTGCTCGCCGGTGACGCCGGCGATGTAGATCCAGTCGTTGACGATCTCGATCCCGGACGGCCCCGCCTGCGACGTCGGCCAGGTCTTCTTCGGCGCGATGAAGCCGCTGCAGCTGCCCTGCGTGCCTTCGCAGCTCGGCCAGCCGTAGTTGCCGCCCTTCTGGATCAGGTTGAGCTCGTCCTGGCTGCTCTCGCCGAACTCCGCCGCCCACAGCTGGCCGCGGGAGTCCCAGGCCAGGCCCTGCGGGTTGCGGTGGCCGTAGCTCCAGACGTACCGCGCGTTGCCGCCGGTGGCGTAGAACGGGTTGTCGCTCGGCGCCGAGCCGTCCGGGTTGAGCCGCAGGATCTTCCCGTTGAGCGAGCTCTTGTTCTGCGCGTTGTCGCTGTTCTTCGCGTCGCCCACGGTGGCGTACAGCTTGCCGTCCGGGCCGAACTTGATCCGGCCGCCGTTGTGGTAGCGGTTCTTCGCGATCCCGGTGAGCACCGGCGTCGACGTCGACGACAGCGTGGTGCCGTCGTAGGTCATCTTCACGATCCGGTTGTCACCGGAAGCCGTGTGGTAGACGTAGATCGCGTGGTCGGACGCCCAGTTCGGCGAGATCGCCAAGCCGAGCAGGCCGCCTTCGCCGTTGGTGCCGACCGCGCCCGGCACCGTGCCCAGCGTGGTCTTCTGGCCGGACGGCGTCACCAAGAGGATCTCGAACCGGTCCCGCTCGGTCACCAGCGCGTTGCCGTTCGGCAGGAAGTCCACCGCCCAGGCGAGGTCGACCTTCGCGATGTCCTTGTCGTACTCCGGGATGCCCCCGGCGCCGCCCGGCGCGCTCGTCTTGGCGGTGACCGCGTTGCTCGCCGCGGAGCTGTTGCCGTCGGGGTCGCGCGCCTTGACCGTGAAGGTGTACGACGTGCTCGGGTCCAGGTCGGTGACCGTCGCCGCGAGGGACGTCGTGGTCGCGACCTTCGTGGTGCCCTGGTAGACGTCGTAGCCCGCGATCGTGCCGCCGTTGTCGGTGGAAGCGTTCCACGCCAGGGAAACGCTGTTCGCGGTGACGCCGGTGGAGCGCAGGTTTCCCGGCACGGTCGGCGGGGTGGTGTCGTCGCTCGGCGGGGTGGTGAAGGTGACCACGTTGCTCTGCTGCGACGGGTTGCCGGCGGCGTCGTACGCGCCGACCGAGATGTCGTAGGCGGTGTTCGGGGTGAGGTTGTCGACGGTCGCGCTGGTCGTGGTGCCGTCGACCGTCTTGAGGATGTTGCCGCCGCGGTTGATCTCGTAGCGCACGACGCCGACGTTGTCGGTCGCGGCGGTCCAGGTGAAGGTCGCCGCGGTCGGGAGGATGGTGGTCGCCTTGAGGTTCGACGGCGGTGTCGGCGGTTCGCCGTCGGTCGGCGAGATGAAGGTGTCGGTGAGCTTGTCCGCGTTCGGGCCGCCGTTGGCGGTGGTCGCCGTGGTGCGGATCTTGTTGACCCCGGCGGTCAGCTGCACGTTCGCGCTGACGGTCTGCCACGTCGTCCACGCGCCGGTGCCGGGGAAGTCGAGGGTGCCCTTGTCGCCGCCGTCGACGAGCAGCTTCACCGGCCGGTTGTCGGCGGTTCCGTTGGCGTAGCGGAAGGTCAGCGTGTGCGTGCCCGCCTGCGCGGCGTTCACGGAGTATTCGACGTAGCTGCCGGCGACGTTGTCGAAGTTGACGAACCCGGTGCCGGAGTAGCCGGCGTGGTTCGATTCGACGACGCCCTGGGAGATCACGGCGTTCTCGGATTCGTAGTCGGTGTCCGCCGCCGCTTTTGGGGGGTCCAGGGGGGCTTGTCCCCCGGCCGGGGTCCGGGGCGCGGCCCCGGATGATACTGCGAAAGCGCTTACCGGACTGAGTGCGGTGAGGCCGAGCGCCGCGACGGCGGTGCCGGCCAGTACCGCGCGCCACGGTGGACGGGGTGCCACTGGGAGCCTCCTGCGTGGGTTGGGGACAGGGGGTGACCGGGCGGATGGTCGGCGGACCACGGGTCAATAGTTAGGAAAGTTTCCTATCTATAGGGACAGATCTCACACCCTCCGAGCGGGCCGTGTCAATACTCGACACGGGCGCTCACCCTTGGTGAAGAAGGGTTTCCCGCTCAGCGGTGCGTCAGCCGGCGACCCGCGCCGCGGACTCCCCGGCCCAGTCCCGCGGCACGAGGAACCCGGCCAGCTCGGCCTCGGCGCTCCCCGGCTCGGGCGTCAGCTCGAACTCCCACCGCGCCAGCGGCGGCAGCGCCATGAGGATCGCCTCGACGTACCCGCCGGTCTGCAGCCCGAACCGCGTCCCGCGGTCGTGGACCAGGTTGAACTCGACGTACCGTCCGCGGCGGTACAGCTGCCACTGCCGCTCGCGCTCGCCGTAGGGCAGTGCGCACCGCCGCCGCACGATCGGCAGGTAGGCCCGCGCGATCGTCGCGATGCCCGTCGCCGCGAAGGCCGCCGCGCGGCGCCAGCCGTCCGGGCCCGGCGGGCGCAGGTGGTCGAAGAAGATGCCGCCGATCCCGCGCGTCTCGTCGCGGTGCGGCAGCCGGAAGTACTCGTCGCACGCCCGTTTGGCCTGCGCGTGGAACGCCGGGTCGAGCGTGCCGCAGTAGTCCCGCAGCACGCGGTGGAAGTGGGTCGCGTCGTCGGCGAAGCCGTAGCAGGGCGTCAGGTCCGCGCCGCCGCCGAACCACCACGTGCCGCCCGACTCGAAGTACCGGAAGTTCGCGTGGAACGCCGGAACGTACGGGTTGCGCGGGTGGATCACCACCGACAGCCCGGTCGCGAAGAACCCGCTGTCCGGGGCCAGCCCGTGCTGCGCGGCCACGGCGTCCGGCACGCGCTCGCCGTGCACGGCCGAGTAGTTGACGCCGGCGCGCTCGAAGACGTCACCGTTCTCCAGCAGCCGCGCCTGCCCGCCCCCGCCGTCGGGCCGCTGCCACGCCGACCGCCCGAAGCGGCCCCCGCCGTCCAGCCGTTCCAGCTCGGCGACCAGCTCGCGCTGGCCGGAGCTCAGGATCGCCTTGACGGCGTCGCGTCTGCTGTCCTCACCTGAAAGCATGAAACCCCACCCCCACCGGGCAGAGTACCGCGAAAACGAGGTCAGCCGGCGATGTCCGCCCGCGCGACGACCTTGGTGATCTTCGCCCGGACGAGCGATTCCTCCGGGACGGCGTTGCGCTTCCCGTACTCCTCGGCCCGCTCGGCACCCATGTACCGGGCACCCAGCTCCGTCGCCCACGCCAGCATGTCGTCGAAGTCGTGGGTCAGCCGCGCCTCGGCGGTGAACTGCACGTACGAATACGGCGGCTCTTGGTCGTCGACGACCAGGGAAATCCGTGGGTCGCGGCGGATCGCCTTGCCCTTCAGCGTCTCGGTGCCGGTGGTGAAGATCAGCTCGTCGCCGTCGGGGCCCTCGTTCAGCAGGAACCAGATCGGGGTCACGATCGGGGCACCGTTGGCCCTGACCAGGCCGAGCTTGCCCGTGCGGGTCCCCTCGGAAGCGAACTGCCACCACTCTTCGCGGCTCATCTCACGCATGAGGGGGACGTTAATACAAACACTGCGACGCGTCAGCGTGACCGTTGAGGGTGGTGGTGGAGGCATGGATGGAGTCACCCGAGCGTGCGCAGAGGGTGGCCGACTAGCCTGGCCTGCTGTGCGAGACGACGACAGGGCCGCGATGGGACTGGCCGACGAGGGGCTGACCCGTCGGCTCAAGGCGCTCGCCTGCACCGCGCCGCTGCACGACCTGGACGCGCGGAAGGCGAAGCTCGACTGGGCCGACGCCACGATCTACCAGATGGCCGAGATCGCGCTGCACACGATCGACCAGGTCACCATCGCGATGGACTTCGACACCGGCGCCGGCCACGACGAGGTCATCGACCGCCTGCTGCCCTTCATCGCGCAGCAGGCGCCCTCGCGGATGCCCGAGGAGCACGTCCGCGTCGCGAAGTGGGTGCTGGACAACCTGATCAACGTCGGCACCACCGAGCGCGGCTTCCGGCGCGTCTACGGCTCGATGGGCCCGGGCGGCTACCAGCGGCGCCAGTTCGACTTCAAGCTGCTCGTCGAGCTGGCCGCCCGCGACGGCGAGGTCTACCTGCGCGCCACCGACGAGGCCATCAACGTCCTCGTCGGCGCCCTCGACACCGACGTCGAGTCCGCGCAGATCGCCGCCGAGGTCAAGCTCGAGAACCTCATCAACCGAGGCCGCCTGGCCGACGCCAAGCTGGCCGCCGAGCAGGCCCGCTACCGGACCGTCCAGTACGGCGAGACCCTGCGCGCGAAGCTCGACGCGACCCGCCGGGACGTCCGGTCGGTCGACTGGGAACGCGAGGTCCCGGAACTCCTCGACAGCGCGCTCAGCCACATCGAGGCCCGCTTCCGCGCCGAGAACGCCATCCTCAAGAACATCACCACCGCCCGCGACGAGACCGAGGACCTCGACCGCAAGCGCCGCGCCGCCGAGCTGGTCGACATCGTCGGCGACTGCATCCGCCGCCACACGCGCCTGCAGTCCCGCCTCGCCGACGCGGGCGCGGTGTTCCGCGCCGAACAGGACCGCCAGCAGTTCTCCGGCCCGCCCCAGCGCGCGACGCTCGACCTGTTCGGCCAGCTCCTGGTGCCGACGCTCGGGCTGCCGCTGGCCGACGCCGTCGCGCCGGTCGAGCACTTCTTCCACGCCGCCGCGGGCATCACCGCGCCGGTCGTGCCGTCGCTGTCGTCCCTGGTGTCGCTGCTGCTGCGGCCGGCTCCCGAACGCGACCAGCTCGTCGGGGAAATCCCCGAACCGGAGCTGATGCCCGCCGACATCACCGACAAGTTCGGCGACGACGTCTGGCGTGCCGCCGACGAGCTGCTCGACCTGCCCGAGGTGCCCCGGCGGCTGTCCGGCCTGCTCGACGAGGCCCGCCGCAGCCGCCAGCCCGGCCTCGCCGCCCTGGTCGCGCTGCGCGCGGTCCACGCTTACAGTCCCGGGGTCGGCGCGGCCCGGCGCCAGGGCGACCGGCAGGTGTTGCTCGCCGTCGACGACGGCACCCTGCTCGACGACCCGGACTTCGGCGGCGCCGACCTGCTCCTGTCCACCGCCGCCGTAGAGCGTGCCGACGAAGAAGAGGAAGTCGCGTAATGGCGCTGTCCCACAGCAGCGTGGACGCCG
Source organism: Amycolatopsis sp. NBC_01488 (assembly GCF_036227105.1). NCBI lineage: Bacteria > Bacillati > Actinomycetota > Actinomycetes > Pseudonocardiales > Pseudonocardiaceae > Amycolatopsis > Amycolatopsis sp. NBC_01488. The sequence goes on along the minus strand of NZ_CP109434.1, from coordinate 8,812,500 downwards.
AGGCCGCGGCCCGGCTGGTCGCCTTCGGCATGCGGCCGAAGCAGCTGCCGGCCCGCGACGTCGTCTACGGCGACCTCGTGCGCCGCTACGGCGAGGACAACGCGTTCAAGGCGCTCACCCACGCCGTCGCCGCCGGGCTCGGCCTGATGGTCCTCGAAGTCAACCAGCAGGCCGGCGCGGTCCTCGCGGCCACCGACGAGTCCGTGTTCGAGATCAAGATGGACTCCTACGCCCGCCAGGCCAAGATCCGCGAGCGCCGCGAGACCGAGAAGGTGCTGCACGGCCTCATCCACCTCGCCGCCGCGGCGCTGGGTTACCCGCGCCCGGACGACCTCGCGAACGACACCTACATCGGCCGCGTCAGCGTCGAGCAGGTCGACGCGATGGTCCGCGAAGCCGCCCGGATGCTCGACGAACGCGCCGCGGCGGCCGAAGCGAACAACGACCCGCTGGCCGACGCGCCGGAACTCGAACAGGCTTGGCGCGCCTACGCCCGCCGTCCCGCGGCCGCGGCAACGAAGGACGGCCGCCTCGCCGCCGACACCACCCGCGGCATGGTCAGCCGCGCCCTCCGCTTCCTCGCCGACCAGGGGTTCCTCGTCCCGGTGAGCGACGAACAGGGCGGCACCTACCGGACCACGCCGCGCTACCAGATCCAGGTCCGCGAACTCGCGGCCGACGCCGCCTTCGACGACCTCCTGTCCCTGGACGTCGTGGCCGTCGCGAACGCCGGGGGCACGCTGCGCGCGACGTCGTCGGACACGCTGTAAAAGGGGAGTAGATGTACGAGCTTTCGCGGGTCCGCCTGCACTCGGTGGGCCCGGCGGGCGCCCGCTACCAGGACGTCGTCCTCGACTTCAGCGGCGTCGGCGCCAAGATCACCGCGCCGCAGCAGGACGCCCTGTTCAGCGCCGGCATCCACGCGACCGGCCCCGCCGAGCTACGCCGCCCGTCGCCGGCGAGCGTGCTGTTCCTGGAGAACGGCGGCGGCAAGTCCGTGCTGATCAAGCTGATCTTCTCGGTCATGCTGCCCGGGCGCCGCCAGGTCGTCGGCACCACCAGCACCAAGGTCCTCGAGAAGTTCGTCGCCGCCAAGGACGTCTCGCACGTCGTGCTGGAGTGGCTGCACGTCGAGAGCGGGCACCGGATCATCACCGGCAAGGTCTCCGAGTGGCGCGGGCACGTCGTGTCCGCCGACTCCGAGAACCTCGTCGACTCCTGGTACTGCTTCCGCCCGACGCCGGCGCTGGGCCTGGACTCGCTGCCGATGACCCAGGACGGCCGGCTGCTCACCATGTCCGGCTTCCACGACAAGCTCGCCGCCGCCCAGCTGGCCGAGCCCGAGCTGGAACTGTCCTGGACCCGGCGCCACCACGAGTGGACCGGCCGGCTCGACACCATCGGCCTCGACACCGAGCTGTTCCGCTACCAGCGCGCGATGAACGCGGGCGAGGGCGAGGCGGCCGACGCGTTCGCCTTCGGCACCGACGACGCGTTCGTCGAGTTCCTGCTGCGCGCGGTCATCTCCGAGGACGAGCCGAAGGACCTCGCCGAGGTCGTCTCGACCTACGCGCACAACCTGGCGCAGCGCGGAGATCTGTTGTCGGAACGCGACTTCGTCGCCGGTGCGCTCGACCTGCTGGGCCCGCTGGCCGCCGAAGAGGGCGTCGCCGCGGAGTCGCGGAAGATCGCCGAGACCGCGAAGGCCGCCATGGCCGAGCTGGCCGGGCGCGTCGTCGCGCGCAACGAGCTGGAGAACGCGCGGCTGTCCAGCCTGGAAGACCACGTCACCGAGGTCAAGTCGGCGGAGAAGCTCGCCGAGGGCGACCACCGGCGGCTCTCGGCGGCCGTCACGGAGCTGCGTCGCCTGGTAGCCGTGCTGCGCCTGGACGAGGCCCAGGAGGTCCGCAAGCGCGTCGACGCGGAACTGGCTTCGGCGAAGACCGAGGCGGAGGCTTGGCGCGAGACCGCGACGGTGCTCAACCAGCTGAACGCGGCCCGCAAGGCCAAGGACCTGCGCGAACTCGTCGGCAACCGTGAGGAGAAGGCGCGTCCGGCGTTGCAGGCGCGCAACGACGCCGCTTCGGCGCTCGCGCGCGGGTTGCACGCGCTGGCGCAGGACGCGCAGCGTCAAGCGGACAAGGCCGAGGCACACGCGGGCGCGTTGCGCGCGGAGGCCGAGAAGGCGCAGACCGAACGCGACGAGGCTGCGAACCTCGCCGCCGGACGGCGCGCCGAGGCGCGCGGGCTGACCGCGCGGATCACGGAGCTGCGCGAGGAGGTCCAGAACGCCGTCCGCGCCGGGCTGCTGCCGTCGGGCGCCGACGTCGCCGAGGCGTCGCGGGCCGCCCGGTCCGCGGCCGAGTCCGCCATGGCCGAGCTGACCCGCCGCGAGCAGGAACTGGACCGCGTCGCGACGGATCTCCAAGCGGCGCAACGGGCCGTCAACGAGGCGCACCAGCTCGCGGGCACCACGCAGGACCGCTTCGAGCGCGCCACCGAGGACCTCGACCGCGCTCACCGCCGCACCGACGCGCTCGCCGCCGAAGGCCGCCTGGTCGAGCTGCTCGGCGCCGACGACGTCGCCCTCGAAAGCGACCTGCCGGTGCTGCTGGAACGCCTGCGCGAGGCGAGCGCGGCTGTTGAGAAGGAGCAGACGGCGCTGCGGATGGAGGAGTCTGCCGACGAACGTGCCCTGGCCGCCCTCGGCTCCGGCGGCCTGCTGCCGCCGCCGGAAGACGTCCAGGCCGCGTTGGACGCGCTCGAAGAAGCCGGGATCACCGCGTGGTCCGGCTGGCGCTATCTGTCCAAACTGGACCCTTCCCGGCGCGCCGAAGTGCTGGAAAGCCTGCCGCAGCTGGTGTCCGGCGTGCTGCTGAACGATGCCTCGCACGCCGATCGGGCTCGCGAGGTGCTGACGACACGGCGGTTGCTGCCGAGCGCGATCATCGCCGTCGGCACCACGGACGCGCTGCTGGCCGAGGCGCCGTCCGCACCCGGCGTCGAGTTCCTCGTGCCGCCGAACCCCGCCATGTACGACGAAGAAGCCGCCGACGCCGAACGGGAAGCCGTCGCCCGGCGGCACACCGAGCGGCAGCGGCGCCTGGAGTCGTTGTCCGCCAAGCTGTCCGCGGACGGCGCCCTGACGTGGAAGCTCACGACGTGGCGTGAGGACTACCCGCCCGGCGCCGTCGCGACCCTGGCCGAGCAGGCCCAGGCGGCCCGGACCGCGCGCGAAACCGCTCGCACCGCGCTGGCGCAGGCCGACGCGGAGTTCGCGCGGCTGAGCGAAAAAGCCGTGTCGCTGCGGGAGCGCGTCCCGGAACTGCGGGCCGCCGCGGCCGAAGCCGAGGAGAAAGCACGACGGCTCGGGGAGCTGGGGGCCCGCAGCGCGCGGATCGCCGAGTGGACCGAAGACGTCGAGCGCGCGACCGAGATCGCCGAACGCGCCGACCTCCAGGCCGCCGACGCCGCGGGCAAGGCCGCGCGGCTGCGTGAGCAGGCGGGGGAGGAGCAGCGCACCGCCGACGGCCACCGCCGGACCGCGACCACCGCCCGCGCCGAGCTGGCCGAGGTCCCCGGGGCCGCCGAGGCCGGGGACGGCCCGGTGCCGTCCGAGCCGGTCGACGCGCTGCGCCGGACCTACCTGTCGGCGTCCGAGTCGTACGCGAAGGTCGAGGTCGGCAGCGACCTGCGGGCCGAGCTGGAGCAGGCCGAGTCCGCCGAAGCGGCCGCCGGGTCGGCCGTCGAATCCCTCGACGAGGCGGTTCGCGTCCGCGCGGCCGAGCTGCTGGAGACGCCCGACGGCTCCGACGCGTCGGCCCGCGCGGCGGCCCTGGCCCGCGCTCGGCGGGTCGTCGACGGCCTGGAGGACGAACGCACCGAAGCGATCGGGCTGGTCTCGACACGACGCGCGGAGCTGGACGCGCTGCCGCTGCAGAACGGCGTCATCGGTGAGAAGCCGCGCGACATCGAGCACGGCCTGGAGCTGATCGACGCGGCCGGGCTGGAAGCTTCGGCGGCCGCGCGCAAGTGGGAAGAGCTGCAGGAACGCCGGGCCGCGGCGGAAGCCACCCTGGACTCGGCTCGCAGTTCCGCCTCGGGCTTCTCGCTGCTCGCCGAGTCGATGGCGCACCTGGTGACCGACGAGGACGCCGCCGCGTACGACGGCGACGTCGAGACCGCGCGTGCCCAGCACACCCGGCTGAACGCCACCTTCACCGACGCGCAGGAAGCCGCCGACGCGGGTGACCGGCGGGTGCGCGCGGCCGCCGACCAGCTCGCGCAGTACGCGACGGAGAAGCGGTTCGAGAAGCTGAGCACGCCGGTGCGCCAGCAGGTCATCTCGGTCAAGCGCGACCAGCTCCCGGCGCACGCCGCCGAGTGGGCCGAGGCGCTGCGGCCGCGGCTGCGGTCGCTCACCGACGACCTCGCGCAGATCGACCGGCACCGCGGCGGCATCATCACGCGCCTGCAGGGCATGGTCGACGGCGCGCTCCGGACGTTGCGCTCGGCCCAGCGCGTCTCGCGGCTGCCCGACGGCCTCGGCGACTGGTCCGGGCAGGAGTTCCTCCGCATCCGTTTCACCGAGCTGGAGGACAACGCGCTCACCGAGAAGCTCGGCGAGGTCGTCGACGAGGCCGCCGTCGGCAAGACCGCGGATGGCCGAGACGTCAAGCGCGACGGGCTTTCGCTGGTGCTGCGCGGGGTCCGGGCCGCGGCGCCCAAGGGGTTCCGCGTCGACATGCTCAAGCCGGACTCGGTGCTGCGGACCGAACGCCAGCGCGTCTCGGAGATCCGCGACGTCTTCTCCGGCGGCCAGCAGCTGACCGCGGCGATCATCCTGTACTGCACCCTGGCCGCGCTGCGGGCCAACAACCGCGGCAAGGCCCGCAACCGGCACTCGGGCGTGCTGTTCCTGGACAACCCGATCGGCCGCGCGTCCGCCGGGTACCTGCTGGAGCTGCAGCGCGCGGTGGCCGAGGCGCTGGGCGTGCAGCTGATCTACACGACAGGCCTGTTCGATGCGGGCGCGCTGGCGGAGTTCCCGCTGATCGTGCGGCTGCGCAACGACGCCGACCTGCGGGCCGGCCGGAAGTACCTGTCGGTGGATTCGACGATCCGCACCTCCCTGGACGACCTGGGCGACCCGGACGGCGTCGCGCGGCTTTCGGCGACCCGGATGTTCAGCAAGCCGGCCGAAGAAGATTCCGCTGAGGACGAACAGACGGCGTGACGGGAACATCTCCCGCGGCTCCGTGGTTGCCGGGCGCATGACGAACCTGGGGGCGCTGGGCGCCACGCTGAACACGACTGGGCCGGAGACCGTCACGGCCGCCGCCGAGCTGGACGAGCTGGGGTACGCCGCGCTCTGGCTGCCGGGCGGGCAGGGCAGCAACCTGCCGCTGATCACCGACGTGATCCACGGGACCGCGAAGATCCCGGTCGCCAGCGGCATCCTCCCCGTCGACCGGGTGCCCGCGGCCGACGTCGCGCGGGCGTACGCGGACCTGCCGGCCGGGCGGTTCGTCGTCGGCCTCGGCGGCGCCCACGGCCAGCGTCCGCTGGCCACGCTGAACGACTACCTCGACGAGCTGGACGACACCGTCCCCGCGTCCGCGCGGATCCTTTCGGCGCTGGGCCCGAAGATGCTGGAACTGGCGCGCGACCGCGCGTCCGGCGCGTACCCGTACCTGGTGACGACCGACTACGTCGCTTCGGCGCGGGAGATCCTCGGCGCGGGGAAGCAGCTGGTCGTGCTCTTGAGCGTCGTCGCGGAGGCCGACCCCGGCGTCGCCCGCGAGCGCGCCCGCGGGGGCTCGCTGCGGTTCCTGGCCGGGATTCCCGGCTACGCGAACAACTTCCGCCGCATGGGCTTCACCGACGCCGACATCGCCGATCTCTCGGACCGGCTGGTCGACGGGCTGACGGTGCGCGGCGACCTCGACGCGGTCGTGGCGCGCCTGCGCGAGTACCGGGCCGCCGGCGCGGACCAGGTCGTCGTCCCGGCCGGTGACCTGCCCCGGGAGTGGTGGCCGGCGCTGGCGGAGGCCCTGCGGTGACCACGGCGCGGGCGCGCGGCCTGACCCACGGCGTCCCGGCGGAGGTGTCCCTGCAGGACGCCCTCGCCGCGGTCGCCGATCCCGTGCGCCGCAGCATCCTGCGCGAGCTGGCCGCGGTCCCGGAGTGGACGAAGGCGTGCGGCACGTTCGACCTGCCGGTGGCGAAGGCGACGCTCAGCCACCACTTCTCGGTGCTGCGCGCGGCGGGCCTGATCGAGCAGCGCGACGCGGGCCCGCGGCGGCTGAACCGCTTGCGGCGCCTGGAGTTCGACGCGGCGTTCCCGGGGTTGCTGGAGCTGGTGCTCAGTCACCCCGGCCGGTGAAGGCCAGCGTGGTGCCGAGGCCGATCATCACGAGACCACCGGTGCCGCCGACCATCTCCAGGCGCTTCGGTGAGCGGGCGAACCAGGCACGGGCAGTGCCCGCCACCAGCGCCCACGCGCTGTCGGTGGTCAGCGCGATCGCCGGCAGGCACAGGCCCAGCAGCAGCATCTGGACCGGGACGGACCCGGCGGCCCGCTCGACGAACTGGGGGAGCAGGGCCGCGAGGAACACGATCGACTTCGGGTTCGCGAAGCCGACGACGAACCCGTCGCGCAGCACGACCAGGACCCGGCCGGGCGTGGCCCGCACCTTCGCCGCCATCGCGTCGGTGAGCTTCCGCCGGTGCCGGAACGCCTGGATGCCCAGGTACACCAGGTAGACCGCACCGGTGATCTTGATCGCGGTGAACACCGCGGCCGACGTCGTCACGAGCGCGCCGAGGCCGAACGCGACCGCGACGACCTGCGTGTAGACACCCACCGAGTTGCCCAGGACGGTGAGGAGCGCGTCGCGCCGGCCGACCGTGAGCGCGCGGCTGATGGTGAACAGCACGCTCGGCCCGGGGACGACGACCATGAGGAACGTCAGTGCGGCGAAGGCCGCGAAGTGCGCACCGGAAACCATTTCGCCAGGCTATCGCCAGGCCGGGCCGGGCGACCAGGCGTTTTTGTCGGTGCCGGGTGGTATCAACAGCGGGTGCCTCCTCCGACGATCACCACCGAGCAGCGCCGGGCCCGCCTCGCGGTCCGGCACCACCTGGCCGCGCCCGCGGCCACGGTCTCCGACGCCGTGGCCGGCGTGGTGGCCCTGCACGCCACGGACCCGGCGACCGTGCACCTGTCGGCAAGCGCGCGGCTCGCTTCACCGGCGATCGCCGCGGTCGAACGGGCGTTGTACGAAGACCGGACCTTGCTGCGGCTGCTCGGCATGCGGCGCACGGTGTTCGTCACCGGCCTGGACACGGCGGCGCTCGTGCAGGCGGGGTGTTCCGCGGACATCGCCGTCAAGCAGCGGAAGCTGCTGGAGCAGCACCTGGGGCAGCAGGGATACCCGGAGAACGTGCCGGAGCCGGGGAAGTGGCTCCTGGACGTCGAAGCGTCGGTCGAGGCGGCGCTGCGCGCCCGCGGCTCGGCGACGGCGCAGCAGCTCAGCGAGGACGAGCCGCGGTTGCGGCAGCAGCTGCTGATGGCGGCGGGCAAGCCGTACGAAGCGATCGGGAACGTCACGAGCCGGGTGCTGTTCCTGCTGGCCGCCGACGGCCGGATCGCGCGCGGCCGTCCGCGGGGGAGCTGGCTCAGCAGCCAGTACGTCTGGCACCCGCTGGATTCCTGGGTCCCGGGGTTGCCTTCGTGGGGCGCGGAGGAGGCGCGGGTCGAGCTGGCCCGTCGCTGGCTGCGCGCGTACGGCCCGGCGCCGGTGACGGACCTGCGCTGGTGGACGGGCTGGACGGCAGGCCAGACGAAGAAGGCCCTCTCCGCGTTGTCCCCGGTGGAGGTCGACCTCGACGGCGTGCCCGGCGTCGTGCTGCCGGACGATCTGTCGCCGGTGCCGACGCCACCGCCGTGGGTGGCGTTCCTCCCGGCCCTGGACCCGACGCCGATGGGCTGGCAGGAGCGCGACTGGTTCCTGGGCCCGCACCGCCCGGCGCTGTTCGACCGCAGCGGCAACATCGGCCCGACGATCTGGGCGTCCGGCCGCATCGTGGGCGGCTGGGCCCAGCGCGCGTCGGGTGAAATCGCCTACCGGCTGCTGGAGGACGTGGGGACGGAGGTCGCGGCGACGGTCGAGGCGGAAGCGGACCGGTGCGCGAGCTGGTACGGCGAGGTCCGGGCCGTGCCGCGGTTCCGGACGCCCTTGGAGCGGGAGCTGACGGGGTGAACCGGTCGCTGGATCGGTCGAGTCATCGACCTCACGCTCCGCCCGCGGACTCCGCGAAAACCACCGTGGGGGCCAGGGTCCGGAAGATCCACTGAATCGTTCCAGTACCTGACTGCCGTCGTCACTTCGACTTCCGGCGTACCCCGGACTCCCAGCTGAAACACCAGCGTCGGGGGCCCCACTGGTCCGCTGTGGTCCGGGTGTCACCCGTGTGAACGCGACCCCGCTTTCCTCCCCGGCTTCTTAATCGATTCTTGACCCGTTCGCCAAGTGGTGGAAGTCTCGTCAGGGCAGTCAGGGACGCGCATGCCCGCACGCTAGGGTGGCCGCGAGCCCGCAAGTCACGGCCGGGACTCCCGGCCGATCCTCAGAGGAGTGGCAGCAGTGACCGTTCGCGTAGGTGTCAACGGCTTCGGCCGGATCGGCCGCAACTTCTTCCGCGCCGTCAAGGCGAGCGGCCACGACATCGAGGTCGTCGCCTTCAACGACCTCGGCGACGTCGCGACCATGGCCCACCTGCTGAAGTACGACTCCATCCTGGGCCGGTTCCCGGGTGAGGTCAGCGTCAGCGACGAGGGCATCGTCGTCGACGGCAAGACCATCAAGGCCCTCGCCGAGCGCGACCCGGCCAACCTGCCCTGGGGCGACCTGGGCGTGGACGTCGTCGTCGAGTCGACCGGCTTCTTCACCAACGCCGACGCCGCCAAGGCGCACATCGCCGGCGGTGCCAAGAAGGTCATCATCTCCGCGCCCGCCAAGGGCGAGGACCTGACCATCGTGCTCGGCGTCAACGACGACAAGTACGACGGCTCGCAGGTGATCATCTCCAACGCCTCCTGCACCACGAACTGCCTCGGCCCGCTGGCCAAGGTCCTGCAGGACGCCTTCGGCATCGAGCAGGGCCTGATGACCACCGTGCACGCCTACACGCAGGACCAGAACCTGCAGGACGCGCCGCACAAGGACCTCCGCCGTGCCCGCGCCGCCGCGATCAACGTCGTGCCGACTTCCACCGGCGCCGCCAAGGCCATCGGCCTCGTGCTGCCGGAGCTGCAGGGCAAGCTCGACGGTTACGCGCTGCGCGTCCCGGTGCCGACCGGCTCGGCCACCGACCTCACCGTCACCCTGACCAAGGCCGCCACGATCGAGGAGATCAACGCCGCCTACCAGGCCGCCGCCGACGGCCCGCTGGCCGGGATCCTGCGCTACAGCGACGACCCGATCGTGTCCTCGGACATCGTCACCGACCCCGCGTCCTGCATCTACGACGCGCCGCTGACCAAGGTCATCGGCAACCAGGTCAAGGTCGTCGGCTGGTACGACAACGAGTGGGGCTACTCCAACCGCCTCGCCGACCTGGTCAAGCTCGTCGGTTCGAAGCTCTCCTGAACAGATGAGCGTCAAGAACCTCGACGACCTGCTGGGCGAGGGCGTTCAGGGCCGCTACGTGCTGGTGCGCAGCGACCTGAACGTCCCGCTCGACGGGGACCGCATCACCGACGACGGCCGGGTCCGCGCGGCGTTGCCGACGATCAAGAAGCTCGCCGACGCGGGCGCCAAGGTCGTCGTCACCGCGCACCTCGGCCGCCCCAAGGGCGAGCCGGACCCGAAGTACACGCTGGCCCCGGTCGCCAAGCGGCTCTCCGAGCTGCTCGGCGCCGAGGTCGCGCTGGCCGGTGACCTGGTCGGCGAGTCCGCGAAGGCGCTGACCGGCGGCCTGGCCGACGGTCGTGTCGTTCTGCTGGAGAACGTGCGCTTCGACGCGCGCGAGACCAGCAAGGACGCCGTGGACCGCTCCGAGCTGGCCGCCGAGCTGGGCGCGCTCGTCCCGGGCGGCGCGTTCGTCTCCGACGGCTTCGGCGTCGTGCACCGCAAGCAGGCCTCGGTCTACGAGGTCGCGTCGGTGCTCCCGGCGTACGCGGGCGGCCTGGTGCTGGCCGAGCTGGACGTGCTCAAGAAGCTGACCGACGACGTGCAGCGGCCCTACGTGGTCGTGCTCGGCGGCGCGAAGGTGTCCGACAAGCTCGGCGTCATCGCGAACCTGCTGACCAAGGTCGACCGGCTGCTCATCGGCGGCGGCATGGCGTACACCTTCCTCAAGGCCCAGGGCCACGAGGTCGGCAACTCGCTGCTGCAGGCCGACCAGCTCGACCAGGTGAAGGGCTTCCTCGCCGAGGCCGAGAAGCGCGGCGTCGAGCTGGTGCTGCCGGTGGACGTGCTGGCCGCCACGGGCTTCGCGGCCGACGCCGAGCACGAGGTCGTCGCCGCCACCGCGATCCCGGCCGACCGCGAGGGCCTCGACATCGGCCCGGCAACCCGGGAGCTGTTCGCCGGCAAGCTGGCCGACGCCAAGACCGTGTTCTGGAACGGCCCGATGGGCGTGTTCGAGTTCGAGGCGTTCGCCGGCGGCACCCGCGCCGTCGCGGAGGCGCTCGTGAAGAGCGACGCGTTCACCGTGGTCGGCGGCGGCGACTCGGCTGCCGCGGTGCGGCAGCTGGGCCTGCCCGAAGACGGCTTCTCGCACATCTCCACCGGCGGCGGTGCCTCGCTGGAGTACCTCGAAGGCAAGGAACTGCCGGGCGTGGTCGCCCTGGAGGAGAAGAACTAGTGGCACGCAAGCCGTTCATCGCCGGCAACTGGAAGATGAACCTGAACCACCTCGAGGCGATCGCGCTGGTGCAGAAGATCGCCTTCGCGCTGCCGGAGAAGTACTACGCGAAGGTCGACGTGGCGGTGCTGCCGCCGTTCACCGACATCCGCAGCGTGCAGACCCTGGTCGACGGCGACAAGCTGTCGCTCACCTACGGCGCGCAGGACATCGCGCCGCAGGACTCGGGCGCCTACACCGGTGACATCTCGGGCCTGATGCTGGCCAAGCTGGGCTGCAAGTTCGTCGCCGTCGGGCACTCGGAGCGGCGGGAATACCACGCCGAGACCGACGAGCTGGTCAACAAGAAGGTCAAGGCCGCGCTCAAGCACGGCATCACGCCGATCCTCTGCATCGGGGAGAAGCTCGAGGTCCGCGAGGCCGGCGAGCACATCCACCACACCACGACGCAGCTGGTCGACGGCCTGAAGGGCCTCAAGGCCGAGCAGGTCAAGGACGTGGTCGTCGCGTACGAGCCGGTCTGGGCGATCGGCACCGGCAAGGTCGCGTCGTCCGCGGACGCCGAAGAGGTCTGCAAGGCCATCCGGGCCACCCTCCAGGAGAAGTACGGCGACGAGGTCGCTTCGTCCGTCCGGGTGCTCTACGGGGGATCGGTGAAGTCGGGCAACATCAGCGAGCTGGTGGGCTGCGAGAACATCGACGGTGCCCTGGTCGGCGGAGCGAGCCTCGACGGCGAGGAGTTCACGAAACTCTGCGCACTCGCCGCGGGCGGGCCGCTGCCCTGATCGAGGCCACGACCGGGTAGCCTGTGTATCCGGTCCGTCACACAGCAGTGGACGAGTCCAGGGGTACGGTGGTGGTCGGAAACGACCATGCCGTGCCCCTGCATTCTCCTAGAGCCCAGAGGATGACATGAAGCTGTTCCTGCAAATCCTGTTGATCGTCTCCAGCGTCTTCCTCGTGGTGGCGGTTCTGCTGCACCGCGGGCGTGGCGGCGGCCTGTCGTCGCTGTTCGGCGGCGGGATGCAGTCGAGCCTGGCCGGGTCGAGCGTGGCCGAGAAGAACCTCGACCGGATCACCCTGCTGCTGGGCGCGGTCTGGCTGATCAGCATCGTGGGGCTGGGTCTGCTGCTCAAGGTGTGAGGCGTCCGGCGCTCCACCGTCGATCGAGACCGGGTCACGGGCGGCGGGGCGCAGCGATTCGGCGTGCCTATTGGGGGGCGCGCCGCCGATTCCATAGGTGTGAGGATTCATGGTTGGCGGTAACGCGATTCGGGGCACCCGGGTGGGTGCCGGACCTACAGGCGAATCGGAACGAGGTGAATCGGCGCCGCGGCGCCGGGTCGGCTACTGGTGTGCCAACGGGCACGAAGCCCGCCCGTCGTTCGCGCTCGACGCGGAGATCCCCGACGAGTGGGATTGCCCCCGCTGCGGGCTCCCGGGCGGGCAGGACGAGAAGAACCCGCCGGCCGCACCGCGGACCGAGCCGTACAAGACGCACCTGGCGTACGTGAAGGAGCGACGCAGCGACGCCGACGGCGAGGCCATCCTGGCCGAAGCCCTCGAGCGCCTGCGCCAGCGCCGGGAGATCATCTAAGCGTCCGCCGGCCCGAAAGCCACCCCGGGACACCTCGGGGTGGCTTTTCGCGCGCGCCAAACTCCAACCCGGCCCGTGCCGACCCCCAATCACGCGAGTCGACCTCCCACGTACGCAGTCCGACCGTTCAGGCACGCGAGTCGACTCTCCCGGCGCGCGAGTCGCCCTCTCAATCACGGCTGATGCCCCCGCAATCACACGTGATGCCTCTTCAATCACACGACATGCCCGTCGAAGCACGCCCGCCCTCGTGACGCCGGCCGTGCGCGCGCCTGAGCAGCCCCCGATTTCCACGCTACGGCCGACCACCGACAGTTCCCGGCTCGGAAACGCAGCGAACGGCGGATTCCTGCCGAATACGCCCGGAATCCGCCGTTCGCAGCTTCGTCGAATCCGAAATCGTCAGTGCTCGCCCCTAGACTGGATACCGGGGGCCGGACGGCCGCCCTCAGCGGTCCAGCGGATACCGCGCCCGGACCCGGAACCCGCCGTCCTCCATCCCGGACGTCTCGAAGCTGCCGCCCAGCAGGCGAGCCCGCTCGGCCAGCCCCGTCAGCCCGTGGCCGCCCGACGGCAGTACCTCCGCCGTCCCGCGGGCCCGCTCGTTGCGGACCTCGATCTTGAGCGCCCCGTGCTCACCTTGGATGCGGATCGTCGCCGTCGCGCCCGGGGCGTGCTTGTGGACGTTCGTCAGGCACTCCTGCACCGTCCGGTACGCCGCCGCCGAGACCTGGTTCGGCAGGGCCTCCGGCAGGTGCTCCACCGACAGGTGCACCGGCACCTCCGACGTCCGGATCAGCCGGTCGAGGTCGTTGATCCCGGGGCTCGGGCCGTCGTCGTCGGCGCCCGCGCGCAGCACGCTCAGCAGCGAACGCAGCTCCTCGAGGGTCCGCTTCGACAGCGTCCGGATGACCTGCGCGGTCTCCTGCGCCCGGTCGTCGGTGGACTGGGCCTGCAGCGCGCCGGCCTGCATCGCGATCAGCGTGATCTGGTGCGAGACGACGTCGTGCATTTCGCGCGCCAGCCGGGCGCGCTCCTCGGCGCGGACGGCGTCGGCGTGGAAGCGGCGCTCGCGGTCACGGCTCGTGGCCAGCTCGGCGAGCTTGTGCGAAACCTCGGCTCGCGCCCCGATGAGCAGGCCGATCGCGATCGGCATGCCCGCGACGAGCACGCCGTAGATGCCGTCGAGGATGTGCTCGCGCCAGCTGAGCTGGGCGAAGTCCTCCAACGGCCACTGCACGAACCGGCAGCACCACACCAGCGCCGCGCCGACCCAGACCTGCCAGTGCAGCTGGCGCCGGGTCGCGAGCATGCCGAGCGTGATCATCGACGCGAGCTGCGCCCACCCGGCCAGGAAGCCGGGGACGGCGATCAGCACGGCGAGGAACGGGAACTTCCGGCGGAACACGACCGCGAGGCACGCGGCGCCGGAGAGCCAGATCGAGTAGGGCTGGGCCTTCTCGGGGATCACCAGCCAGACGTCGAGCACGGCCAGGATGACCGCGGCCGCCTCGATGGCGAACGTGACCACAGCGGGGCGGGGCACCGAGCCGAACAGGCTCAGTCCGCGCTTGCGCACCCGCTCGGCGGCCGATGGCCCCGAGCCGGCGATCGAGATGCCTGGAATCGAGAGTCCCTCTGTACTCATCGCTGGCGACCCCATTCGTCTTGTGGACTTGATGGTGAGAGGTGCTCAAGGCCCGATCGGGACGCGCAGCAACGGACAAATGTGCGGATGCTAACGAGGTCGCGTACGAAGACAGTAAGTTTCACCCGTTGTCGGACTCACGGCGGCTGAATTCCGTAGTCGGCTGGTCCGTTCGGGGGATAGCCATGAAGGGGTGCTACCGAGAGTGGGAGGACTGCTCCCCACCGTGCGCCGGGACGACCACATCGTGGGAAACATGTTACCCACGCGTGGTCGCCCGGCGGTAGGTCCTCAGGCCGCCATCGACCGGAAGTCGTCGCTGAGCAGGTCGTGCAGGCCACCGGCGCACGCCTTCGCCGTCTCGATCGACCGCGGCAGCATTCCGGCTTCGTACGTCCGGACGGCTTCGCCGACGCTCGGGGCGGTGGCCAGCGCCGTGGCGAGCTCGGTGCCGTCCAGCAGGGCGAGGTTCGCGCCGACGCCCAGCGGCGGCATCAGGTGGGCGGCGTCGCCGAGCAGCGTGAGCCCGGGCGTGTGGGTCCACGCGTGCGGCACGGGGAGGACGTGCAGCGGCCGGTGCGTGAACCCGCCGTCGACGTCGCACAGGAACGCGAGCACGCTCGGGTGCCAGCCGGCGAAGCGCTCCAGCAGGTTCGCGCGCACCGCCGCGGTGTCGGCGAAGTCGAGGCCGGCGGCCCAGTCCTCGGGCGCGTAGAAGATGGCGTAGCAGCGGATGTGACCGTTGCTGTTGCGCTGCGCGACGAGCGCCTTCCCGTCGACCTTCGTCATCATCGTGCCCTGGCCGGGCAGCGCGGCCAGTTCGGCGTGACGGCGGTCGGCGTCGTCGAGGCCGAGTTCGACGAAGGTGACCCCGCTGTACTCGGGCCGGACGCCGGTGAGGGTGCGGCGGACGCGGGACCACGCGCCGTCCGCGCCGATGACGAGGTCGAAGTCCCGGGTGACGCCGTCGGCGAAGGTCAGCTGCCCGGCCTTGGTGACGTCGGTGATCGGCTGCCCCCACCGGACGGTGCCGGGTCGCAGGGAGCCGAGGAGGAGGCCGCGGAGCTGGCCGCGGTCGATCTCGGGGCGGAAGTCGTCGCCTTCGGCGGGGATCTCGTCCATGACGACTTCGCCGGTGAGCGGGTCGACTGCGCGCATCTGCTGGCCCTCGGGCCGGGCCAATTCACGGAACGGTTCGTACAGGCCCGCGGTGCGGAGGGCGACCTGGCCGGTGTCGCCGTGCAGGTCGAGCGTGCCGCCCTGGGCGCGGGCGTCGGCCGAGGGTTCCTGTTCGAAGACGGTGACGTCGAGGCCGTGGAGCTGCAGGACGCGGGCACAGGCGAGTCCGCCGAGGCCGGCGCCGACGATCGCGATGGAGTTCATGGCTTCCCCCTGGAAGTTCGGGGCCGCCGGCTGGTCCGGCGGTCTGAAGCCAGAAAAGCACAGTGACTCAAAAAGTGCAACGACTAAACTTTTGAAGTGAGTCCACCATCACGTAGGCTGGGGAGCATGACCGAAGTGATCGGGCGGCGCGAGCGCAAGAAGGCGCAGACTCGCCAAGCGCTGGCCGACGCCGCGCTGGAGCTGTTCCTCGAACACGGCTACGACGAGGTCGGGGTGAAAGAGGTGGCGGACGCCGCCGACGTCTCGGTGACGACGTTGTTCAAGTACTTCCCCAGCAAGGAAGCGCTGCTGTTCGACCAGGACGACGACATCGAGGCGGCGCTGGTCCTGGCGGTGCGCGGCCGGCCGCCGGGGCACACGGTCGTGGACGCGCTGCGGGAGCACATCCTGCGCGACGTCTCGGACGGCGGCCCGGGCGAGGAGTTCCTGCGGCTGGTCGAGAGCACCCCGGCGCTGCGCGAGTACGGCCGCCGGATGTGGCTGCGCCACGAGACGGCGCTGGCGAGGGCGATCGCGGAAGAGACGGGTGCCCCGGAGAACGACGTGACGTGCGCGGCCCTCGCGAGGTTCGCCCTGGAGTCCCGCGAGCTGATCACGCACCACGAGAACCCCCGCCGCGCGGCGGAGGACATCTTCGGCTGCCTGGAGCGCGGCTGGCGAACGACGTAAGGCCCCAGCTCACGGCGAAGTGGGTGGCAGCTGGCGCAGGGCCCGGCGCGGGGGTGCGCCGGCGCAGTGCCGGCAAGCCCGCCTGAGCAGCCCCCGTTTTCCACGCTACCGGCAACCCCCGACAGTTCCGCCGAACAGAGAAGGTCCGCCGAACAGAGAAAGCCCCCTCGGCAACCGCCGAGAGGGCCTCCCTGAACCACCGAACCTAAGCCGTCGGCGGCTGGTACACCTTTGTCAGCTTCCCCGCCGCCGCGCGGTCCAGGAGCCACAACGTTCGCCGGTGCCCGCGGGCGCCGGCCACCGGCAACTGGACCTCGCCGGCTCCCGACAGCGCCAACGCCACCGCGTCCGCCTTCGCCGCACCCGCCGTCATCAGCCAGACGTCGCGAGCCCGCCGGATCGCCGGCAGCGTCAACGAAACCCGCGTAGGCGGCGGCTTCGGGCAGTTGCGCACCGCCACCACCGACCGGTCGGTCTCGTACACCGCCGGGGACTCCGGGAACACCGAAGCCGTGTGCCCTTCGCCGCCCAACCCCAGCAGCATGATGTCGAACGACGGCACGTCGCCGTGGTCCTCCGGGCCCGCCTGGGCAGCCAGCACCGACGCGTACGCCTCAGCCGCCGCATCGACGTCGTCGCCGAACTCGCCGTCCGAAGGCGCCATCACGTGGACCCGCTTCGGGTCCAGTGGCACGTGGTCCAGCAGCGCCTCGCGGGCCTGCTTCTCGTTGCGCTCGTCCGAATCTGCCGGGACGAACCGCTCGTCGCCCCAGTAGATGTCCAGCCGGGACCAGTCGATCGCGTCCCGGGCCGACGACTCGCGCAGCTCCGACAGCACCGCGATGCCCGTGCCGCCGCCGGTGAGCACCAGCGACGCCGAACCCTTGGCCGCCTGGACGTCCACCAGCCGCGTGACCAGCCGGGCGGCCGCCGCGGCCGCCAGCAGGTCCTGGTTCGCGTAGACGACTACTTCCGTCTTGCTCATTTACGCGCCTTGGAAGCCGCGGCCGCGGCGGCAGGCGACGTGACGTCGGCCTTCGGCGGCGCCCCCGTCTTGCCGTTGGTCCCGGACGTGATCTTGGTCAGCCCGTGCAGGGAGGCCTCGTAGACCTCGTCCGGGTCGAGCCGCCGCAGCTCCTCGACCAGGCAGTCCTGCGTGTTGCGCCGCTGCAGGGCGATCCGGCGGGTCGGCTGCCCCGGCTGGGTCAGCGTGCCGACGCGCCCGTCCGGCCGGTGCAGCTCCACCGGACCGGACCGGCGGTCCAGCGTCACCGAGATGATGCCCGCCGCACCCGAGCTCTTGACCCGCTTGACCGGCACCTTCAGGTACTCGGCCAACCAGGCCGCCAGCAGCTCGGTCGACGGCGAGTCGGCCTCACCGGTCACCGTCGCGCCGGTGACCTTCTCGAACGGCGGCAGGTCCAGCGCCGAGACGAGCTGCGCGCGCCAGTGCGTCAGCCTTGTCCAGGCCAGGTCGGTGTCGCCCTCGGCGTACGCCTTGGCCCGCGTGGTCAGCGCCTTGACCGGGTTCTTCTCCGCGGCCGAGTCGGTGATCCGGCGCTGCGCCAGCTCGCCGAGCGGGTCCTTGTCCGGGTCCTTCGGGCCCGCGCCGGGCCACCACGTGACGATCGGCGCGTCCGGCAGCAGCAACGGCACCACCGCGCTCTGACCCTGGGCGGCCAGCGGGCCGTAGAGCCGCAGCACGATGACCTCGCTCGCGCCGGCGTCGCCGCCGACCCGGATCTGGCCGTCGATGCGCGGCGCCGCGGTGCGCGCGCCCTTGGCGACCACGATCACCCGCGACGGGTGCTCGCGGCTCGCGCCGTTGGCGGCCTCGATGGCCTCTTCCAGCTTGGCGTCGTCGTCGGCCACGATCACCAGCGTCAGTACCCGCCCGAGCGCGACTTGCCCGCCCTGTTCGCGGATCTCCACCAGCTTCTTGTTCAGTGCCGAAGTCGTGGTGGACGGCAGGTCGATGATCACGGGCGCCTCCATTTCCGGCCGGTGCGCTCCAGCATTTCGTCGGCGGACGGCGGGCCCCAGGTGCCCGGCGGGTACTGCTCCGGCGACCCTTCCTTGGCCCAGTGGTCCAGGATCGGGTCGAGGATCTTCCACGACAGCTCGACTTCTTCGTTCACCGGGAACAGCGACGGCTCGCCGAGCAGGACGTCGAGGATCAGGCGCTCGTAGGCCTCGGGGGAGGACTCGGTGAACGCGTGCCCGTAGCCGAAGTCCATCGTGACGTCGCGGACCTCCATCGTGGTCCCCGGCACCTTCGAGCCGAACCGCAGCGTGATGCCCTCGTCCGGCTGCACCCGGATGACCAGCGCGTTCTGCCCCAGCTCCTCGGTCGACGTCGAGTCGAACGGCAGGTGTGGCGCCCGCTTGAACACGATGGCGATCTCGGTGACGCGGCGGCCGAGCCGCTTGCCGGTGCGCAGGTAGAACGGCACCCCGGCCCAGCGGCGGCTCTGCACCTCCAGGGTCACCGCGGCGTAGGTCTCGGTCTTCGAGTCCTTCGCGAAGCCCTCTTCCTGCAGCAGGCCGGGCACCTTCGTGCCGCCCTGCCAGCCGCCCGCGTACTGCCCGCGCGCGGTCGTCTTGCCCAGCGGCCCGACCGGGCCCGTCGCCGAGAGCACCTTGATCTTCTCCGCGCGCAGGGCCCGCGGCTCGAACGAGACGGGCTCCTCCATCGCGGTGAAGGCCAGCAGCTGCAGCAGGTGGTTCTGGATGACGTCGCGAGCCGCGCCGATGCCGTCGTAGTACCCCGCGCGGCCGCCGAGGCCGATGTCCTCGGCCATGGTGATCTGCACGTGGTCGACGTAGTTGGCGTTCCAGATCGGCTCGAACAGCTGGTTGGCGAAGCGCAGCGCCAGGATGTTCTGCACCGTCTCCTTGCCGAGGTAGTGGTCGATGCGGAACACCGACTCCTCGGGGAAGACGTCGTTGACGATCGCGTTCAGCTCTTCGGCGCTCTTGAGGTCGTGGCCGAACGGCTTCTCGATGACCACGCGGCGCCAGGTGTTCTCGTCGGCGTTGGCCAGCCCGGAGCGGGCCAGCTGCTTGGTCACCACCGGGAACGCGCCGGGCGGGATCGACAGGTAGAACGCGGTGTTGCCGCCGGTGCCGCGCTCCTGGTCGAGGTCCTTGACCGTCTGCGCGAGCCGGTCGAACGCGTTGTCGTCGTCGAAGGTGCCCTGGACGAACCGGATGCCCTCGGCGAGCCGGTTCCACACCGACTCCTTGAACGGCGTCCGCGCGTGCTCCTTGACCGAGTCGTGCACGAGCTCGCCGAAGTCCTGGTGCTCCCAGTCGCGGCGGGCGAACCCGACGAGCGAGAAGCCGGCGGGCAGCAGCCCGCGGTTGGCCAGGTCGTAGATGGCGGGCATCAGCTTCTTGCGGGCCAGGTCGCCGGTGACCCCGAAGATCACCAGGCTGGACGGCCCGGCGATGCGCGGGAGCCGCTTGTCCCGCGGGTCGCGCAGCGGGTTGGTCCAGGTCATGCGCCGACCTCCTGTACCGCGCGGACGACCGCCGCGAGCCCCGCGGCCCGGTCGGTCAGGTGCAGGCGCAGCACCGGGCGGCCGTGCTCGGCGAGCACCTGCCCGTCGCCCAGGGCCTGCGCGTGCTGCAGCTGCCCCAGCGTGTACGGCCGGTCCGGCACGTCGAGGTCCTGCTCGACGGCGCCGGTGAGCTGCAGGAACACGCCGTTCTGGTGGCCGCCCTTGTGGTACTGGCCGGTGGAGTGCAGGAACCGCGGTCCCCAGCCGAACGTCGTCTGCTTACCGGTGCGCTTGGCGATCTCACCGCGCAGCAGCGCCGTCGACGCGTCGTCGAGCCGGTCGAGGTACGCCTGCACCGCGATATAGCCCGCGTCCGGCGCCGAAGCGAAGAACGCGCGGAGCACATCGGTCAGGCTCCCGTCGGTCGAAACCCCGTCGGAGCCGAAGATCTCGACCGGTCCGTCCACATTGGACGGCTCCTCGCCGCCCTTCAGCTTCTCCGGGTCGTCCAGCAGCGCGCGCGCCGCCTTCTTCGCGGCCTCGACGTCGGGCTGGTCGAACGGGTTGATCCCGAGCAGCCGCCCGGCCAGCGCCGTCGCGAACTCCCAGAGCAGGAGCTGCGCGCCGAGCGAGCCGGTGACGGCGATCTTCGCCGCGCCCTGCGGGCTCCCGATGGCGACCGCGGTGGCGTCGGACTTCGCGTCGGCGAAGCCGGGGGCCTCCGTACTCTCGACGGCGACCGGCAGCAACCCGGTGCCCTGCTTGCCCGTCGACTCCGCGATCAGCTGCTCCGCCCAGTCGGGGAAGCCCTTGATACCCGAACCGGAGTCGGCCAGGACCACCTTCTCGGCGCCCGTCTCGTGCGCGGCGGCCCACGCGGCGGCCAGCTTCACCGCCGGGTTGTCGGCCGAGTCGGCCGCCAGCTCGTCGGCCGCCGAAGCGGCCTGGTCGAGCAGCCGGGCGACGTCCGCGCCGGCGAGGCCGGCCGGGACGAGCCCGAACGCGGTCAGCGCCGAGTAGCGGCCGCCGACGTGCGGGTCGGCGAGGAAGGTCTTGCGGTAACCCTCCTTTTCGGACAGTTCCTGGAACGGCGAGCCCGGGTCGGTGACGACCACGATCCGCCGCGCCGCGTCGATCCCCGCGTCGGCGAACGCCTTCGCGAAGATCCGCCGGTGGCTGTCGGTCTCGACGGTGCCGCCCGACTTCGACGACACCACGATCACCGTGCGCTCGAGGTCACCGGCCAGCGCGTCGGCGACCTGGCCGGGGTCGGTGGTGTCGAGCACCGTCAGCGCGACGCCGTCGGTGGCGGTGATCACCTCCGGCGCCAGCGACGAGCCGCCCATGCCGGCCAGCACGACGCGGTCGACGCCCTCGGACCGCAGGTCGGTCCGCAGCGCCTCGATCTCGCCGATCAGCGGCCGCGACGACTTGTGCAACGTTGTCCACGACAGCCGGATCGACGCCTCGGATTCGGCGTCCGGCCCCCAGAGCGTCGCGTCCTGCGCCGCCAGCTTCGAAGCGGCCTGGTCATTGACCAGCTGCTCCGCCAGCGGCGTGGCGCGCTCCGCCAGTGCGGCGTCCACGATCTCGACGCCGGTCTTTTCACCTGTCGTCATGTCGTGCTTCAGCCCTTCGCCTTCTCGAGCTGCCCGTTCACGGTGTCCAGAAGTTCGGTCCACGACTTCTCGAACTTCTCGACGCCCTCGTTCTCCAGCGTGAGGAACACGTCGCGGATGTCGATGCCGACGGCTTCGAGCTTGTCGAAGACCTCCTGCGCCTCGGCGCCGCGGCCGGTCACCTGGTCCCCGGTGATCTCGGCGTGCTCGGCGACCTCGTCCATGGTCTTCTCCGGCATCGTGTTGACGGTGTCCTTCACCACGAGCTGGTCGACGTAGAGCGTGGGGGAGTAGTCCGGGTTCTTCACACCGGTCGAGGCCCACAGCGGGCGCTGCGCGTTCGCGCCGTCGGCCGCGAGGGCCTTCCAGCGGTCGGTCGCGAAGAGCTCCTCGAAGGCCGCGTAGGCGAGCCGGGCGTTGGCGACGGCCGCCTTGCCGCGCAGGGCCTTGGCTTCGTCGGTGCCGATCGCGTCGAGCCGCTTGTCGATCTCGGTGTCCACACGGGACACGAAGAACGACGCAACCGAGTGGATCCCGCGCAGGTCGTGGCCGTTGGCCTTCGCCTGCTCGAACCCGGCGAAGAAGGCCTCGATGACCTTCTTGTAGCGCTCGACGGAGAAGATCAGCGTGACGTTCACGCTGATGCCCTCGGCCAGGGTCTTCGTGATCGCCGGCAGGCCCTCTTCGGTGGCCGGGATCTTGATCAGCACGTTCGGCCGGTCCACGGTCTTCCACAGGTCCTGCGCTTCGACCACCGTCTTGTCGGAGTCCTTGGCCAGGCGCGGGTCGACCTCGATCGAGACGCGGCCGTCGACGCCGTTCGTGGCGGTGTAGACGTCGCGGAACAGGTCCGCGGCGTTGCGCACGTCGGTCGTCGTCAGGTCTCGGATGGTCGCCTCGACATCGGCGCCCTGGGCCGCGAGCTCCCGGGTGCGCTCGTCGTACGCGTCACCCTTGGACATCGCGTTGGCGAAGATCGTCGGGTTGGTCGTCACGCCGACGACGTGCTTGTCGCGGATCAGGCCCGCGAGGTTGCCGGTGTTCAGGCGTTCACGCGAAAGGTCGTCGAGCCAGATCGAAACACCGGCTTCGGACAGCTGCGCGAGCTTGTCTGTGCTCATTACTGTCATCCCCTTCAGGAATTCTTGGTGTTCTGGATCGAGCGGCGCGCGGCCTCGACGACTGCTTCCGCGGTGAACCCGAACTCACGGAACAGTGTGGCGGCATCGGCGGAGGCGCCGAAGTGCTCGATCGAAACGTTCACCCCGGCGTCACCGGTGAAGCGGTGCCACGACTGGGCGATGCCCGCCTCGACGGACACGCGGGCCTTCACGCCGGCCGGGATGACGGACTCGCGGTAGGCCGCGTCCTGCGCGTCGAACCACTCGACGCACGGCATGGACACGACGCGCGCCTTGACGCCGTCGGCCTCGAGGGTCTTCTTGGCCTCGACGGCGAGCTGGACCTCGGAGCCGGTGGCCATCAGGATCACGTCCGGGGTGCCGTCCGAGTCCGCCAGGACGTACCCGCCCTTGGCGACGCCCTCGGCGCTGGTGCCCTCGAGCACCGGCACGTTCTGGCGGGTCAGCGCCAGGCCGGACGGGTGGTGGATGTCCTCCAGCACGGCCTTCCACGCGTACGCGGTCTCGTTGGCGTCCGCCGGGCGGACGACGTTGAGGCCCGGGATCGCGCGCAGCGCGGAGAGCTGCTCGATCGGCTGGTGCGTCGGCCCGTCCTCGCCGAGGCCGATCGAGTCGTGCGTCCACACGTAGGTGACCGGCGCCTTCATCAGCGCGGCCAGCCGGACCGGCGGGCGCATGTAGTCGGAGAAGATGAGGAACGTCGCGCCGTACGGCCGGGTGCCGCCGTGCAGCGCGATCCCGTTGAGGATCGAGCCCATGGCGTGCTCGCGGACGCCGAAGTGCAGCGTCCGGCCGTAGGGCGTGGCCTGCCACATGTCCGTGGCGGCCTTCTCGGGCCCGAACGAGTCGGCGCCCTTCATCGTCGTGTTGTTGCTCTCGGCCAGGTCGGCCGAGCCGCCCCACAGCTCCGGCAGCGGCTCGGCGAGGGCGTTGAGCACCTCACCGGAGGCCTTGCGGGTCGCGATGCCCTTGGCGTCCGGCTCCCACTTCGGCAGGTTGTCGGCGAAGCCCTCCGGCAGTGTGCGGGTGGCCATCCGGTCGCCGATCTTCTTGCGCTCCGGGTTGGCCTGGCCCCAGGCCTCGTACTTCTCCTGCCACTCGGCGTGCGCGGCCTTGCCGCGGTCGAGCGCCTGGCGCGTGTGCTTGAGCACCTCGTCCTCGACCACGAAGGACTGGTCCGGGTCGAAGCCCAGGATCTTCTTGACCGCGGCGACCTCTTCGGCGCCCAGCGCGGCGCCGTGCGCCTTGCCGGTGCCCATCTTCTTCGGCGCCGGGTAACCGATGATCGTCCGCACCGCGATGAACGACGGCCGCTGCGTCTCGGCCTTGGCGTTCTTGATGGCCTCCTCGATCGCGACGACGTCCTCGCCGCCCTCGACGACCTGGGTGTGCCACCCGTAGGCCTCGTAGCGCTTCACGGTGTCCTCGGACAGCGCGATGTTCGTGTCGTCCTCGATCGAGATCTTGTTGTCGTCGTAGAAGACGATCAGGTTCCCCAGCTCCTGGCGGCCCGCGATCGACGAGGCCTCGGAGGTGACGCCCTCTTCGATGTCGCCGTCGGAGGCGATCACGAAGATGTGGTGGTCGAAGATGCTCTCGCCGGGCGCCGCGTCCGGGTCGAGCAGGCCGCGCTCGCGGCGGGCGGCCATCGCCATGCCCACGGCGTTCGCCAGGCCCTGCCCGAGCGGGCCGGTGGTGGTCTCGACGCCGTCGGTGTGCCGGTACTCCGGGTGACCCGGGGTCCTGGAGCCCCACTTGCGCAGCTGCTTGAGGTCCTCGAGCTCGAGGCCGTAGCCGGCGAGGAACAGCTGGATGTAGAGGGTCAGGCTGCTGTGCCCGGCCGACAGCACGAACCGGTCGCGGCCCGGCCAGTGCTGGTCGTTCGGGTCGTGCCGCAGCGTGCGCTGGAACAGCGTGTAGGCCAGCGGCGCCAGGCTCATCGCGGTGCCGGGGTGGCCGCTGCCACAGTTCTCGACCGCGTCCGCGGCGAGCACCCGGACGGTGTCCACGGCGCGGGTGTCGGTGTCGGTCCAGTCGGCGGGGACGTTACGCCGGAGGAGTGGGTTGTTCTCGCTGGTAGGGGCAGTATCGGACACTGAACTCCAACTCCCGGTCATGATGGTTGCGGCTGGTCTTCCTCGTTCCGGTTACCCGTGCGCACGGACATCTATCTCAATCGATCCCGAAGAGACGATATTCCTGCTCGCGGCCGTGCGCAGGGGCAATCGCGGACCGTCGCGGCCAGCCTAGTGCTTGGACCCGTTCCCGACCCGCGATCACCCACGGGATTCACCACGTCTAACATCGTTCGAGGGTTCAGTCCGGCAGGTTTGCGCGGCACCACCACTGCCTACCCGGACTTGCCCGCCCGAACCTGACGCAGGGAGTGAAATGTCGTTGGTGAACGCTGCGCACGGACGCAGTGAAGACACCAGCGCCGTGCACCCGACCGGTGATCGACCGCACGGTGACCGGCGAAGCATCCGCCGGGTCGTCGGCGCCTACGCCGCACTGGCGAAGCCGCGGGTGATCGAGCTCCTCCTGGTCACCACCATCCCGGCGATGTTCCTCGCCGGCCGTCAGATCCCCTCGCCGTGGCTGGTCCTGGCCACCCTGGTCGGCGGGACGATGGCCGCGGGCAGCGCGAACGCGCTCAACTGCGTGATCGACGCGGACATCGACAAGGTGATGAACCGCACGAAGCGCCGTCCGCTGGTGAAGGACTCGGTGCCCCGGCGCGGTGCGCTGATCTTCGGCTTGGTGATGGGTGTCGCCTCGGCCGTCGTGCTCTATTTCACGGTGAACCTGCTGTCGGCGATCCTCGCGGTCGCGACGATCCTCTTCTACATCTTCGTCTACACGCTCGGCCTCAAGCGGCGCACGTCGCAGAACGTGGTCTGGGGCGGCGCGGCGGGCTGCATGCCGGTCGTCATCGGCTGGGCCGCGGTCACCGGCACCGTGCAGTGGCCGGCGTTCGTGATGTTCGGCGTCATCTTCTTCTGGACGCCGCCGCACACGTGGGCGCTGGGCATGAAGTACCGCGACGACTACGAGCGCGCCGGCGTCCCGATGCTCCCGGTCGTGGCCACCGCCCAGCACGTCGCCCGCCAGATCGTCATCTACTCGTGGGTGATGGTGGCGTGGACGCTCCTGCTGCTCCCGGTGACGTCCTGGCTGTACGGCACCTTCGCGATCCTCGCGGGCGGCTGGTTCCTCTTCTACGCCCACAGCCTGCAGGCGGCGGTCCGGCGCGGGGAAGAGACCAAGCCGATGGCGCTGTTCCACCGGTCCAACACGTACCTGATGATCGTGTTCGTGGCGCTGGCGGTCGACTCGGCCATCGGCCTGCCCACCCTCGGTCTCCCGTTCTGAGACGGGCCGGGGTCGCGGTCGCCGCGGTCGTCGTCTTCGGCCTCCTGGTCCTGCTCGGCCGTGGGAAGCTCCCGCTCGACGAGAACCGGTTGCTCGGCACCGGCTGCGCCATCCCGTCCCGGATCACGGCCGTCGCGGGACCGGCCGACGCCGCCCCCGACGGCGGCGCCGTCCGCGTCGCGGAACAGGGAGCGGGCGTCGCCGTGCTGGAGAACACCAGCACCCTGGCCGCCTACCGGATCCCGGCGACGTCCGGCGCCCGCACGGTCGAGGTGCCCGTGCTCACTCCGGGGCAGCGGATCGGCGTGGTGCTCGACCGGCCCGTGCTCGGCCCGGTCACCTGGCTCGCCCCCGAGGCGCTGGGCGGCTTCACGCCCGTGACCGCCACCGTCGTCCCGGGCGGCGTGCGCTACCGCTCGGCGAACTGCCGGGCGCTGACCAGCCGCGGAGCCGCGGTCATCCGGCGCGACGCGGGCGGCCGGCTCATCGGCGGCGAGCAGCTGCCCCCGGCGAGCGTGTCGTGCGCGCCGGGAGAGCGGGAGGTTCCCGCCGCCGTCGCGGCCGCCGAGGTGTACCCGTACTGCGCTCTCGGCGAGGAATGATCGCGCGCCGGTCGCCGTTAAACTTGGCTGGCCCTTTTCCTTGAGGCGAAAGCAGGATGCTCTTGTCCGTCTCCTCGGACGACTTCTCCGCCGAGCTCGCCCGCGAGCAGGCGTACGTCACCACCCTCTACGCGAAGCTCGACGCCGAGCGCCTCGAAGCCCAGCGGCGTCTCGACGAGACCCTCCGCCAGACCGGCGGCACCCCGCAGGCTCGCACCGAGCGCGACGTCGCGACCACCCTCTACACCGACCGGCTCGCCCAGCTCGGCTCCGTCGAGCAGGGCCTCGCCTTCGGGCGCCTCGACTTCGTCCCCGGCGGCGCCGAGGAGACCACCTACATCGGCCGGCTCGGGCTGTTCGACGAGGACGACGACTACCAGCCGCTGCTCGTCGACTGGCGGGCGCCCGTCGCGCGGCCCTTCTACCTCGCCACCGCCGCGTCACCCGAAGGCGTGCGGCGGCGCCGGCACCTGCGGTCGCTGACCCGCAAGGTCACCGGCTTCGACGACGAGATCCTCGACCTCACCGCCGCCGACCAGGGCCAGGACCTCGGGCTGGCCGGCGAAGCCGCGCTGCTCGCCGCGCTCGAGCAGCGGCGCACCGGGGAGATGAGCGACATCGTCGCCACCATCCAGGCCGAGCAGGACCGCATCATCCGCGCGCCGCTCGGCGGTGTCATGGTGGTGCAGGGCGGCCCCGGCACCGGCAAGACCGCCGTCGCGCTGCACCGCGCGGCCTACCTGCTCTACACGCACCGGCAGCAGCTCACCACCCGCGGCGTGCTCGTCGTCGGGCCGAACAGCACGTTCCTGCGTTACATCGGCCAGGTGCTGCCGTCGCTCGGCGAGACCGGCGTGCTGCTCGCCACGATCGGGCAGCTCTACCCGGGCCTGGACGCCGACGGCGTCGAGTCGCGCGAGACCACCGAGGTCAAGGGCCGGCTGACGATGGCCGACGTCCTCGCCAACGCCGTCCGCGACCGCCAGCGCGTGCCCGAACCGGTGCTGGAGATCGAGTACGAGCACGACGTCCTCAAGCTCGACCGCAAGACGTGCACCGACGCCCGGACCCGCGCCCGCCGCTCGCGGCGCCCGCACAACCCGGCGCGGCGCCTGTTCGTCTCCGACGTCCTCGACGCGCTGACCCGCCAGGCCGCCCGGAAGCTGGGGGCGGACCTCCTCGACGGGCAGGACCTCCAGGACATCCGCGCCGAGCTGGCCGCGGACGAGCACGTCGCTGCCGCCTTCGACGAGCTGTGGCCGGTGCTGACCCCGGAAGGCGTGCTCGACGACCTGTTCGCCGACCGCGAACGCCTCGCCAGCGCGGCCCGCAAGCTGCTGTCGGAGGAGGACCGCGCGCTGCTGGAGAGCGGCCGCGACGCGAAGTGGACCCCGGCCGACGTGCCGCTGCTCGACGAGCTGGCCGAGCTGATCGGTGTCGACGACACCGAAGCCCGCGTCGAGCGCAAACGCCGTGAGCGCGAGGACCGCGCGTACGCCGAGGGCGTGCTCGACATCCTCGAACAGGACGAGGAGATCATCGACGAGGAGCTGCTGCGCGTCTCCGACGTCCTCGACGCCGAGCTGTTCGCCGAGCGCCAGGTCGCGCGCAGCGAGCTGACCGCCGCCCAGCGGGCGGCGCAGGACCGGACCTGGACGTTCGGGCACGTGATCGTCGACGAGGCTCAGGAGCTGTCGGCGATGGACTGGCGGCTGCTGATGCGCCGCTCGCCGAACCGGTCGATGACGCTGGTCGGGGACGTCGCGCAGACCGGCGCGGCCGGGGGAGCGCGGTCGTGGGGCGAGGCGCTTTCGCCGTACGTCGCGGACCGGTGGCGCCTGGAGCAGCTGACCGTGAACTACCGCACGCCCGCGGAGATCATGGCCGTCGCGGCCCGGGTGCTGGCCGAGGTCGATCCGGCGCTGTCGGCGCCGTCCTCGGTGCGGGAGACCGGAGTGCCGCCGTGGTCGGCGCGCCCGGCTTCCCTCGCCGCGTCGCTGCCCGGGCTGGTGGCGCGCGAACTGTCCGAAGTGGACGGTGGCACGGTGGCCGTCCTGGTGCCCTCGGCTCGGTTCGACGACGTGTCGTCGTGGCTTTCGGAGCACGACGAGCGGCTGAGCGTCCTGACCGTCGAGCGGGCGAAGGGCCTGGAGTTCGACTCGGTGGTGCTGGTCGCGCCGGACGAGGTCGTGGCGGGCTCGCCGCGCGGGCTCAACGACCTGTACGTGGCCCTGACCCGCGCTACGCGGCGGCTCGGCGTGGTCGCCACGGGTGACGACGTCCCGGCACTCTCCGTGCTTGGCTAGGGTGCCGGGCATGCAGAAGATCGGGAAGTTCGTGGTCGTCGCCGCGGCGGCGCTGTCGCTGGCCGCGTGCGGCCAGGACACCAAGACCCAGACGGCCGCCCCGGCGGGGCCGCCCGTCCCGTCGTCGAGCGCCGCCCAGGCGAACCAGAGCAAGGGCCGCGAATGCACCGCGGACGACGTCAAGACGACCGGGAAGTTCGGCGAGGTGCCGACGATCACCATTCCCGACGACTGCGACCCGCCGAAGAAGCTGATCACGAAGGACCTGTCCGAGGGCACCGGCAACGGCGCCAAGGCCGGCCAGAAGCTGAAGATGAACTACCTGCTGGTGACGTGGTCGGACAAGCAGAAGCTCGACAGCTCGTTCGACCGCGGCCAGACGTTCGACCTGAACCTCGGCGCGGGCGAGGTCATCCCGGGCTGGGACCAGGGCCTGGTGGGCATCAAGCAGGGCGGCCGCCGCCTGCTGATCATCCCGCCGGACCTCGCGTACGGCCAGGGCGGCCAGGGCATCAAGCCCAACGAGACGCTGGTCTTCGTGACGGACGCGGTCTCCGTTCCGACCGACAAGGGCTGAACCCCCACTTTCCCGGGAGTGGCTTTCCCGGGAAGGTGGCGGCCGGCGTCAGGGGATGAGCAGCAGCTTGCCGGTCGTCCGGCGGCCCTGCAGGTCCTCGTGGGCCTTGCGGGCGTCGGCCAGCGGGTACCTGCCGCCGATGCGGACGGTGAGGTCGCCCGCGAGGACCGCGTCGAACAGCTCCTTCGACCGCCAGTCGATCTCCTCACGGGTGCGCGTGTAGTGCGCCGACGTCGGGCGCGTGAGGTACAGCGAGCCGCCGGAGTTGAGGCGCTGCGGGTCGATCGGCGGGACCGGGCCGCTGGCCGCGCCGAACAGCGCCAGCAGGCCGCGGATCTTGAGGCTGGCCAGGCTGCCGTCGACGGTGTCCTTGCCGACGCCGTCGTACACGACGTCGACGCCGTCGCCGCCGGTCAGCTCGCGGGTGCGCTGGGCGAAGTCGTCGCGGTCGTAGCGGATGACCTCGTCGGCGCCGGCCTCGCGGGCGAGCTTCTCCTTCTCCTCGGTCGACACCGTGCCGATCACGCGGGCGCCGCGCGCCTTCGCCAGCTGCACCAGCAGCAGGCCGACGCCGCCCGCGGCCGCGTGCACCAGCACGTCGTGGCCGGGCTTGACCTCGAACGTCGAGGCGACCAGGTAGTGCGCCGTCATGCCCTGCAACATGGTCGCGGCGGCCGCCTCCAGCGAGACGCCTTCGGGGACCTTCACGGCCATGGACGCGGGGAGGACCTTGCGCGCCGCGTAGCTGCCGAGGGACCCCTGCCAGGCGACGCGGTCGCCGGTCGTGAAGCCGGTGTCGGCGCCGGCCTCGACCACCGTGCCGGCGCCCTCGAGGCCGAGCACGAACGGCAGGTCGATCGGGTAGATGCCCTGGCGCTGGTAGGTGTCGATGTAGTTGACGCCGGCCGCGGCGACGTCGACCAGCAGTTCGCCGGCCTCCGGGGCGCGGACGTCCACTTCGGCCGCTTCGAGCACTTCCGGGCCGCCGGTCTTCGTCACCTGCACTGCGGTGGGCATGCGTCCTCCTGGGGTCGGGTTCTCCCAGGCACAACTATGGCCGACGCCACGCTGTTCCGCGTCCCGGCCGGTTGTTGGTTATCGTTCGGGACGTGGAAGAGACTGTTTCGCCGACCAGTGCGCAGCTGGGCGCGGCGCGCAAGTTCGTGAAGGCGCACGGCAAGCCGTCCCGCGCGGTGGTGGAGAACATCGGCCGGGCGGGCGCACGCGTCGTGCTCGTGGGCGCGGACGGCGCGCTGGGTGACGTCGTGGTCCCGTCGGTGGCGACCGGCGAGGCGCTGGTCGAGGCGGTCGAGGACCTGGTCGCCGCGTCCTGGGACGCGGAGACGGTGAAGGCCGCGAAGATCGGCCCGGAGCACCGCCGCAAGATGGCCGGCCGGTGACCGGCACGGCGATCCTGGTCGGCTGTGCGGAACTCCCCTCGGGCGACGGCGACGACGACGCCGTGGTGCCCGCCCTGGAGTCGCTGGGTTTCTCGGTGTCGTGGGCGGCGTGGGACTCGGACGCGGACTTCGCTGCCGCCGACGTCGTGATCCTGCGCGCGACCTGGGACTATCCCGCGCGGCGAGAGTCGTTCCTCTCCTGGTGCGAGTCGGTTCCGTCTCTGTGCAATCCGGCGGCCGTGGTCCGCTGGAACACGGACAAGTCGTACCTGGTGGAGCTGCTCGACGCGGGTCTCGCGGTGGTGCCCACCACGCTCGTCGCACCGGGCGACCCGGCTCGCGTTCCCTCGTCCGACTTCGTGGTGAAGCCGTCGGTGGGCGCGGGTTCCCGAGGCGCGGCCCGGTTCGCGGCCGGTGCCGATGCTTCTGCTCATCTGGCTGCTTTGCACGCCGAGGGCCACACCGCGCTGATCCAGCCTTATCAGTCCAGTGTGGACACCTCGGGTGAGCTGGCTCTGGTGTACCTGGGCGGAATCTACTCACACGCCTTTTCCAAGAGCGCAATGCTGGGCTCCACAATGGACGCCTCAGGGCTGTACCTGTCGGAGAAGCTGGCTCCGGCCGCACCGCCCGCGGACGCGGTGGCATTGGCGGAGGACGTCCTCGACGCGGCGTCGGCCCTGCTGGGCATCCTGCGCGCCGAGCTGCTGTACGCGCGGGTGGACCTGGTGCGCGGGGCGGACGGGAAGCCGTTGCTGCTGGAGCTGGAGCTGACGGAGCCGTCCTTGGGCTTCCGCCAGACGGACCCGGAGGCGGCGACGAGGTTCGCCTCGGCGGTGCGGCAGCAGCTGGCGTAGTCACCCGTCATGTTGCCACGGGCTCGCCTCAGGTCCGCTTCGCTGCCAGCCGGTCGGCCCTCGGCCACCGCACATCGGTCGCCCACCCGAGCTGCTCGAAAGTCCGGATCACCCGCGCCGAAACATCCACCTGACCCCGCAGCACCCCATGCCGCGCGCAGGTCGGGTCCGCGTGGTGCGAGTTGTGCCAGGACTCGCCCATCGACAGCAGCGCCAGCGGCCAGAAGTTCGCCGCCTTGTCACGGCTGGCGAACGGCCGCTCGCCGATCAGGTGGCAAATCGAGTTCACCGACCACGACACGTGGTGCAGGAACGCGATGCGCACCAGCCCGGCCCAGAAGAAGGCCGTCACCACGCCCCACCACGACCACGAGAGCAACCCGCCCAGCGCCGCCGGCAGAGCCAGGCTCAACGTGATCCACAGCCAGAAGAACCGGTTGACCACCCGCAGGTCGCCGTCCGCCACCAGGTCCGGGGCGAAGCGGTCCGCGTTCGTCACCTCGCGGGAGAACATCCAGCCCATGTGCGCGTGCCAGAACCCGCGCAGCAGCGCCGACGGGGACGTGCCGAACAGCCACGGCGAATGCGGGTCGCCTTCGCGGTCGGCGAACGCGTGGTGCCGCCGGTGGCTCGCCACCCAGAAGATCACCGAGCCCTGGACCGCCATGCTGCCCGCCACCGCCAGCGCGATCCGCAGCGGCCGGGAGGCCTTGAACGCGCCGTGCGTGAAGTAGCGGTGGTAACCGACTGTCACGCCGAGCGTCGCGAACACGTAGAACGCCGCCGCCAGCGCCAGGTCGATCCAGGTCATGCCCCAGCCCCACACCAGCGGGACCGCCACGAGGAGCGCCGCGAACGGCACCAGCAGGAACGTCTTCAGCACGAGCATCTCGCCGGTGCCCCGGCGGTGGGAGATGAGCGGCTTGGGCGCGGAGCGCGTCGTCATGCGCCGAACCGTAGGTGGTCCGAGTTACGGCGGCGTGACCGCCGGTTGCTCAGGCGGTGGCGAGTTCCGGTTCCTTCGGCGCCGCCGTCAGCGAGATGGCGGGGCCGCGGTCGCGGCTGCCCGTCCACAGCGACGCCGTCGCAATGATCACCGCCATCGCGCCGAGGACGTGGAACGACACCATCGCCTCCGGCACGCCCAGCGTGTACTGCAGCGAGCCGAGGCCGCCCTGCGCCACCGCGACCACCCAGACGACGGTGTAGCGCTGCCAGAGGCCCTTCGGCGCGCCCGCCCGCAGCAACTGCAGGCCGAACACCGCGAGCAGCAGCAGGTACAGCACGAGCAGTCCGCCGTGGACCTGGGCGAGCGTCTCGACCGGGACGGCCAGGCGGTGGGTGTTGATGTCGCCGCTGTGCGGGCCGGCGCCGGTGACCGTCGTGCCCGCCGCGAGCACCAGCCACAGCACGACCGCCAAGGCGACCAGAACCCGGCGCTGCGGGACCAGCGGCCGCGCGGGCTCGTCGCCTTCGCGGAACGCGCGCAGGAGCAAGACCGCGAGCCAGACCAGGGGCGTGGTGGCGAGGAAGTGGATCGCCACGGTCCACCACTCCAGCTTGGCGAGCACGGTCATCCCGCCGACGACGGCCTGCAGCACGACGCCGCCGGGCATCGTCCAGGCCAGCTTGACCAGACGGGTGCGGCTCGGGTGGTCGACCTGCACCCGCCACGCCGTCAGGACCGCGATCGCGGCGACGACGATGACGACGACGGTCAGCAGCCGGTTGCCGAACTCGATCCACTGGTTGAGCGCGTGGATGCCGGGGTGGTTCACCGGCACCAGGCTGCCGGCCACGCACTGCGGCCAGGTCGGGCAGCCGAGCCCGGACCCGGTGACACGCACGATGGACCCGGTGACGCCGATCAGCGCCTGCGCCAGGACCGCGGCGATCCCGACGGCCCGCTGCACGGCAGCGGACGGATACGGCAGGCGGGCGACGAGGCTGGTGAACGGCACGCATCCGATGGTAGAGCGCGCGGAAAACAGGCTTTCGGCAGGTCCCGGCGCCCAGCACGGGCGACGCGGCGCAAGGGACCTAGGTCACGCACGCACCGGGACCCCGAACGTAGTGAATGACTCATTCCTGGCGCCTGACGACCTGAATGAGTCATTCATGTCGTTCGATCGGCCGCCGGTCAGGTGAGCTTCGTCGTGCGCGAAGCCAGCGCGCCCGCGGCGACCGCCCAGACGGCCAAGACCACGAGCGGCCCGGGAGCGAACGCGCCGTCGACCAGGGCCGTGCGCATTCCCTCGGCCAGTGCCCCCGACGGCAGTAGTTCCACCACGTGAGCCAACCCCGACGGCAACGCCGACGGCGCCAGCAGGATCCCGCCCGCCAGCAACAACACGAACCAGACGATGTTCGCCAGCGCCAGCACGGCTTCGGCGCGCAAGGCGCCACCCAAGAGGACCCCGAGAGCCCCGAACGCCAACGTGCCCAACATCAGCAGCACCACCGCCGAAGCCAGGCCGGACAGCGAAGGTGACCAGCCGAGGAACGCCGCCACGACGCCGATGATCACCGACTGCAGGAGCACGACCACCAGGGCCGCCGCGAGGCGGCCCGCCACCAGCAGCCAGCGCGGCAACGCCGTTGCCGACAACCGCTTCAGCACGCCGTAACGCCGGTCGAAACCCAGCGCGATCGCCTGGCCGGTGAACGCCGAGGACATCACCGCCAGCGCCAGGATGCGGGGCGTGATCCAGTCCACTTTGGACGTCGAGCCGAGCTGGGCCGCGGGGAGGATGTCCAGCAGCGACAAGCCGATCAGCAGGGCCAAGGGGATGAGCAGCGTCAGGAGCACCTGCTCGCCGTGGCGCAGGGTCAGGCTCGCCTCGACTCGCGCGTGCGTCCGCAGCATGCGGCCCAGCGATCCGCGGCCGGGCGCCGGGGTGAACGTCCCGGCGGGGAACGAAGTCATGCCCGCAGCTCCCGTCCGGTCAGCTCGAGGAAGACCTCTTCCAGCGTCCGCTTGCCGACCTGCAGCTCCTCCGGCAGCACGCCCTGCTGGGCGCACCAGGCCGTGACCGTGGAGACCACCTGCGGGTCGACCGACCCCACCACGACGTACGTGCCCGGCGCCGACTCGCGCACGGCGTAGCCCTCCGGCAGCGCCGCCGTCAGCAGGGCCGTGTCCAGCCGCGTGCGGGCCTTGAACCGCAGGCCCGCGTTGCCGGTCTCGTCGATCGTCAACGACTGGGGCGCGCCGGAGACGACGACCTTGCCGTGGTCCACGATCACCACCGTGTCGGCCAGCGCTTCGGCCTCCTCCATCAGGTGCGTGGTCAGCAGCACCGAGACGCCGTCGCGCCGCAGCGCGCCCAGGAGGTCCCAGACCAGGTGCCGGGCCTGCGGGTCCATGCCCGCGGTCGGCTCGTCGAGGAAGACCAGCTCCGGGCGCCCGACCAGGGCGCAGGCCAGCGACAGTCGCTGCTGCTGGCCGCCGGAGAGGCGCTTGAACGGCGTCTGCCGCACCGACGCCAGCCCGAGGACGTCCAGCAGCCAGGCCGGGTCCAGCGGGGACGCCGCGCAGGAGGCCACCAGCCGCAGCATCTCGTCGGCGCGGACGCCGGGGTAGGCGCCGCCGCCCTGCGGCATGATCCCGACGCGGGGGCGCAGCGCGGCCGACTCGCGCACCGGGTCGAGGCCGAGCACGCGCACCTCGCCGGCGTCAGGCTTGAGGAAGCCTTCGCAGACCTCGACGGTGGTGGTCTTGCCGGCCCCGTTCGGACCGAGCAGGGCGAGCAGGCTGCCGCGCTCCATCCGCAGGTCGAGACCGTCGACCGCGCGGGTGGAGCCGTAGCTTTTCACCAGCCCGGTGATCTCGACGGCGGGGGCACTCACATCGGGTCACGATACGGGCTCGGCATGCGCGGGCAGCCGCGGGGACGGCCTGGACAGAAGCACGGGCGCCAGCCGCCGCACGATCAGCATCCCGCCGCCGCAGACGACGACAGCCGCGCCGTAGGCGAACGGCAGCACGTACGGGCGGCCGTCGAAGGTGCTGCCGGTCGGCGGCAGCAGGAACGGCAGGGCGGCGGACAGCACTGTCGCGGCCACCCGGAACCGGGACGTCCCGGCCGCGGCGGCCAGCGGGATCACCGCCCACAGCACGTACCAGGGCTGCAGGTTGATCTGCAGGATCATCACCGCGCCGAGCGAGACGCCGAGGCCGATGATCGGCCGGTAGCGCCACTTGAAACTGTCCCACAGGAACTTGAACGTGATGGCGACGGCGATCAGGTAGCCGAGCGCGCCGAGGATGGGCACCAGCCCGTTGGTGTGGTTGCCGAGCCCGAGCGCGATGCCGAGGACGCCGGAGAGGTTGGCGAGCTCGGCGGTGGGGGAGATCCAGGAGCGGACCAGGCCGGGGGTGTCGAACGTCGCACCGACCCAGCCGAAGCCGAGCCCGGTGCCGAAGCAGACGGCGACCAGCACGACGCCGAACCACAGCGCCATCGGCGCCCCGGCGAAGAAGAGGTCCTTGAGGCGGCCGTGCCAGCGCCGAGCGACCATCACGGCGAAGAACGGCAACGCGAACAGCGCGGGCAGCTTCACCGCGACGCCGAGGGTGATGATCGCCACCCCGAGCCCGATGTAGAGCAGCTCGCCGTGCGCCAGCGGGGGTGGCGTGTCGCCCTTCACCCGGATCGGCAGCCGCCGGATGCCGACCTCCAGCCCGGCGAGCATCAGGCCGATGGCCAGCGCGTCGTTGTGGGCGCCGGCGACGAAGTGGAAGATCAGCAGCGGGTTCAGCGCCCCGAGCCACAGCGCCGTCGCGGGCTGGACGCCGAAGCGGCGCGCCAGCCGGGGGAGCGCCCAGACGATCAGGACGACGCCGGCCAGGGCGAGCACGCGCTGCAGGAGCACGCCCATGGCGATGCTGTTGCCGGACAGCGGCGCGAGCCAGCCGCCGAGGCGCAGGACCAGGGGCCCGTACGGCGCCGGCGTCTCGCGCCACATGTTCGACACGCCGGCGGTGAACGGGTCGGCGACGCCGAGGGCCTGCGCCGGGCCGAGGACGTAGGGATCCATGCCGCGGTGCACGATCTCGCTCTGCGCGAGGTAGCTGTAGACGTCGCGGGAGAACAGCGGCGGGATGACCAGCAGCGGCAGCACCCACAGCGCGATGGTGCGGGCGAGCTGGCCCTGCGACGCGAGCCGCGCGCGGTCGGGCCGGGCGAACCGGCCGAGCATCAGCCAGCTCAGCACCAGGATGCCCATCCCGGAGATGGCGATGGCCAGCGAGACCGTCGGGATCCGGGTGAACAGCCGCAGCACCGGAATCTCCTGCACCGGGTTGATCACCG
The DNA here is from genome assembly GCF_036227105.1 of Amycolatopsis sp. NBC_01488. Lineage (NCBI taxonomy): Bacteria > Bacillati > Actinomycetota > Actinomycetes > Pseudonocardiales > Pseudonocardiaceae > Amycolatopsis > Amycolatopsis sp. NBC_01488. The sequence goes on along the minus strand of NZ_CP109434.1, from coordinate 8,775,617 downwards.
GGGCGGCGCCGGCGCCGAGCGAGCCGAGCGCGAGGAAGAGCGACCCGACCGTGCCGAACCGGCGGACGACGTCGAGGCCGCGGCGCTCGTCGGCCTCGAGGGGCAGCGGCTCGAGCGGGCCGACGGGCGAGAGCGTGACGGGGTGGGCACTCCCCGTGGAGAGCTCCGCCACGGGCAGTTCCTGCTGTGCGGGGTGTTCGCCTACTGCCACGGGTGCAGGGTATCGGGGCCGCCGGCGAGTGAGTCGGGTCACTGCCGGACACCCCGCCTTTGCCGACTGCCGGGAAATAAGACACACTTGTGTTGTGAAAAAGACGGAGGCGGGTGACCAGGCGGGCGGCGACATGCCCCGCGCCGCGCATCCGCACGTTCCGTCGCAGGTCAGCGCCGAGGGCAAGACCCGCCACGAGGTCGCCCGGCTGCTCCTGGAACAGGGTCCCATGACCGCCGTCGTGGTCGCCGAGCAGCTCGGGATCAGCCCGACGGCCGTCCGCCGGCACCTGGACGCGCTTCTCGCGGATGGCGAAGCCGAGACGCGGGACGCGCCGCGCCGCGGACCCCGAGGCCGGGGTCGTCCGGCGAAGCTCTTCCTGCTGACCGAGTCCGGCCGCGCCCGGTTCGGGCACGCCTACGACGACCTGGCCGTCTCCGCCATCCGCTTCCTCGCCGAGCACGCGGGCGAGGACGCCGTCCGTTCCTTCGCCGAACGCCGCATCGAGAAGCTGGTCGGGCCGCACCGCGCGGCGATCACCGGTTCGAGTGATCCGGCGGCACGCGCGGAGGCCCTCGCGACCGCCCTGACCAGGGAGGGCTACGCTGCGTCGACCCGTCAGGTCGGTGCACTGAAATCTTCGAAAGAAGCACCTGGTCTTCAGCAGAACGTGGGCGCACAGCTCTGCCAGCACCACTGCCCGGTCGCCCACGTGGCCGCGGAGTTCCCGCAGCTCTGCGAGGCCGAGACGGAGGCGTTCGCGCAGCTGCTGGGCACCCACGTCCAGCGGCTGGCGACCATCGCACGCGGGGACTCCGCGTGCACCACCCACGTACCCGTCACGGCGGGTCAGCCGGCCCATCCCGAGCCGGCAAGCACGGTGCCCTCTGGGCGCACAGCACGGATCCCGAATGGAGGGAAACCCGCATGACTGCCGCTGCCGAGCAGCGCACTCCCACCACCGCGCCACTGAGCCAGGAAGAGACCATCGAGTCCCTTGGCAAGTACGCGTTCGGCTGGGCCGACTCCGACGAAGCGGGCGCCAGCGCCCGTCGCGGGCTGAACGAGGATGTCGTCACGGACATCTCCGGGAAGAAGTCCGAGCCGGAGTGGATGCGCGAAGCGCGACTGAAGGCGCTCAAGCTCTTCGAGAAGAAGCCCATGCCCAACTGGGGGGCCGACCTCTCCGGGATCGACTTCGACAACATCAAGTACTTCGTCCGCTCCAGCGAGAAGCAGGCGGCGAGCTGGGAAGACCTTCCCGAGGACATCAAGAACACGTACGACAAGCTGGGCATCCCCGAGGCGGAGAAGCAGCGCCTCGTCGCCGGTGTCGCGGCCCAGTACGAGTCCGAGGTCGTCTACCACTCGATCCGCGAGGACCTCGAGAAGCAGGGCGTCCTGTTCCTGGACACGGACACCGCGCTGCGCGAGCAGCCGGAGCTGTTCGAGGAGTACTTCGGCTCGGTCATCCCGGCCGGCGACAACAAGTTCTCCGCGCTGAACACGGCGGTCTGGTCCGGTGGCTCGTTCATCTACGTGCCGAAGGGCGTGCACGTGGACATCCCGCTGCAGGCCTACTTCCGGATCAACACCGAGAACATGGGCCAGTTCGAGCGCACCCTGATCATCGTCGACGAAGGTGCGTACGTGCACTACGTCGAGGGCTGCACGGCGCCGATCTACCAGTCCGACTCGCTGCACTCGGCGGTCGTGGAGATCATCGTCAAGAAGGGCGCCCGCTGCCGCTACACGACCATCCAGAACTGGTCGAACAACGTCTACAACCTGGTCACCAAGCGCGCCAAGTGCGAAGAGGGCGCGACCATGGAATGGATCGACGGCAACATCGGTTCCAAGGTGACGATGAAGTACCCGTCGGTGTTCCTCATGGGCGAGCACGCCAAGGGCGAGGTCCTGTCGGTCGCGTTCGCGGGCGAGGGTCAGCACCAGGACGCGGGCGCCAAGATGGAGCACCTCGCGCCGCACACGTCCTCGACCATCGTGTCGAAGTCGGTGGCGCGCGGCGGCGGCCGCACCTCGTACCGCGGCCTGGTCCGCGTGGCGAAGCGGGCGCACCACTCGCGCTCCAGCGTCGTCTGCGACGCGCTGCTGGTGGACACGATCTCGCGCTCGGACACGTACCCGTACGTGGACATCCGCAACGACGAGGTGTCCATGGGCCACGAGGCGACGGTGTCCAAGGTCAGCGAGGACCAGCTGTTCTACCTGATGTCGCGCGGCCTCGACGAGGCCGAGGCGATGGCGATGATCGTGCGCGGCTTCGTCGAGCCGATCGCCCGTGAGCTGCCGATGGAGTACGCGCTCGAGCTGAACCGCCTGATCGAGCTCCAGATGGAAGGGTCCGTCGGCTAGTCATGTCGGTTACCGAGAACAACGTTTCGGAATCGCTTCGCGAGGGGGCCGTCATTCCGGCGGCCTCCCGCGCGGAGCGCTTCACCTCCTACGACGTCGAGGCCTTCGAGGTCCCGGGCGGTCGTGAGGAGAACTGGCGCTTCACGCCGATGAAGCGCCTTCGCGGCCTCCACGACGGCAGCGCGACCGCCACCGGCGAGATCACGCTCGAGACGGACGCCGCGCCCGAGCTGAAGATCGAGACCGTCGGCCGCGACGACGAGCGGCTGGGCGCCGCGGGCGTCCCGAGCGACCGGATCGCCGCGCAGGCGTACTCCGCGTTCACCAAGGCCACCGTCGTCACGGTGCCCAAGGAGACGAAGGCGTCGAAGCCGTCCGTGCTGCGCATCCACGGCCCGGGCGAGGACCAGGTCGCGTACGGGCACCTGCAGGTCCGCGCCGAGGCGTTCGCCGAGGCCGTGATCGTGCTCGACCACGTCGGCTCCGGCACCTACGCCGACAACGTCGAGTTCGTCATCGGCGACGGCGCCAAGGTCACCGTGGTCAGCGTCCAGGACTGGGCCGACGACGCCGTGCACGTCTCCGAGCAGCACCTGAAGCTGGGCCGCGACGCCGCGCTGCGGCACACCGTGATCACCCTGGGCGGCGACCTGGTCCGCGTCTCGCCGACCGCGACCTTCACCGACAAGGGCGGCGACGTCGAGATGCTCGGCGTCTACTTCGCGGACCAGGGCCAGCACCAGGAGCACCGCCTCTTCGTCGACCACGCGGTGCCGAACTGCAAGTCGCGCGTGGGCTACAAGGGCGCGCTGCAGGGCGACGGCGCGCACACGGTCTGGATCGGGGACGTGCTGATCCGCGCCGCGGCCGAGTCGACCGACACCTACGAGTTCAACCGCAACCTGGTGCTCACCCCCGGGGCCCGCGCGGACTCGGTGCCGAACCTCGAGATCGAGACCGGCGAGATCGAAGGCGCCGGCCACGCGAGCGCGACGGGAAGGTTCGACGACGAGCAGTTGTTCTACCTCCAGTCGCGCGGGATCGCCGAAGAAGCCGCGCGACGGCTGGTCGTGCGCGGGTTCTTCCACGAGATCCTGGTGAAGATCGACGTCCCCGAGGTGCGCGAGCGCCTCGAAGCCGCGATCGAGGCCGAGCTCGAAGCCGTTGGCGCCTGACGCCGTCCACCACTGACTTAGGAAACGAAGAATGGCTACCCTGGAAATCAAGGACCTCCACGCCTCGGTCACGACCGACGAGGGCGCCAAGGAGATCCTCAAGGGCGTCAACCTGACCATCAAGTCGGGCGAGACGCACGCGATCATGGGCCCCAACGGCTCCGGCAAGTCCACGCTGTCCTACGCGATCGCCGGCCACCCGAAGTACCAGGTGACCTCCGGTGAGGTGCTGCTCGACGGCGAGAACGTCCTCGAGATGAGCGTCGACGAGCGCGCCCGTGCCGGCCTGTTCCTCGCGATGCAGTACCCGGTCGAGGTGCCGGGCGTGTCCATGTCCAACTTCCTCCGCACCGCGGCCACCGCGGTCCGTGGCGAGGCCCCCAAGCTGCGCCACTGGGTCAAGGAGGTCAAGGAGGAGATGGGCAAGCTCGAGATCTCGCAGGAGTTCGCCGAGCGCTCGGTCAACGAGGGCTTCTCCGGCGGCGAGAAGAAGCGCCACGAGATCCTGCAGCTGGCGCTGCTCAAGCCGAAGTTCGCCATCCTCGACGAGACCGACTCCGGCCTCGACGTCGACGCCCTGCGCGTCGTCTCCGAGGGCGTGAACGCGTACAAGGCTTCGAGCGAGGTCGGCGTCATGCTGATCACGCACTACACCCGGATCCTGCGGCACATCACGCCGGACTTCGTGCACGTCTTCGCCGGCGGCAAGATCGTCGAGTCGGGCGGCAAGGAGCTGGCGGACGAGCTGGAGGAGAACGGCTACGTCAAGTACGTGGGCAAGCCCGAGCCCGCGGCGCTCTGACTTTCGCCAGTACACACCGAGAATGAGAGGAGTCGGCCCGATGACCACCACCTCGGCCAGCTCTTTGCCACTGGACGTGGCGGCCCTGAGGGCCGACTTCCCCATCCTGTCGCGCACTGTCCGTGACGGGAAACCCTTGGTGTACCTGGACTCCGGGGCGACCTCCCAACGCCCGACGCAGGTGTTCGATGCCGAACGCGACTACGTCTTCACGTCGAACGCCGCGGTCCACCGCGGCGCGCACCAGCTGTCCGAAGAGGCCACCGACGCCTACGAGTCCGCGCGCGCGAAGATCGCGGAGTTCGTCGGCGCCGACCCCGAGGAACTGGTGTTCACCAAGAACGCGACCGAGGGCATCAACCTCGTCGCGTACTCGATGAGCAACGCCGCCACGGCCGGTCCCGAAGCTTCGCGTTTCGTGGTCGGCCCGGGCGACGAAATCGTCATCACCGAGATGGAGCACCACGCGAACCTCGTGCCGTGGCAGCAGCTGTGCCAGCGCACCGGGGCGACGCTGAAGTGGTTCAAGGTGACCCCCGAGGGGCGCCTTGATCTGTCCGATGTGGACGAACTGATCACGCCGCGCACCAAGGTCGTCGCGTTCGCGCACCAGTCCAACGTGCTCGGCACGGTCAACCCGGTCTCGCTGCTCGTCGAGAAGGCCAAGGCCGTCGGCGCGCTGACCGTGCTCGACGCCTGCCAGTCGGTGCCCCACTTCCCGGTGGACTTCCACGCTTTGGGCGTCGACTTCGCGGTGTTCTCCGGGCACAAGATGCTGGGCCCGTCCGGGATCGGTGTCCTCTACGGTCGCACTGAGCTGCTGTCGGCCATGCCGCCGTTCCTCACCGGCGGGTCGATGATCGAGATGGTCCGCATGGAGGGCTCGACCTTCGCGCCGCCGCCGCAGCGGTTCGAGGCCGGCGTGCCGATGACGTCGCAGGCCATCGGCCTCGGCGCGGCCGTGGACTACCTCTCGGCCATCGGCATGGACCGCATCGCCGCGCACGAGCACGAGCTGGCCGCGGCGGCCCTCGAAGGCATCGGCGCGATCCCGGGCGTCCGGATCGTCGGGCCGACCGACCTGGCGGACCGCGGCGCGACCGTGTCGTTCGTGATCGACGGCGTGCACCCGCACGACGCCGGCCAGGTGCTCGACAGCCTCGGCATCGCCGTCCGCGTCGGCCACCACTGCGCGTGGCCGCTGCACCGCGCGTGTGGCGCGCAGGCGACCGTGCGCGCGTCGTTCTACCTCTACAACACGCTGTCCGAAGTGGACGCGCTGGTAGCGGGTGTGCGCGAGGCCCAGAAGTTCTTCGGGGTGGCTCAGTGAACCTGGAGAGCATGTACCAGGAGATCATCCTGGACCACTACAAGAACCCGCACGGGCGCGGGCTGCGCGACCCGTTCGACGCCGAGTCGTTCCAGGTCAACCCCACCTGCGGCGACGAGGTGACGCTGCGGGTCAAGCTCGACGACGGGAAGGTCGCCGACGTCTCCTACGACGGCCAGGGCTGCTCGATCAGCCAGGCCTCGACGTCGGTCTTGACGGATCTCGTCGTCGGCCACACGCTTGAGGAGGCGTTCACCACCATGGACGCCTTCGTGGAGCTGATGCAGGGCAAGGGAAAGATCGAGCCGGACGAGGACGTGCTGGAGGACGGGATCGCCTTCGCGGGCGTCGCGAAGTACCCCGCCCGCGTCAAGTGCGCCCTCCTCGGCTGGATGGCTTTCAAGGACGCCGTCGCCCGGACCACCAGTGGAGCTGAGAAAGCATGACCGAAGACACCGCCACCGACGCTCGCGAGGGCCGGACCGCCGCCGACCTCGACGCCGAGACCACCGCCACGCAGGACCTCGACCTCGCCAAGCTCGAGGACGTCGAGGAAGCCATGCGCGACGTCGTCGACCCGGAGCTCGGCATCAACGTCGTCGACCTGGGGCTGGTCTACGACATCCGCGTCGAACCGGACAACACGGCCACGATCGACATGACGCTCACGTCGGCGGCCTGCCCGCTGACCGACGTCATCGAGGACCAGACGTCCGCCGCGCTGACCTCCGGCGGCCTGGTCAAGGACTTCCGGATCAACTGGGTCTGGATGCCGCCGTGGGGCCCGGAGAAGATCACCGAGGACGGCCGCGAGCAGCTGCGCGCCCTCGGCTTCACCGTCTGACTTTTCGCACATCGAGCGGGTCACCCTCCGGGGTGGCCCGCTGCCGGCGCCGGTGACCGCGAGTTAGGTCGCGTTGCCGACGACGATGACTCAGCGTGAACGGCACGGCAGTTAGTATCCCCGGGTGGTGGTCCTGCGCTCGATCGTCCTGTTCCTCGCGGCGGCGGTCTGCGAAATCGGCGGCGCGTGGCTGGTCTGGCAGGGCGTCCGCGAAAGCCGTGGCTGGCTCTGGATCGGCGGCGGAATCCTGGCACTGGGCGTGTACGGCTTCGTGGCGACACTCCAGCCGGACGCCCACTTCGGCCGCATCCTCGCCGCGTACGGCGGCGTGTTCGTCGCGGGCTCGCTGGCCTGGGGAATGGTCGCGGACGGTTACCGCCCGGACCGCTACGACGTCATCGGGGCGCTGCTGTGCCTCGCCGGGGTCGCGGTCATCATGTACGCGCCACGGACGGGGTAACGAGCCCGGTGGCCCGCCGATAGATCACCGTGACCGAATTCGTATTCCCGCCCGCGCCGCCGGAACCGCCGAAGCGCCGCCGGGTCTCCCGGGTGCTCGTGGTGTGGATCGTCGTGACCCTGCTGGGATTCGGGGCCGCGGCCTACGGCCTGGGCACGGTCGTCTTCGGCTACCGGTCCTACCGGGTGCCCGGCTCGGCGATGAGTCCCGCGCTGGAGCAGGGTGACTCGGTCATCGTGCGCGTTCTCGGCGGTGAGGAGGTCCACCGCGGGGACGTGGTCATGTTCGACCGGAGCGCGTACGCCTCCCCGAGCCAGCCCGGCGCCAGCATTTTCCGGGTCGTCGCCGTCGCCGGGGACACGGTCGCCTGCTGCACCGCCGGAGGCCTGTCCGTCAACGGCAAGGCGGTCGCCGAGACCTACCTCAGCCAGGGCGCCTACGCGCACGATCCGCTGGCCACCACGCCGTTCGACACGCGGGTGCACGACGGCCAGGTGTTCGTGCTCGGCGACCAGCGCGGGAACGCCGACGATTCGCGTTTCCGCGGAGTCGTCCGGACTTCCGGGATCAGCGGGCTCGTGATCGCCACCGGGACCGTCTTCCGCCCGTCGCCGCTGGCCCGCACGAGCGCGTTCACCGACGCGGGCCTGCCCGGCGCGCCGTTCGAAGACACCACGTTCAGCGGGCTGCGCTGGTGGCTCGCCGGTGGCGTGGTGGTGTTCGCCGCCGGGCTCGTCGGGGTGATCGTGTCCGCCGTCCGGAGCGCCGGAAGACGACGAAGAGCAGCCGCTGCCCCGCCGGTGCGCTGATCCACCGGTAGCCGAACACCTGGTGCAGCGTCCGGTCCGCCGCGATGCGTGGAGCGCAGGCCCGCGGCGGCTGGGCCGGACGGCTCACGCGGCGGTGGGATCGGCGTCCCTCCCGCCAGGGAACTACTTTCGGCCGTGGCCCCGGGCGTCCGTGGACTTCTAACCTGACCGCTCGAACCACGGTGAAGTGTTCCCTGAACCGGACGAAGGAGACACGATGAACGGACGCGCGATCAGCCGGGTCGTGGCGCTGGCCACGGCCGTCGCGGCCCCGCTGGGCCTCGGGCTCGCGGTCGCCCCCGCCGCTTCGGCGGCCGCTGTGACGACGCTGTACTACAGCTCGTCGGGCGCGCCGGACTACCTCACCCAGATCGACCAGGGCGCGGCGAACTGGAACGCCGCGGTCACCGACGTGAAGCTGGTCAAGCGGAGCACGGGCACGACGATCAAGTTCCACGAGACCCACAGCGGCGGTTCGTACACGAACACCGACGGCCACGGCCACGGCGACATCTACCTGGACACGAGCCAGGTGGCCGAGGGCTTCGACCCGACCCGCATCGCCGCGCACGAGCTGGGCCACAACCTCGGCCTGCCGGACCACTACACGGGACCGTGCAGCGAGCTGATGTCCGGCCACGGCCCGGGCACGTCGTGCAAGAACGCGAAGCCGTCCGCGGCCGAGGCGGCGAAGGTGCAGTCGTTGTGGGTGAACGGCTTCGCGGCTGCGGAGCTGCGCAACGTCGCTTACTAGGTCAGGCCGGTCGTGAGTGGGAAACAGGGTTAGCACACTGTTTCCCACTCACGACCCGCGCTCCATCCCGAGAGGGCGCGGTCCTCGCCCGGGCCGTGTCCGGCGAACGCACGGTCCTCAGTCCAGGTCGTCGAGCAGCGCCTGGATCGCCGCCGCCATCGCCGCCGGGTCGCCGTCTCCGGGCCGCAGGACCAGGTCGGGTGACGACGGCCGCTCGTAAGGTGCGTCGATCCCGGTGAAGCCCTTGATCTCGCCCGCCCGTGCCTTCGCGTACATTCCCTTCGGGTCCCGTGCCTCGCACACCTCCAACGGCGTGTCGACGAAGACCTCCACGAACGGCAGATCCCCGGAGATCGCCCGCGCTGAAGCGCGGTCCGCGGCATAAGGGCTGATCAGCGACGCGATCGCGACCACGCCGGCGTCCGCGAACAGGTGGGCCACCTCCGCCACCCGCCGCACGTTCTCGGCGCGATCCGAGGGGCTGAAGCCGAGCCCCTTGTTCAGCCCGTGGCGCAGGTTGTCGCCGTCCAGGAGGTACGCCGGTCGGCCCGCCGCCACCAGGCGGCGCTCCAGCTCCACCGCCACCGACGACTTGCCCGACGCCGACAACCCGGTCAGCCACACCGTCGCGCCGCGGGTCGGGCGGTCCTCGCGGCGGACCGCCGCCGTGTGCCAGACGACCGGGGACGCGACCGCGCCGGTGATCATGCCCGCCGCGACCGTGTCGCCGGTGTGCTCGTCCACCAGCAGGAACCCGCCGGTGGCGCGGTTGCGGCGGTACGGGTCGAACAGCAGCGGCGCCCGCGTGCGCAGCCGGATGCGGCCGATGTCGTTCAAGGACAACGATTCCGCGGAGTCCCGGTGCAGCGTGGTCACGTCCAAGCGGTATTCGAGCCGCTCCACCGAACCCCGCGTCTCGGTGGTCGTGTGCCGGACGACGTACGACGCACCCGGCGACAACGACGACCGCGAGGAGAACCAGCACACCAGCGCGTCGACGTCGCGGGCCGACTCGGCGCGGTTGCCGGGGCGGCAGAGCATCGCGCCGCGCCCCAGGTCGAGGTCGTCGGCCAGCTCGACCGCCACCGCCTGCCCGGTGAACGCTTCCGAAAGCGGTTTCCCGCCCGGGCCCCACACCGCGCGCACGCGGGACGTGAACCCCGACGGCAGCGCCACGACCTCGTCACCGGGCTTGAACACGCCGCCGGCGATGGTGCCCGCGTAGCCGCGGAAGTCGGAGCGGCGGATCACGTACTGCACCGGGAACCGCGCGTCGATCAGGTTGCGGTCGGAGGCGACGTGCACCTCTTCCAGCTGGTGCAGCAGCGAAGTCCCTTCGTACCACGGCATGCTCGCGCTGCGGTGGACGACGTTGTCGCCGTTCAGCGCCGAGACCGGCACGAACGTCAGGTCGGCGACGTCCAGCTTCATCGCGAACCGCCGGAACTCTTCGCGGATCTCGTCGAACCGTTCTCGGGACCAGCCGACGAGGTCCATCTTGTTCACGCACACCACGAGGTGCCCGATCCCGAGCAGCGACGCGAGGAACGCGTGCCGCCGCGACTGCTCCAGGACGCCCTTGCGTGCGTCGACGAGGATCAGCGCCAGGTCGGCCGTTGACGCGCCGGTCACCATGTTCCGCGTGTACTGCAGGTGCCCCGGTGTGTCCGCGATGATGAACTTCCGCTTGGGCGTGGCGAAGTAGCGGTGCGCGACGTCGATCGTGATGCCCTGCTCGCGCTCGGCGCGCAGGCCGTCGGTGAGCAGCGCGAGGTCCGGGTAGTCCTCGCCGCGCTCGCGGCTGGCGCGTTCGACCGCGGCGAGCTGGTCGGTGAAGATCGCCTTCGAGTCGAACAGCAGCCGCCCGATCAGCGTGGACTTGCCGTCGTCGACGCTGCCCGCCGTGGCGATCCGCAGCAGCTGCATCAGAAGTAGCCTTCCCGCTTGCGATCTTCCATGCCTGCCTCGGAAATCCGGTCGTCCGCACGCGTCGCGCCGCGTTCGGTGACGCGGGTGGCGGCCACCTCGGCGACCACTTCGGACGGTGTCACCGCCGACGATTCGACGCAGCCGGTGCACGTCGCGTCGCCGACGGTCCGGAAGCGCACGGTCGCCTCGTACGGCGTCTCACCGTCCACGAGGGACAGGAAGCGCGTGGCCGCGAGCAGCATGCCGTCTCGCTGGACGACCTCGCGGCGATGGGCGTAGTACAACGGCGGCAGCGCGATCCGCTCGTCGCGGACGTACTGCCAGATGTCCAGCTCGGTCCAGTTCGACAGCGGGAAGACGCGGATGTGCTCGCCGCGCCGGTGCCGCCCGTTGTAGAGGTTCCACAGTTCCGGGCGCTGCGCCCGCGGGTCCCACTGGCCGTGCTCGTCGCGGAAGCTGAAGACGCGCTCCTTCGCGCGAGCCTTCTCCTCGTCACGGCGGGCGCCGCCGAACACCGCGTCGAAGCCGCCCTCGCGGATCGCCCGCAGGAGCGTCGCCGTCTGCAGCCGGTTGCGGCTGGCCCGCGGCCCGGTCTCCTCGACGACGCGGCCGGCGTCGATGTCGTCCTGCACACTCGCGACTTCGAGGCGGAGGCCGAGTGCGGCGACGGTCTCGTCGCGGAACCGCAGCACCTCGTCGAAGTTGTGGCCGGTGTCGACGTGCAGCACGGGGAAGGGGAGTGGCGCCGGCCAGAACGCCTTCGCGGCGGCGTGCAGCATCACCACCGAGTCCTTGCCGCCGGAGAAGAGCAGCACCGGGCGTTCGAAGGTCGCCGCGACTTCGCGGAAGACGTGCACGGCCTCCGCTTCGAGCGCGGCCAGGTGGGACAGCTCATAGGCCACGGACACCGGAAAAAAGTAGAACATGTTCTTGTCATTGGTCAAGCGGTGCGCGATCCTGGGACGATGGACCTGGTCGTACTCGAAGAGATCCGCCGGCTGAAGTACCGCTACCTCCGCGCGGTCGACCTGAAGCAGTGGGACGAGGTGGCCGACACCTTCACCGCCGACGCCACCGCCGACTACGGGACCCGTGCGACGGGGGAGGACGGGAAGCACTTCGAAGGGCGTGACGCCATCGTCGCGTTCCTCACCGAGAGCCTCGGCAACGGCATCATCACCGTCCACCACGCAGGTCAGCCCGAGATCGAGGTCGACGGCGACACCGCGACCGGGCGGTGGTCGTTCACCGACAAGGTCATCGTGCCCGAGCACAAGGTGATCATCGAGGGCGCCGCCTTCTACGAGGACACCTACCGCCGCGAGGCCGACGGCGCCTGGCGGATGACGCACATCGGGTACGTCCGGACCTATGAGTCGATGCTCTCCTGGGCGGACAACCCGGGCTTCCGGCTGCTCGCGAACCGCTGGGCCGTTCCGGCATGATCGAGAACGAGTTCTCGTTGACCCGGTCGTTCGCCGACGCGATCGCGGAGGCCGAGAAGCTGATCGCCGAAGCCCCGCCGGCGCAGACCGAGCAGGGTCTCCTGGAGGGCTACGACTACCTCGCCGGGAGCATCCGCGCGTCGCTGCAGATGGCCTGGGCCTACCAGCGCGACTTCCCGTACTTCACCGCGTCCACCGGGCCGTACACCAAGATGGGCCTGGACAACCCGGACACGCTGTACTTCAACGCGAACATCCGCGCCGACCGCGAGTACCTCGTCACCGGCGTGCGAGGGACGACGGCCGACCTGAGCTTCCAGATCCTCAACGGCGACTACTCGCCGGTCGTGGTGCCCGACAGCCTCGCCGCGTTCGACGACCGCGCCATCGACATCGGCGAAGACGGCCGGTTCGAGCTGCGCTTCGGCCCGGCGCGCGAGAACCCCGGGCCGAACTACTTCACGCTCGGCGAGGGCTCGTCGATGCTCGTCGTCCGCGAGGTCCACAGCGACTGGGCGACGGAGAAGCGCGGCGAGATCCGCATCCGGTGCGTCGACACCGCCGGCCAGGCGCCGCCGGTGCCGGACCGGTCGGCGATGGCCAAGCGCTACGGCGTCACCGGCAAGATCCTGCTGAGCCGGCTCAAGACGTTCCTCGCGTTCCCGAAGTGGTTCTACGACAACCTGCCGGTGAACACGATGACCGAGCCGCGCTCGACGCCGGGCGGCCTGACGACGCAGTTCTCCTCGGCCGGGCACTACGAGCTGGGCGACGAAGAGGCGATGGTCGTCACCGTGCCTCGCTGCGCGGACGCGCCGTACCAGGGCATCCAGCTCGGCAGCCTCTGGTACGTCTCGCTCGACTACATCAACCACCAGACGAGCCTCACCGCCGACCAGGCCCGCGTCGACCCGGACGGCAAGATCCGGTTCGTGATCAGCGAGCGCGACCCCGGCGTCGCGAACTGGCTGGAGCGCACCGGCCACGACCGCGGGTACGTCCAGATCCGCTGGCAGCGGCTCGCGCGGGACCTCGGGCCGGACGACGGCCCGGTCGTCGAGGTCGTCAAGGTGGACGAGCTGCCGGACCGGCTGCCCTACTACGAGGAAGCGCGCGTGACGCCGGCCGAGTGGTCGGCGCGGATCGCGGCCCGGCAGGACGCCGTCGCCGCCCGGATGCTGGGGTGACGGTGTCGGATTTGCTGCAGGGCAAGGTGGTCGTGGTCTCGGGGATCGGCCCCGGGCTCGGCCGGTCGATCGCCGTGCGCAGCGCGCTGGCCGGGGCGGACGTCGTGCTCGCCGCGCGCACCGAGTCGCGGCTGACGGAGGTCGCGAAGGAGGTCACCGATCTCGGCCGCCGGGCCGTCGCGGTCCGGACCGACATCGACGACGCGGACTCCGCCGCGAACCTCGTGAGCGAGGCGGTCGAGGCGTTCGGCCGGGTGGACGCGGTGGTGCACAACGCCTTCGCCGTCCCGCCGCTGACCGATCTGGCCACTGTGGACCTCGACGCCGTCCGGGCCGGGTTCGAAACGGCCGGGATCTCGGTGCTGCGGCTGACCCGGCTGTTCCTGCCCGCGCTCAAGGAGAGCAAGGGCTCGCTGGTGATGATCAACTCCGCGGTGCTGCGGCATTCGCGGCGCACGTTCGGCGCGTACAAGATGGCGAAGTCGGCGCTGCTGTCGCTGTCGCAGAGTCTCGCGAGCGAACTCGGGCCGGACGGGATCCGCGTCAACACCGTCGCGCCCGGGTACATCTGGGCGCCGAACCTCAAGTGGTACTTCGCCTACCTGGCCAAGGAACGCGGCATCACGCCCGAAGACGTGTACGCCGAGACCGCGTCCACAATAGACCTGCGCAAGCTGCCGGAGCCCGACGAGATCGCCGACGCCGTCGTGTTCCTCGCCTCGCCGATGGCGCGCGCGATCACCGGGCAGTGCCTCGACGTCAACGGCGGCGAGTACCACCACTAGGAGGATCCATGCTCCCCGGCCGCGAAGACGTCGGCACCGTCGAGGACCTGCACGCGTCGGCCACCAAGCTCACCGGCCTCGACGACTTCGGCGCGGACGAGTACGTCGAAGGCCTGCGCGTGCTGCTGGAGGCGTACGAGGCCGACGAGGACCTCACGCCGTTTGGCAACAAGGTGCACCGCGCGATGCTGCGCGGCGCGCTCGTCGCCCGGCTGCTCAGCGAAGCGGGCTGGAAGCAGCACCCCGAGTCGGCGGATGTCCCGATCGACCGGCCGATCTTCGTCACCGGCCTGCCCCGCACCGGCACGACCGCGCTGCACCGGCTGCTCGCCGAAGACCCGGCGCACCAGGGGCTCGAAGTCTGGCTCGCCGAGGTCCCGCAGCCGCGGCCGCCGCGGGACACGTGGCCGGACAACCCGGTGTACCAGGGGATCCAGGCCGGCTACGAGCGCCACCACGTCGAGCACCCCGAGTTCATGGGCGTGCACCACATGTCCGCGGACCAGGTCGAGGAGTGCTGGCAGCTGCTGCGCCAGTCGATGCGGTCGCTGTCGTTCGAATGCCTCGCGCACGTGCCGCGCTACTCGCGCTGGCTCGCGAAACAGGACTGGACGGACGCGTACGCCCGCCACCGGCGCAACCTGCAGCTGATCGGGCTGCCGGACGCGGGCAAGCGGTGGGTGCTCAAGAACCCCAGCCACCTCTTCGCCCTGGACGCGCTGATGGCGGCCTACCCGGACGCGCTGGTGATCCAGACGCACCGCGCGCCGCGCACCATCATGGGCTCGATGTGCAGCCTCGCCGAGAAAGCCGCAGACGGCTGGTCGACGAAGTTCCGCGGCGACGTGATCGGCCGTTCGCAGCTCGACCTGTGGGCCCGCGGCGCCGACGAGTTCCGCGCGGCGCGCACCCGGTACGACGCGGCGCAGTTCTGCGACGTGCGGTACGAGGACTTCGTCGCCGACCCGATCGGCACTGTGTCCGCTGTGTACGACCACTTCGGACTGACGTTCACCGGCGACGCGCGTGCGGCGATGACCGCGCTGCACGGAGAAAGCCGTTCCGGGGAACGGAAACCCGCGCACCGCTACCGCCTGGAGGACTTCGGCTTGACCGCCGAAGAGGTCGACGAGCGTTTCGCCGGCTACCTGCGCGCGTACGGGTCGTGAGTGAGAAACAGTGTTCTAACCCTGTTTCTCACTCACGACCACTGCGGTAGGGGTCTCAGCCGACGGCCGCGTGCAGGCCGCGGGTCCCGATGCCGCGCAGTACCTCGACGCGGTTCGCGCCCGGGCGGCTGAGTACCCAGCTCGACCCCGGCACCGCCTTCGCGCGCTTCTTCAACGGCGCCAGCAGCCGGGAAACCTCCTGGTACGACCGGATCGAGCCGCTCGCGCAGACCAGTGTCGCGAGCGAAACCGTCACCGGCATGCCGTCCGCCGACCAGTGGCGGTCCAGGAGCGCGCCCGCCACCGTCGCGATCTCGTCGACGTCGCAGACCACCAGGAAGTCGTCGCCGCCGACGTGGCTGACCCGCATCCGGCGCAGCTGCGCGGTCAGGCCGGTCAGCGCGCCGCCCAGCTCGCGGATCAGGTCGTCGCCCGCGGCGAAGCCCGCCGTGTCGTTGACCGCCTTGAACGCGTCGATGTCCAGCCACGCCGCCACGAACGGCTCGCCGATCGTGATCCGGCGGGCGACGTCGCGGGCGACCGTGTCGCTGCCCGGCAGCCGAGTGAGCGGGTTCAGCGACGCCGCGGCCTCGACCTTCGCCTCGGCCACGCCGCGCACCACCTCGGTCACCAGCACCACGCCGAGGCAGCGGCCGACGTCGTCGACCACCACGACGTCGTCGCCGGTGCGGCCCCAGTCGGCGTCGGTGACCAGCTCGAGGAACTCCATCGCGCCGGCGCGGGCCTCGATCGTGTGCGGGGTGTCCGCGAGCCGCGCCGCGGGGCGCTTCGCGTGCAGCGCGTGCCCGTACGGGCCGGTGACCGCGACCAGGAACCGCGTCCGGTCGACCGACCAGCGCGGCCGGTTCAGCTCGTCGACCCCGACGACGCCCGAGGGCGCGTCGGCCGAGGCCAGCACTTCGCGGACCTCGTCGCAGGTCGCGGTTTCCGGCAGTGTCGTGGCCGGGCGGAGGAAGTCGCCGACGCACTGCGCCGGACCCGGCGCGCGCACGGGCTGGGCGCGGGTGAGCAGGGCCGGCGCGGGGCCGGCGGCGGTGGGCGGGGCGAGCAGGTTCCCCTGCGCGATCCGGATGCCGAGGCCGCGGACGGCGTCGAGCTGGGCGTCGGTCTCCACGCCGGTCGCGACGAGCCGGGTGCCGGTCCGGTTCGTGTAGTGCAGGAGCGCCTCGACGAGGGCGGCCGACGCCGGGTCGTCCGGCAGCCCGCGCAGCACCGTGCGGTCGAGCTTGACCAGGTCGACCGGCGCCTCGACGAGCAGGCCGAGCGGCAGGTCGGCGCGGCCGAGGCCGTCGAGCGCGAGCCGGAAGCCGAGCTCGGTGAGCATCCGCATCCCGGCGAGCGCGCGGTCGGCGGGCAGCGGCGCGAACGGCGGGCCGATCTCGAGGACGACGTCGCGGGTGCGGCGCCCGGCGTCGCCGAGCTCCTCCAGCAGGTCTTCGTACATGGCCTGCGGGGCGGCGAGCGTGCGGGCGGAGAGGTTGACGTGCAGCGGGAGCGGTGACTCGACCTGCCGGACGGCGGCGATCGCGAGCCCGAGGTCGACGTCGGCGAGGCGGCCGTCGCGGCGGGCCTGCGCGAGGAGTTCGGGGACGGTGCCCTGACCCGGCCTGGCCAGCGCTTCGTGAGCCACGACGCCCCCGGTGTGGAGGCTGTACAGCGGCTGGAAGGCGAAGCGGACCGCGCGTGGCGACTTCACGCTCCGATCGTCGCGGCTGGGGCGGGGAAACGAAACCGATGTCGACTGATGTTCACCGCCGTTACCCTGATCGGGGTAACGCAGGGTGATGCCCGCCACTAGTTCACGGTTGACTTATATAAGTCGCTACTTGTACTTTGGCACTGTGCACGCGTTCGACGTCCTCGGCGACCCGGTCCGCCGCCGGATCCTCGAGCTGCTGGCCGACGGCGAACGGGCCGCCGGCGCGGTCGCCGAGGTGATCCGGGCCGAGTTCGGCATCTCGCAGCCCGCGGTGTCGCAGCACCTGAAAGTGCTGCGGGAGAACGGCTTCGCGGTCGTCCGCCAGGACGGGACGCGGCGGCTGTACGCGGTCGGGCACGCGCCCCTGCGCGACGTCGACGTCTGGCTCGACCGGTTCCGCCGGTTCTGGACCCCGCCGCTGGACGCGCTGGCCACCGAAATCGCCCGCGGCAAGCGCGCGCGGCGCCTCACCGAAGGAGAAGGTCCGTGATCGACGTCAGCCACCAGATCAGCGCCGTGCGCCGGACGCTCGGCGACCGGGTGCTCGAGGGGAAGGAGGCCCGCGTCCTGACCATCAGCCAGGTCTACGACACCGACGTCGACGACCTGTGGGACGCCTGCACCAACCCCGAGCGCATCCCGCGCTGGTTCCTGCCGGTCAGCGGCGAGCTCAAGCTCGGCGGGAAGTACCAGCTGCAGGGCAACGCCGGCGGCACGGTCGAGCGGTGCGACCCGCCGAAGAGCTTCGCCGCGACGTGGGAGTTGGGCGGCAACGTCAGCTGGATCGAGGTCCGCCTCACGCCCGAGGGCGAGGGCACCCGGTTCGAGCTGGAGCACGTCGCGCACGTCGACGAGCGCTGGGACGAGTTCGGCCCGGGCGCGGTCGGCATCGGCTGGGACGGCGCGCTCGTCGGCCTGGTGCTGCACCTGCGCGCGCCGGGCACGGCCGTCGACCCGGAGGCGGCGATGGCCTGGATGATGTCGGCCGACGGCATCCGCTTCATGACGGCGTCGGGCGAGGCCTGGTACGAGGCCGACGTCGCCGCGGGCGCGGACCCGGCCAAGGCACGCGCGGCCGCCGACCGCACGCTGAAGGCGTACACGACCCCGCCGGAGGCCTGACCCGGCGTGTCGTCCCCCCGATCACGAGTGATGCCCCGTCAATCACGCGAGATGCCCCTTCAAGCACGGGTGATGCCTTCCTGATCACCGCCGTTGCCCCTCGCCGCACGAGCGCCGCGGGAGATCTCGTGTGCGTCTCGGGGCATTTCGCGTGACTAGAGGGGCATCACGTGTGATTGGAGGGGCATCACTCGTGACTGGAGGGGCGACACGGGCACCGGTCCGGGTAGCCGGGCGCCTGGCCGCCGTTCAGGTGAACCTCCGGATAAAGTCGGCGCATGGATCAGGGCAGCGAGCAGACCGACCCGAGGGTGGTGCGGCGGGACCCCGCCGTCGACGCTGCGAACGCCGGCGGGTTCACCGACCTGGCGACCAGCCCGTTCCGGATCGACCGCGACCGCATCGCCGCGTCGCCCTTCTTCGCCCGCCTCGGCGGCGTGACGCAGGTGGTCAGCGCCGGCGGCGCCGGGCTGCTGCACAACCGGCTCACCCACAGCCTCAAGGTGGCACAGGTCGCCCGCGCCATCGCCGAGCGGATCACCACCGGCCCCGACGCCGGCCTGGCCGACAAGCTGGGCGGCTGCGACCCGGACGTCGCCGAGGCCGCCGCGCTCGCGCACGACCTCGGGCACCCGCCGTTCGGGCACCTCGGCGAGCAGACGCTCGACCGCATCGCCCGGCACCGCTTCGGGCTGGCCGACGGCTTCGAGGGCAACGCGCAGACGTTCCGCATCATCACCACGACCGACGTGCGCGGGCCGTCGGCCATCGGGCTCGACCTGACCACGGCGGTGCGCGCGGCCGTCCTGAAGTACCCGTGGTTGCGGCTGCACCACCCCGCGCCGCACCCGTCCGCGATGGCCGTGCCGCCGCGCGGCGCCGGCGAGCCGGCCGAGGCGCCCGGCACCGGCGCGGCCAAGTTCTCCGCCTACGCCACCGAACTCGACGACTTCGAGCAGGCGCGCGCGGCGTTCGCGGGGCGCGTCGAAGGCTGGCAGCAGACGGTCGAAGCGTCCGTGATGGACACCGCCGACGACATCGCCTACGCCATCCACGACCTGCAGGACTTCCACCGCATCGGCGTCCTGCAGCACGCGCCGGTGGCGGCGGAGCTGGGGGAGTGGCTCGAGCACGCGGGCGAGCTGGCCGCGCTCGACGACGAGACGCTGCACGCGGAACTGCGCCGCCCGGGCCGCTCGCTCGAGCGCGTCCGCCGCCGCATGCACGGCAAGGACGCGTGGATCGTCGACGACGACGCGTTCGCCGCGGCGGTGGCCCGCGTCCGCGCGGAGCTGGTCGACGGCCTGCTGGCCGCGGAGTTCGACGGCTCGATCGAGGCGGAGCAGGCGACGGCGGCGTTCTCGGCGAACTGGACGGCGCGCTTGGTGGACGGGGTGTTCGTGCTGGCGTCGCCGTCCACCCGCACCGGTCACGTGTCGCTTCGGCCGGCCCAGTGGCACGAGGTCCAGGTGCTGAAGTTCGTGCACCGCCGGTTCGTGCTGCTGCGCCCGGACCTGGCGTTGCACCAGCGCGGCCAGGCGGGCGTGGTGTCGAGCCTGGTGGACGCGCTCGACGCGTGGCTGGCCGACCGCGACGAGGTTTCGCGGCTGCCGAGGCGGTTGCACGACCTGGTGGAGCTGGCGCACGCGGAGTACACGGGGCTGGCGCGGACGGCGCCGGAACTGCTCGTGGGGGCGACGGGGGAACCGGTGTCCGGACCGGACGCGGTACGCGAGCTGGCTCGCGGCCGGGCCGTGGTGGACTTCGTGGCTTCGTTGACGGACAAGCAGGCGGTGACCCTGTTGGACGCACTGTCGGGCCGGGCGGCCCAGCCGTGGTCGGACTCCTTCGTGCTCTGATCGCTTCGGCGGTAACGGGATTCGCCAACGGGAGACGCCCGTTGCACGGGCGGTCCCGTTGTCCGGTGCCTGTCCGGTGATCGGCACGGCGTTGCGCTGAACGGCCTACGACATCTGGCCGGTTCCGGAAATTATCCGGCTTTTGTCACTCGAACGGCTGATGTTTACGAAAACTTGCGGTACTTAGCTGGGGCCAGCCGGTGATCACCGGCGTCGGTCAGCGTGAGTCGGGGCACGCGCCTGGAGAATCGGAGGGCGCACGTGCGTCGTACCCGTTCCACGAGATCGAGAACCACCGTGCTCACCGCCGGGGCGGCGGCACTCCTCGCCGCCCTCGGCCTCGTGTCGCCGCCCGCCGCGGGCGCCGCCACCGCGTCCACACCGGACACCTTCAGCGAAACCGCGCAGCAGCAGATCGCCGCCCTGCAGGCGGTCAAGGCGGGGCGCACCGCCACCGAGTCCAAAGTAGACAGTAAGCTGCTCGTCGCCGAAAAAGGCCTGGGAAAGCAGCTGAACGCGCTCCAGTCCGGGGTGGGCGCCACCGGCACCGTCCTGGTCGACATCCGCGCGAGCAAGGTCTCGCCGGACCTCCTCGCCGGGCTCACCAAGGCCGGGGCGGGCATCCGCGCGGTGTCCGACCGGTACGCCAGCGTCCGGGCCGAGCTCCCGGTGGCCAAGGTCAGCGAGATCGCCGCGCGGGGTGACGTCCAGCGCGTCGAGCAGGCCGACCAGGCCATGACGGCCCGTGAGCTGGAGACGCCGGCGACGACGCCGGTCAAGACCGAAACCAAGCAGCAGAAGGCCGACCGCATCGCGGGCGAGCTGCAGAAAGCGGTGGCGAGCAAGACGCAGCGCAGCGCCGCGGCGGCCGCGACCGTCACCAGCGAGGGCGACCGCGCCCACAACGCCGACCTCGCCCGCCAGCAGTTCGGCGTGACCGGCGTCGGCGTCAAGGCGTGCGCGCTGTCCGACGGCGTCGACTCCTTGGCCGCTTCGCAGGCCAAGGGCGAGCTCCCGCCGAACGTCGACGTCATCGCCGGCCAGGAGGGCAGCGGCGACGAGGGCACCGCGATGCTCGAGATCATCCACGACCTCGCGCCGAACGCCGCGCTCGGCTTCGCGTCGGCGTTCAACTCCGACGCCAGCTTCGCGGACAACATCCGCAAGCTGCGCTTCGAGTCGCACTGCGACGTCATCGTCGACGACGTCATCTACTTCAAGGAATCCCCGTTCCAGGACTGGATCATCGCCCAGGCCGTGAACGACGTGACCGCGAACGGCGCGCTGTACTTCTCCTCGGCGGGCAACGAAGGCAACGTCGCCGACGGCACCGCCGGCCACTGGGAAGGCGACTTCGCCGACTCCGGCAAGTCCGTCGGCAAGTTCGCCGGCGCCGCGCACAACTTCGCCGGCGCCGCGGGCACCCAGATCTACGAGCCCATCTCGGACGCCTCGTCGGCCGGCGTCCCGGTGACGCTGCACTGGTCCGACCCGCTCGGGCACTCGGCGAACGACTACGACCTCTACCTGCTCAACTCCGCGGGTGCCGTGGTCAGCTTCAGCCAGAACGTCCAGGACGGCACCCAGGACCCGTACGAGATCCTGCAGACGCCGGCCTTCGGGGGCACCGGGCTGCGCCTGGCCGTCGTGAAGTTCTCGGGGGCGAACCGCTACCTGTCGCTGTCCGCGCTGCGCGGCCGGTTCAAGGACTCGGCGGACGGCCTCAAGGCCTACAACACCCCGGGCGTGACGGTCGGCCATTCGGCCGCGCGCAACGCCTTCAGCGTCGCCGCCACCCCCGCGGCCGCGGCGTTCGGCCGGCCGCTCGAGCCGGGCGACCCGGCCAACCCGGCCGGTCCGTTCCCGGGTTCGTTCAGCAGCACGTCGAAGGCCGAGCGGTTCAGCTCCGACGGCCCGCGGCGGATGTTCTACGAGGCCGACGGCACCCCGATCACCCCGGGCAACGTGTCCTCGACCGGTGGTGAGGTCCGGAACAAGCCGGAGATCACCGCGGCCGACGGCGTGAAGACCAGCGTGTCCGGCTTCAGCCCGTTCTTCGGCACTTCGGCCGCCGCCCCGCACGCCGGCGCGATCGCCGCGCTGGTCCTTTCGGGCAACCCCGGCCTTCCGCCGTCGGACGTCCGGGACGCGCTGATCAACACCGCCGTCGACATCGAGGCCCCCGGCCGCGACAACGTCACCGGCGCCGGCGTCCTCCTCGCGGACAAGGTGCTCGCCTACACCGGCGCCAGCCCGCAGCCGCTCGCGGTGGCGAAGCAGCCGACGGTCACCCCGGCCGACGGCGGCTCCTCGCTCGACCCGGGCGACACGGCCAAGGTGACGCTGCCGGTGACCAACGACGGCGACGGCACCGCGGTGTCCACCAGCGTCGTGCTCACCAGCCCGACCCCGGGTGTCACGGTGGCGCCGCGGGCCAAGTCCTACGGCACCATCAGCCCGGGACAGACCGGCGTCAACGACTTCACCATCACCGTCCCGGCGACGCAGCAGCTGGGCGTGCCGGTGGTGCTGAACGCCCGGGTCACGTTCGCCGGCGCGCACTCGCCGACGACGTCGACGTTCTCGCTGCCGGTCGGCACCCCGTCGCCGGTCGCGCAGGACTTCGCCTACACCGGCGCGCCGGTGGCGATCCCGGACAACAGCCCGGTCGGGGCGTCGGTGACCATCCCGGTCACCGGGGTCGGCCGCGCGGCCAAGGTGGCGTTCTCCGTGGACGGCACGACGTGCAGCACCGACCCGGCCTCGACGACGGTGGGGCTGAACCACTCCTACGTCGGTGACCTGGTCGGCACGCTGACCGCGCCGTCGGGGGCGAAGGCGACGGTGTTCCAGCGCAACGGCGGCTCCGGCAAGAACTTCTGCCAGGTCGTCTTCGCCGACACCGCCGCGACCGCGTTCAGCACGGTGACCGCGTCGAACGCGCCGTTCACCGGCACGTGGCGGCCGACGCAGCCGCTGACCGGCGGCCTGACCGGCGCGGCCGTCGACGGCACGTGGACGTTCTTCGTGGTCGACGCGGCGGGCGGCGACGTCGGCTCGATCCGCTCGGTCGCCCTGCACATCAACGGGTTCGTGCAGCCGCCGGCGGCCGGCGCGCCGGCGAACGTGCACGGGGCCGTGAACAACGGTCCGGTGCACCCTCTGTGACCGCCGTGCCGTGAACCGAACAACCCGAACGGGGCCGTCGCGGTGACGCGGCGGCCCCGTACCGTTTTTCCCATGGCGAAGCCACGACAGGCCCCGGGCGGCGGCCGCACGGTCGAGGTGCCGCCGGACCGGCTCGCCGGCTGGTTCGACCGCTTCTCCGCGCGGCACGACGGGGTCGTGACGACCGAGGTCGGCGAGCTCGTCGTCCGCGCGGTGGCGAACGACGGGGCCACCGCGACCGCGACCGTCCCTTTCGGACCGCTGGAGGCGCCGCCGGGCACGTTCGACGGCCTGGTCGTCGACGCGATCGTCGCGCACGCGCTGGTGCCGCGCCGGGTCGCGCTCGTCCTGGTGCGGGTCGGCGGGCACAGCGTCGGCATCGCGGACGACGGCCGGGTCGAGCTGTCCCGCACCGACCGGCACCTCGTGCAGGGCCGCTCCGCCGCGGGCGGCTGGTCGCAGCAGCGCTTCGCCCGGCGTCGCGCGGGCCAGGCCCGGCACGCGCTCGAGGACGCGGCGAACGACGTCTTCGAAGTCCTGGTCCCCCGACTGTCCGAAGTGGACGCCGTCGTGCTCGGCGGCGACCGGCGAGCCCTCGGCGAGCTGCGGGAGGACCGCCGGCTGGCCCCGCTGTTCGCCCGGGCGGAGCCGCGCGTGCTGGAGGTCGGCGAGCCCAGCCGGGCGGTGCTCGGCGAAGCGGCCGTGCGCGCACTGTCGGTGCAGGTCACCCTGCGCGATGGGTGAGACCGCACACGTCCGGAAAAACTCCTCGACCCCGGCCCGTACACTGGGCTCCGTGGATATCCAGCTGGAGTGACGCCGCCCGGTCGAACCGACCGGCCGCTCGACGCTGCCTTCGAGCAGACACAGTCCTCCGTTCACCCCCGTCCACGGGAGTCTCCCTTGATCACGGCCACCGGCCTTGAGCTGCGCGCGGGTTCGCGCATCCTGCTCGACGGCGCCACCGTCCGCATCCAGCCCGGCGACCGCATCGGCCTCGTCGGCCGCAACGGCGCGGGCAAGACCACCTCGCTGAAGGTCCTCGCCGGCGAAGGCGAGCCGCACGCGGGCGAGGTCCGCCGCACCGGCGAGCTCGGCTACCTGCCCCAGGATCCGCGCGAAGGTGATCTTTCGGTCACCGCGAAGGACCGCGTGCTCTCCGCGCGCGGCCTCGACAAGCTGATGCGCGACATGGAGAAGGCACAGGCCTCGATGGCCGAGCTCGTCGACGACGCCGCGCGCGACAAGGCCATCAACCGCTACGCGCGGCTCGAAGAGCGCTTCTCGTCGCTCGGCGGGTACGCCGCGGAGAGCGAAGCCGCGCGGATCTGCTCGAACCTCGGCCTGGCGGACCGGATCCTGTCCCAGACGCTGCAGACGCTGTCGGGCGGCCAGCGCCGCCGCGTCGAGCTGGCGCGGATCCTGTTCGCCGCGGCCGAAGCCGGCGCCGGCGGCAAGTCCGAGACGATCCTGCTGCTCGACGAGCCGACCAACCACCTCGACGCCGACTCCATCAACTGGCTGCGCGGGTTCCTCAAGCAGCACGACGGCGGCCTGGTCGTGATCAGCCACGACGTCGAGCTGCTGGCCGACGTGGTCAACAAGGTCTGGTTCCTCGACGCCACCCGCGGCGAACTCGACCTGTACAACATGGGCTGGCAGCGCTACCTCGACGCGCGCGCGACCGACGAGAAGCGCCGCCGCCGCGAGCGCGCCAACGCCGAGAAGAAGGCGTCGGCGCTCCAGCAGCAGGCCGCAAAGCTCGGCGCGAAGGCGACGAAGGCCGTGGCGGCCAAGAACATGGCCCGCCGTGCGGAGCAGATGCTGTCGGCGCTCGACGAAACCCGGCAGGCCGACAAGGTCGCCCGGATCAAGTTCCCGGACCCCGCGCCCTGCGGCCGCACCCCGCTCACCGCCGAGGGCCTCTCGAAGTCCTACGGCTCGCTGGAAATCTTCACCGGCGTCGACCTCGCCATCGACCGCGGTTCGAAGGTCGTCGTACTCGGCCTGAACGGCGCGGGAAAGACGACTTTGCTCCGGCTCCTCGGCGGAATGGAAACCCCGGACACCGGCGAGATCGTGCCGGGTCACGGAATGCGTTTGGGCTATTACGCACAGGAACACGAAACTCTTGATCATGATGCGTCGGTGTGGGAAAACATCCGACATCTCTCGCCGGACACCGGCGCTCAGGAGTTGCGGAACCTGCTCGGCTCGTTCCTCTTCACCGGCGAACAACTCGACCAGCCCGCAGGCACGCTTTCCGGCGGCGAGAAGACCCGGCTCGCGCTCGCCGGCCTGGTCTCCAGCGCTGCCAACGTGTTGCTCCTCGACGAGCCGACCAACAACCTCGACCCGGCCAGCCGCGCCCAGGTCCTGGACGCTTTGCGCAGCTTCGCGGGCGCCGTCGTGCTGGTCACGCACGACCCCGGCGCGGTCGAGGCGCTGGAGCCCGAGCGGGTCATCCTGCTGCCCGACGGCACCGAGGACCACTGGTCGGCGGACTACCTGGAACTTGTCCAGCTCGCGTGATCGATGCGTCCATTCGGGTGCAAGATCACTCCCGCCCAGCACTGGAATGGCCCAATGTGATCGCAATTTCGGCTGTTTTAGGGCTGTCGTCTGGCAATCCGGCGCTCAGTGTTCGATCATTGCCCCGGCAGGGGCCGATATGTGGCCCAGAACACTCTCGGCGGGAAGGCGATCGACGTGGCTGATCTCAAGAAAGGCGCGCGGATCACCGGCAACACGCGCGACAAGCTGGCCGCTGACCTGAAGAAGAAATACGAGAAGGGCTCGAGCATCCGGGCCCTCGCGGAGTCGACGGGCCGCTCCTACGGGTTCGTCCACCGGGTGCTGTCGGAGTCCGGAGTCCAGCTGCGGGGGCGCGGCGGGGCGACCAGGGTCAAGAAGAAGTAGTCGCGGACTGCTGCGCGGGGGGCGCAGCGGGATCTTCGGCCACGCGGAACGTCAGGTGGGCCCCGAGCAGGACCAGCGGGTACACCAGGTAACCCCACCGGGTGGCCGGGGTGAGCAGGATCAACGCGCCGAGTCCGACGGCGATGCGCAGCACTGCGCCGGAGCCGTTCGCGGGGGGCCGGCGCACCAGCCAGACCAGCATCGCCACGGCCGCGGCGCCGACGAGCGCGAACGCCGCCACCTGGCCGATCGCGCCGGTCTCGGCGATCAGGTGGCCCGGCAGCGGGCTCGCCGCGGGCGACCGCACGACGCCCATCCCGAGGGGGAACCGGAAGACGTGCTCCACGAACGCCGCCGGGTCCACGAGGTACACGGGCAGGTGCAGCGCGGCCGTCGTCGCCACGAGCGCTGACGCGAACCGCCCCACCGCGGGCCAGTCGAGCCCTGTCTTGTGGCTAACCCCGCCCCGGCGTACCAGCACGAACACCGCCAGTACCGCGGCCGCGGGCGCGACGATCAGCTTCGCGCTGACGACCAGCGCCAGCACCAGGCCCGCCCACGCGGCCCGCCCGGTCGCGGCGAGCGCGCAGGCCAGCACCAGCAGCCCGACGATCGCCAGGTCCGGCCCGGCGACGGCCCAGGTGAGCGCGGTGAGCGGGCACGCCAGCGCGAGCTGCGCCGCGCCCACGGGAACCTTCGGCCACTTCAGCAGCTTCAGCGTGCCGAGCACGCACGCGCAGGCGGACAGCGCGAACATCCACCGGGCGTCGGTGAGCGCGTCACCCAGCGGAGTGCCGCCGAACAGCGCACGCGGCAGGCCGAAGACGGCCATGACCGGGCCGTAGGGGGTGTAGTCGTTGACGACCGGCGGCCGGCCGAGCGCGGTGACGTCGACGTACGGGGTTCCGTGGTGCAGCAGCAGATCCGCCGACCGCTCGATCACCCAGACCTCGGGCTGCGCGGCCCACGAGAACGGCGTGATCAGCCAGTCCACTCCGGTCAGTCGCCGGATCACCAGAAGCAGCAACGGAAGGATCATTGCCAACAGTGCGACGGCGCCGATCCCGCACCAGCGTGAGCGGAGTACGCCGGGTGGCGTACGGCCGGCTCGTGCGGACAGCAGCAGCCACCCGCTGTGCAGCGCGCCGAGAGCGTAGGCGACGGTCGCGAAGGTGCCCCAGACGCGGTAGCCGTAGAACTCGGACTTGAGCGCGGTGGGCAGCGCGAAGGCCAGGCAGGCGAGGTAGAAGCCGAGGTCCCAGCGCAGCGGGGCTTTGTCGAGAGCGCTCGCGGGTGCGGTGAAGAGCCCTGCCGCGCGCCGCCATGCGGGCGCTTGGCCCACCTCCGTTCCCACCCCGTCAGGCTACCGAGCGCGCCGGAATCGTCGCGGGCCGCCCGGTTCAGCCCAGTTCTCGCAGACGGGGGAGCAGGTCCGCGGCCGCCTGCGACGCCTTCACGACGTCGTCATGCCCGGTCGGCATCAGGACCAGCTCCGTGAAACCCGCCTCGACGTAGCTCTCCGCGAGCCGCACTGCACTGTCCGCATCGGACGGCAGCCGGAACTGCACCGCCCGCCGGATCGTCGACGGGTCGCGGCCGGCCGCGGCGCAGTGGGCGTCCAGTACGCGCGAAAGCCGTTGCAGCTCGGCGATTTCCGTGCCCGGCAGGGCCGCGTTGACCCACACGTCGGCGTGCGCGGCGACCACTCGCAGGCCGAGCTTCTCCCCGCTGCTGCCCAGCCACAGCGGCGGCTTCGGCTGCCGCGGTTTCGGGTCGCTGCGCGCGCCGGTCAACGTGTAGTGGCGGCCCGGGTAGTCGGTGACCGGCCGGGTCCACAGCAGCTTGAGGATCTCGCAGGTTTCGGCGAGCCGTTCGACGCGTTCGACCGGTGGCGGCGTTGGCGTGCCCATCATCGTGTCGGTCATCGCGTCGCCGCCTGCGCCGAGGCCGACGTCGAGCCGGCCGCCGGCGAGGTGGTCGACGGTCACCGCGATCTTCGCGAACGTGCCCGGGTGGCGGTTCGTGTTGCCCGACACCAGACATCCGATGCGGACCCGCTTCGTCGCTTCGGCCATCGCCGCGAGGAGGGTCCAGCCGTCGAAGATGTCGCCGGTGCGGTCCGGTCCCATCGGGGCGAGGTGGTCGAAGACCCAGCAGCCGTCGAAGCCGGCGTCGTCGGCGATGGCCCAGATCTCGCGGAGCGCGGCGATGCCGATGTGCTGCTGGGGTGGCTTGAGCCCGACACTGGTCATGACGCTCTCCTGATCATCAGAGTAACAAATCATCAGTATTATTGACGATCAGCGTAAGGGTAGAGTTCTCGCATGTCCAGCGATCTCGCCGTCACCTGGCGGCTCGGCTACCTGTTCAAGCACGCCCAGCTCCGGCTCGCCGAGCTGGCCGAGCCGCGGTACGCGCCACTCGGGATCACCGGGCGCCAGCTCGCGCTGCTGACGCTGTTCGGGGACGGACCGCCGCTGTCGCAACAGGACGGCGCGGTGCGCCTGGGCATCGACCGGACGACGATGGTCGCGCTCGTCGACGAGCTGGAGGACAAGGGCCTGGTCCGGCGCGAGGTCGCGCCGGGGGACCGCCGGAAGCGGCTCGTCACCTTGACCGGCGAAGGCGAGCGGGTCCGCGCGGCGGGCGAGGAAGCGACCCGGCAAGCTGAGGCGCTGCTGCTGGAACCGCTGGCCGAAGGGGACGCGGACCGGCTGCGCGCCGCACTGCACCGCGTTGTTCGCGGGGAGTGAACGGCGGCGGGAAGCAAACGGGCAACGATGGCGTTGTCCAGGTCATATCCGGAGAAAACCTCAGCCATAGTAGAGGTTTCGACACTGGGGGTTTCCCATGGACAACACCTGGGCGCTGCTGAGCTCGGCGATGCGCGCCAACGACGTCCCGAAGGGGCTGACCCGCGGCACGCTGAAACGCGTCGCGCGGTTCGCCCGGCCGCACTGGCGGCGGCTGCTCGCCTTCCTCGTGCTGACCGTGATCTCGGCGGTCCTCGCGGTGACGACGCCGGTGCTGGCGGGCAAGGTGGTCGACGCGATCGTCGGCGGCCGTGACCTGCCGCTGGTCGTGTGGCTCGCGGTCGTCATCGCGCTGCTCGCGGTGGCCGACGCCGGGTTCGGCCTCATCGAACGCTGGCAGTCCGCGCGCATCGGCGAGGGCATCATCTACGACCTGCGCCGCGCGGTGTTCGAGCACGTGCAGCGGATGCCGATCGCCTTCTTCACGCGCACCCGCACCGGTGCGCTCGTCTCACGCCTGAACAACGACGTCATCGGCGCGCAGCGGACGTTCACCGCGACGCTGTCCGGGCTGGTCACCAACACGATCCAGCTGGCGCTGTCCCTGGCCGTCATGCTGACGCTGTCGTGGCAGGTCACGCTCCTCGCGCTGGTGCTGCTGCCGATCTTCGTGCTGCCCGCGCGCCGGCTCGGCCGCCGGATGGCCGGGCTGCAGCGGGAAGCCGCGAACCTCAACGCCGGCATGACCACCCAGATGACCGAGCGGTTCTCCGCGCCGGGCGCTACTTTGGTGAAGCTCTTCGGCCGTCCGGTGCAGGAGGCCGACGACTTCGGCGTGCGCGCCGGGCGCGTGCGCGACATCGGCGTGCGGACTGCGATGCTGACCCGCTGGTTCATGACGAGCCTGACCCTGGTTTCGGCGCTGGCGCAGGCCCTCGTCTACGGCCTCGGCGGCTACCTCGCGCTGACCGGCAAGCTCGCGCCGGGCACCGTCGTCGCGCTGGCCCTGCTGCTGACGCGGCTCTACGCGCCGCTGACCGCGCTGGCCAACGTCCGCGTCGACGTCATGACGGCGCTGGTGTCGTTCGAGCGCGTCTTCGAGGTCCTCGACCTGAAGCCGATGATCGAGGAGAAGCCCGCCGCGCGTGCGTTGCCCGCTTCTTCCGGTGTCTCCGTCGAGTTTTCGGACGTCCGCTTCGGCTACCCGGCGGCGGACCGGTACTCGCTGGCGTCGCTGGAAGACGTCGCGACGCTCGACCACCGCGGCGGCGAAGAGGTGCTGCACGGGGTTTCGTTCCGCGCCGAGCCGGGGCAGATGGTCGCGCTGGTGGGGTCTTCGGGCGCGGGGAAGTCGACGATCGCGTCGCTGCTGCCGCGGCTGTACGACGTCGACTCCGGGTCGGTGCGACTGTCCGATGTGGACGTCCGGGACCTGAGTTTCGCTTCGCTGCGGGAAACCGTCGGCGTCGTGACGCAGGACGGGCACCTCTTCCACGAGACGATCCGCGCGAACCTGGCCTACGCGCGCCCGGGCGTCACCGACGACGAGATCTGGGCGGCACTCGAGCGGGCGCGGCTCGGCGAGCTGGTGCATTCGCTGCCGGACGGTCTTGACACGACGGTGGGGGAGCGCGGCTACCGCCTCTCGGGCGGCGAGCGGCAGCGGCTGACGATCGCGCGGCTGCTGCTGGCGCAGCCCAAGGTCGTCGTGCTGGACGAGGCGACCGCGCACCTGGACTCCGAGTCCGAGGCGGCGGTCGGCGAAGCCCTCACGCACGCGCTGGCCGGCCGCACGGCCCTGGTGATCGCGCACCGCCTGTCGACGGTCCGCGCGGCCGACCAGATCCTGGTCCTGGAGCACGGCGAAATCGTGGAACGCGGAACGCACGAGGAACTCCTGGCCGCCAACGGCCGCTACGCAACCCTCCACGCAACCCAGTTCGCCGAAGAAGAACCCGCCGTGGCGTGATCAGCGGGGCATCACTCGTGATTGGAGAGGCATCACGTGTGATTGAGCGGGCATCACGTGTGATTGGCGGGGCATCGCGCTGATGCCCCTCCAATCACGTGTGATGCCCCTACAGACACGCGTGATGCCCCGCTTATCACGCCTGATGCCCGTCGACGCACGTGTAGAGGGCGGTGACCAGGGCCATTTTGCGGGGGTCGTCGCGGATCAAGGGGCCCAGCTGGTTGAGGGTGTAGCCGAAGGCGATGGCGTTTTCCGGGTCGGCGCCGCCGGTGGAGCCGCCCAGGCCGTCGTGGCCGAAGGCCGCCGGGTTGGGGCCGAAGCCGCGGGCGTCGCTGCCGAGGTAGAAGCCCAGGCCCCACTCGTTCGGCAGGCCGAGGACCGCGTCGATCTCCCTGCCCTGGCTCTCCCGCGCCCGGGCCAGCGCCGGGGCGGACAGGAGCGTGCCGGTGGCCAGCGCGTGGTAGATCGTCGCGATCGCGCGGGCCGTGCCGTGGCCGTTCAACGCCGGCATGACGGCGTGGCGGAAGGCCGGGTCGTTGGCGTGGTGCCCGGCGAGCTGCGGGTTGGTCAACGCGGCCTGCGCGACCGGGCCGGCGGCGGCGAACGCCGTGGCCAGCGCGTTCGCCATCTCCTCCGTCATGACCGGGTCGACCAGGGTGGCGCAGCGGTCCAGGTCGGCGTCAGGACCCAGGCCGATCGAGAAGTCCGCGCCGAGCGGCCCGGCGACCTGCTCGGCGAAGAACTCGCGGATGCCCTGCCCGGCGATCCGCCGGACGACCTCGCCGACGAGCCAGCCGTAGGCCAGCGCGTGGTAGCCGCCCGCGGAACCGGGCTCGTACAACGGTTCCTGGGCCGCGAACAGCGACGTCATCAGGTCCCAGTCGTACAGCTCCTCGACGGCCACCGGCCGGTCGAGCCCGATGCCGGGCACGCCGGAGCGGTGCGAAAGCAGCCACCGCACCGGGATCTCGCCCTTGCCCGCCGCGGCGAACTCGGGCCAGTACTTCGCGACCGGCGCGTCCACGTCCAGCTCGCCGGCGTCGGCCAGCTTGTGCGCGCAGATCGCGGTCATGCCCTTGGTCGTCGACCAGACGTTGGCCAGGGTGTCCGCCTGCCACGGACGCGTCCGGTCCGGACCGGACCAGCCGCCCCACAGGTCCACGACGACCTCGCCGTCGCGGAAGGCGGTGAACGCCGCGCCCAGCTCGCCGCGCTCGCGGAAGTTCGCCTCGAAGGCTTCGCGCACCGGCTCGAACCCGGGGGCGCACTCGCCGTGCACCGTCGCCGTGGCACCGTCCATGGGGTCTCCTTCGCTCGCCGCTGAGCACACCGACCAGTCGGTATGGAGACGCTAAGGCGGCCGGGCACGCTCGTCAAGGCGTGCCCGGCCGGTGCTTCTTCACGAACTGGCGCGGTCGCCGGCTACTTCAGCCGCGGCACGATCGCGCCGTACTTCTCCAGCAGCGCGGCGTTCGCCTCGTCGCCCCCCTCCACATTGGAGCTGCGCCACAGCGGGACGTCGAGCCCCTCGGCCGTCCCGCGGTCGTAGACCTGCGAGAGCACCAGGTTCCACAGGAACGCGTTGACCACAGTGGACAGCGGCGCGGTGCGTGGCGCGTCCGGCGGGTAGCTCGCGTCGCCGGGGATCACCAGCGAGTCCAGCACGACGGTGCCCTGCTCGACCAGCGTGCTCGACGACCGCCGCGGCGCCGCCGCCACGCACGCCCGCGACGTGATCGCGATGACCGCCGCCCCGCACTTCCGGGCTTCGATGCACAGCTCGACCGGGTACGGGTTCGACCCGGACGTCGAGAACACCACCAGCACGTCGTCCGGCCCCGGCGCGCGCTCGGCCAGCACCTCGGCGGCCAGGCCGGTGCGCCGCTCGGTCTTCGTGCTGCTCACCGCGCCGTGCAGCGGGAGCAGGTCCGGGTGGTACAGCGGGTACACGCAGGCCAGGCCGCCGGCCCGGTAGAACGTCTCGGCGACGGCGGCCAGCGAGTGCCCGGCCCCGGCGGTATAGACCAGTGCGTCGGCCCGGATCACCCCCAGCACCAGATCCGCCGCTTCGCGCACTGCCTCGGCGTTGGCCTGCTCGACGTCGGCCAGTTGCTTGGCGACGCTGGCCGAGATGTCCGTGGCGCTCACCACACCCACCCTTCCGTAGGGGATCGGGCGCCGAATCTACCGCGAAGATGGTGGCAGGCGGTGGAATAGCCCGGTGGGCGGTCGCGGTTGACCCGAATGCGGGCGAGGAGGAGGACGCGGGTGAGCGAGACGCAACCGGCGGTGTCCCGGTGGCCGGCGCGCGGGCGGACCGAAGCGGTCGTGCTGGTGCTGCACGGCGGCGCCGAGCGCGGCACGGGCCGGGTGCCGCCCTGGAAGCTCGCCTTCCTGCGGATGGTGCCGATCGCGCGCGCCCTGCACCGGGCCGGCCGCGCGGACGGCGTCGAGGTGCGGCTGGTGCGCAACCGCCGCTACGGCTGGAACGCTCCCGCGCTGGACCCCGTCGACGACGCCCGCTGGGCCCTCGACCGCGTCCACGCCGACCACCCGGGCCTGCCGGTCGTGCTGGTCGGCCACTCCATGGGCGGCCGGGTGGCGCTGCGCGTCGCCGACGACCCGGCTGTACGCGGGGTCTGCGCGCTGGCGCCGTGGACGCCCGGGGGCGAGCCGGTGGCCGCCGTCGCCGGGCGCTCGGTGCTCATCGTGCACGGCACGCGCGACCGGATGACGAGCCCGGCCGAGTCGCACGCCTTCGCCGGACGCGCCGAGGGCGTGGCCGCCCGCGTCGCGCGGTTCGAGATCGCGAACGAAGGCCACGCGATGCTCCGCCGGTCGTCCGTGTGGACCCGGCTGACGATTGCTTTCACACTGGAAGTGCTCGCCGGGGAGGTCCGCGACGAGCTCCGCGGCGCGTGGGCCGCGCCGGGGCCGCAGCGGCTCCGAATACCGGTGTAGAACCGCCCCGAACAGGGCATACAGCGAAACGCGCCGCGGGGGTGCGGCGACTAGGATCGATCACCGGCGCAGCCGGCCTGCCGGAGGGAGAACCGTGACCACCTCGAGTGTCGACCGCGCTCAGGACATCCCCGACGAGTCCCGCTGGCCGGGCTTGGCGAGCCCGCCGCGGTCCGCACTGCGCGCCCGGATCGCCGCCGCGCTGTTCCGCCGCGCGGTCCGCCCGCTCGACCTGCGGGTGACGTTCCCGGACGGCACCGTGCTCGGCGCCGGCGGCCCGGAGTCGCCCGAAATGCGGATTCTCCGGCCCGAAGCCTTCTTCCACCGCCTCGGCGTCGACGCCAAGATCGGCTTCGGCGAGTCCTACATGGCCGGCGACTGGACCGCGTCCGACCTGGCCGAGGTGCTGACCCCGTTCGCCGAGCGGATGGCCACCCTGGTGCCGCCGGTGCTGCAGAAGTTCCGGCGGATCGCCGAGCGCACGCAGCCGCCGTCCGAGGAGAACACCCTCGAAGGCGCGCGGGCCAACATCCACCGGCACTACGACCTGTCCAACGACCTGTTCGGCACCTTCCTCGACGAGTCGATGACGTACTCCTCGGCGCTGTTCGGCCCGGCCGACGATCTCACCGCCGCGCAGCACCGCAAGATCGACAGCGTGCTGGACTACGCCGGCGTCCGCGAGGGCAGCGAAGTCCTCGAAATCGGTACCGGATGGGGTGAACTCGCCATCCGCGCCGCGGCCCGCGGCGCGCAGGTGACGTCCCTGACCATTTCGGAGGAACAGCGCGCGCTGGCCACCGAGCGCATCGCGGCGGCCGGCTTCTCCGACCGCGTCGACGTGAAGCTGTGTGACTACCGCGAGTCGAGCGGCCAGTACGACGCCGTGGTCAGCGTCGAGATGATCGAGGCCGTCGGCGCGTCCTACTGGCCGGCGTTCTACGCCACGATCGGGGAGCGGCTGCGCCCCGGCGGGCGGTTCGGCCTGCAGGCCATCACCATGGACCACGACCGGATGCTGGCCGCCTCGCGCGCCTACACCTGGATCCACAAGTACATCTTCCCGGGCGGCATCATCCCGTCGGTGCGCTCGGTCGAGGAGGGCGTCAAGGCGAACACCCGGCTCAAGCTGGCCGGGATGCGCGAGTTCGGCCAAGACTACGCGCGCACGTTACGGTGGTGGCGCGAACGGTTCCTGCACCGCTGGGCCGACATCGCCGGGTTCGGGTTCGACGACGTCTTCCGCCGGATGTGGGAGTTCTACCTGGCCTATTCCGAGGCCGGGTTCCGCTCCGGGTACCTCAAGGTCCACCAGTTCGGCTACGAGGCGACCGGCAAGTAACTTCGCCGGACAACCCGACCCCGGTGCCGCACGTCCTCCTTACGAGGGCGTGCGGTGTACTGGCTGCGACAGCTTGTCCGGATCGGGATTGGGTGATGGTGATGACGTACCGTGGCGACGACGGCGGGCGCCGGATGCCGCCGCCCCGGCCCGCCGGGCGCTCCCGCGACCAGCGCGCGCAGATGATGCCGCTGCCCGGGCGCGGCCAGAGCCCGTACGACGAGCGCACCCGCCCGATGGGCACCCGCGAGGACGAGCGGCAGTACGCGCCGCCCCCGCCGCCGCGGCAGGACCCGCCTCGGCGCCCGGCCGACGACGACTACCCGCCGTCCCGGCCGCCCCGGCGGCGCCGCTGGGGCATCGGCCGGATCCTCCTGACGCTGCTGCTGGTGTTCGTCGTGTTCCTCGCCGGCATCTGGGTCTACCTGGAGTTCTCCATCAAGCGCGTCGACGCGCTCGCCGACTACTCCGGCCGCCCGGTCGCCGCGTCCGGTACCAACTGGCTGATCGTCGGCTCCGACAGCCGTGAGGGGCTCACCGCTGCGGACGAGGAGCGCTTGGCCACCGGCGACGTCGCGGCCGCCGGCGGCGGGCAGCGCACCGACACGATCATGGTCGCGCACCTGCCGGACAACTCCACCAAGCCGACGCTGCTGTCGCTGCCGCGCGACTCGCAGGTGTCGATCCCCGGTCACGGCAAGAACAAGATCAACGCGGCGTTCTCGCTGGGCGGCCCGAAGCTGCTCGCGCAGACCGTCGAAGGCGCCACCGGCCTGCACATCGACCACTACGCGGAGATCGGCTTCGGCGGGTTCGCCAAGATCGTCGACGCGATCGGCGGCGTCGACATGTGCATCGACAAGGACATGAACGACACGGTGACGGGCATCAGCATCAAGGCGGGCTGCCAGTCGCTCGACGGCCGCTCGGCGCTGGGCTTCGTCCGGATGCGCCACAGCGACGCGACGCCGCGCTCGGACCTCGACCGCGTCGCCAACCAGCGCAAGTTCATCGGCGCGCTGGTCAGCCAGATCGCCAGCCCCGGCACGCTGCTCAACCCGTTCGACTTCTTCCCGCTGCTGTCCTCGGCGCCGGACGCGCTGACCATGGACTCGGGCGACCACGTGCACAACCTGGTGGGCCTGGCGATCGCGCTGCGCGGGATCTCCTCGGGTGGCGTGGTGACGACGACGGTCCCGGTGACGAGCGCGTCGGCCGAGAACTGGGACAAGACCAAGTCGAAGCAGCTGTTCGACGCGCTGAAGAACGACACGGAGGTCCCGGCCGGCGTCATCGCCAATTAATTCGGGAGCGCCGCAGGGCTCGGCCGGGGCACCATGGGAGACATGGAGACCCCGGCCGAGACGTTCGCCCAGGACGAGTTTTCGCTGACCCGCTGGCAGTTCGCCGACGCGGGGGCGGTGCAGGCCGCGGTGTCCGGCTCCGGCGCGCACCTGGCCGACTGGGTGCCCTGGGCCGTCGGCGGCTACTCCGACGAGTCCGCCGCGGCGTTTTTGCGCTTGACGCACGAGAACTGGGAGACCGGCCGGGCGTACGAGTGGGCGATCCGGGTGGACGGCTCGCTCGCGGGCGGCGTCGGCGTGCTGACCCGCGAGGGCGGGGCCGAGATCGGCTACTGGCTCGCGCGGGACTTCACCGGCCGTGGGCTCGTGACCCGCGCCGTCTCGCTGCTCGTTCCGGACGCTTTCGCGCGCGGCGCGGGGTACGTCGAGATCCGGCACGACGAAGCGAACGTCCGAAGTGGAGCGATCCCGGCCCGGCTCGGGTTTTCGGTGGTGCGCAAGGAACCCGCGGTCGACGGCGTCCGGCCGCCCGCGTGCGCGGGCGTCAAGCAGGTGTGGCGGAAGGAGAAGCCGTGAAGGAGGCCTACACCGGAGACGGCTTCACCCTGACCCGCTGGCAGCTCGCCGACGCGCCGGACCTCACCGCGGCGATCACCGGGTCCCTCGACCACCTCGGGGGCTGGATGATCTGGGCGACCGGAGGCTACACCGCCGCAGACAGCGCCGAGTTCCTGGAGCGCACCCGGAAGAACTGGGAGAGCGGGGAAACGCACGACTTCGCCCTGCGCGTCGCCGGCTCGCTCGCGGGCGGCATCGGCACGATGACGCGGGACGGCGGGATCGAGATCGGCTACTGGCTCGCGCGCGGGCACACCGGCCGCGGCTTGATCACCCGCGCGGCGTGGCTGCTGACCGCGGAGGCGTTCCGGCTCGGCGCGGGGTACGTCGAGATCAAGCACGACGAGCGGAACGTCCGAAGTGGCGCGGTGCCCGCTCGCCTCGGTTTCACGAAGGTGCGCGAGGAACCGGCGGACAGGCCGCTGGCCCCGTCGTGCGCGGGTATCGACCACGTCTGGCGTTGGGAGCGGCTGTGAAGGGGACACTGGCATTGTGCGCGGAGCCGAGCCATCGGTGGCTGTGCGAGCGGCGTGATTTCGCGAACCGGGCCGAGAAGCGCGGGAACCGCGCGGACTCGCACGAGTACTCGATCCGGCGCGGCCGCGGACGGCGCCGGCGTACCGGCCCGGGCGGGTGGCCGGCGGCCGGAGTGCGCCGGCCACCGGCTTGGCCGCCCCGCGGCTGGCGCCGCTAGGAAACCTTGTTCCGCTCCCGCAGGACCTTGAGCGCCTGGTCGGCGTGGACCGTGAAGTTCAGCTCGCTCTTGATCTTCTCGAGCACCGTCCGGTCCTCGCCGATCACGAACGTGACGCGCTTGGCGTGCATCGGCAGCAGCTTCCGCCAGACGCCGAACTGCCGGGCGACCTCACCCTCCACATCGGACAGCAGCGGGTAGTCGAAACCGTTGGCCTGGGAGAACCGGCGCTGCTTGGTGACGCCGTCCGGGGAGATGCCGATGCGGTGCGCCCCGACCTCGGCGAACTCGGCGGCGAGGTCGCGGAAGTGGCAGCTTTCGGCGGTGCAGCCCCCGGTCATGGCGGCGGGGTAGAAGAACAGCACGACCGGCCCGGTGGCCAGGAAGTCCGACAGCGTGCGGTCGGCGCCCTGGTCGTCGGGCAGCGTGAAGTCGGGGGCGAGGTCTCCGGCGTCCATGGACGTCCCTTCTCATCGGCGGCAGAACCCATCCTGCCGGGTCTTCGGAGCCGCCGCGGAACCGGCTTGGTCGGCGTGGCCGAGATCGCACCGGCGGCGGCTCTCGGCCACGACACGGCCCGCCGCGACCGGATCCGCGCTCACTCGCTTGAGCGGACCGTCGGTTGCGGCGCGGACTGACCGGAGGCGTCGGCGTGCTGCGGTCGAACCGGCGCTCGCCTGGCCGCGGCGTGGCCCGACCGATGGCGCCGCTCGCGGCGGTCGAACCCGGTGCTCGCCTGGCCGCGGTGTGGCCCGACCGGAGGTGTCGGCGTGCTGCGGTCGAACGGGCGCTTGCTCGCTTGAGGGGCTGCGGGGTGGGGCGTGGCCGACCGATGGCGCTGCCCGCAGCGATCGAACCCGGCGCTCAGCCGACCGCGGCGCGCCCACCGGAGGGGCCGGCCTCCTTCGATCGAACCCGGTGCTCAGCCGCCGGGGTGCCGGGCGATCAGCTCGTCGACCTCGTCGCCGGTTGCCGAGTCGGTCACGAACGGGCCGCGGGCCGCCAGGACGCCCAGCTGCCGCAGCCGTGCCGCCTGCTCGTGGGTCCGGACGCCTTCCGCGCCCACCCGCAGCTTCAGCTCGCGGGCCCGCGTGACCAGCTGCGTCAGGTGCCGCAGCGCCGGCTCGGGCGGTGCGTCCGTGTCCAGCGCGTCGACCACCGCGCCCGACAGGATCACGTGCCGGACCGGCAGCCGGTGCTGCGGGATCAGCTCCAGGTCCGCCGAGCCGGTGATCGTCAGCACCAGCTGCGTCCCCAGGTCGGACAGCACCGCGAACGAGTCCAGCACCTCGCCGCGCGGGTCGAGGACCGAATCGCGGTCCGTGCACAGCCGCAGCGAGTCGGCCGGGAGCTCGTGCTTGTCCAGCTGCTCCTTCACCAGCAGCACCAGGTCCGGGTCGATCGCCAGCCGGGTGGGCAGCCGGACGCACACGTCCGGGGCCGCCGCGCCGAAGCGCGAACGCCAGCGGGCCGTCGCCGCCAGGGACTCCGCCAGCAGCCAGCGGCCCAGGGGGACCGTCATGCCCGTCGTCTGGGCCAGCGGGTAGAACTCGTCCGAGTCCAGCTCGCCCTTCTCCGGGTGGTTCCAGCGCAGCCCCGCGTTGACCGCGGCCAGCCGGTCGGGGTCGGTGAGCTTCACCGTCGGCTGGTAGACGAGCGAGAATTCGCCGTTCTCCAGCGCTCCGGCGATCACCGCGCCCAGCTGGTAGCGGCCGCGGTCGCGGGCGTCCAGCTCGGGGTCGAACAGCATCCACTGCGCCTTGCCGGCCTCCTTGGCCCGGTGCAGCGCGATCTCGGCCGCCCGCAGCAGCTCCGCGGCACCGCCCTCGACGGCCGCGCGCACCACGATGCCCGCGCTCGCGCTCACGCCGATGCCGTGCCCGCCGAGGTAGATCGGCTCGTTCAGGTCCTCCAGCGCCCGTTCGACGAGTTCGACGACCGCGGTGGCGGAAAGCTCGCCGCGCAGCAGCACCGCGAAGCCGTCGCCGGACAGCCGCGCGACGAACCCGTCGTGGTGGCCGGTGAACACCGCCGACAGCTTGCCGGCGACCCCGCGCAGCACCTGGTCGCCGACGCCGGCGCCGAGGCCGTCGTTGACCACCTTGAAGCCGTCGACGTCGAGGTAGATCAACGCGATGTCGTCGCGCGCGCCGGCGCCGAGCGCGGCTTCGAGCTTGGTGGTGAACGACGACGCGTTGGGCAGCCCGGTCAGCGGGTCGTGCACGTTCTGGTGCAGCAGCCGCTCCTGCAGCAGGTGCAGCTCGTTCGCGTCGGACACCATCAGCACCGGGTAGACCGAGCCGGGCCGGTCGCCGGGCAGCCGGGCGAGGGTGACGTCGGTCCAGAGCTGCCCGTCCTCGGTGTGGTCGAGCAGCATCCGCTCCTGGTAGCGCTCACGTCCGGTGCGCACCTGCTCGAGCCCCGCCTTGAGCCGCGAGACGTCGTGGTCGGTCGAGCCGAGGTCGGTGAGGTGCCTGCCCCGCAAGCGGTTCGGCGAGCAGCCGAGCAGCTGGCCGAGCGCGAGGTTGGCCTCGACGATCTCGCCGTCCGGGTCGGCCAGCGCGATGCCCATCGGCGACGCGGCGTAGAGCGCCGTGAAGCGGTGCAGCGCGCCGTCGTGGCCCGGGCCGGCGTGGCCGACCGCGTCGTGCGCGATCTCCAGCAGCAGCGGCTCCAGCTCTTCCAGGGGAAGTGTTACTCCTTTGGTGTCGGCCAACGTCGCCGCCCACCTACGCGCCACGTCCAGCAGTCCTGGCGCGGCACCGGGCTCAGGCACACTCCACCTCTTCACGCACGGGTCAGGCCAGTTCAGCAGCGGTGCCAGGGATCATGAAGCCACACTAGGTACCCCTCGCCCGCGACCGATGCCACGCCATCATGCGCGTAACGGGGTGTCTACCGGCTGAACGAGTGAACGAATCTCCACATGCGGTAACTTTTTGTCACACCCCGTATGCAGTGGCAGACAGTGCGCGGGTCAGCGGCGAGTCAGCCGCACCGGGAGACCGTCGGCGGGCACCGGCAGGGACACGTAGTCCCACTTCGCGGTGTAACTCTCCGGAACCGACCAGCGGTACGCCCGCAGCATTTCGTGCATCAGCAACTTCACCTCGAGGCTGCCGAAGTGGAGGCCGATGCACTTGTGCGCGCCGCCGCCGAACGGCATCCACGCCATCCGGTGCGACTTGTCCTCGCGGCGCGGCTCGGCGAACCGCTCGGGGTCGAAGTCGAAGGGGTTCGTCCAGCACTCGGGCGCGAAGTGGTTGACCGTGGGCGAAACGCCGCACA
This sequence comes from Amycolatopsis sp. NBC_01488, assembly GCF_036227105.1. NCBI lineage: Bacteria > Bacillati > Actinomycetota > Actinomycetes > Pseudonocardiales > Pseudonocardiaceae > Amycolatopsis > Amycolatopsis sp. NBC_01488. The sequence continues at coordinate 8,734,621 of NZ_CP109434.1, read as the reverse complement.
GCGTTCCGGCGGGGATGTAGTGGCCGAGCACCTCGGTGTCCTTGACGGTCTGGCGGGTCAGCGACGGCACCGGCGCGACCAGCCGCAACGCTTCCTTCATGACGAGGTCGAGGGTCTCCAGCCGGTCGATCGCGTCGATGTCGAGGACGTCGTCGCCGAGGGCCAGTGACTCCTCGCGGGCGCGGTCCTGCCACTCCGGGTGCTTGGCGAGGTAGTACGCCATGGCGCTGCTGGTGATGGTCGTCGTGTCGTGCGCGGCCATCATCAGGAAGATCATGTGGTTGACGACGTCGGTGTCGGTGAACCGGTCGCCGTCTTCGGTGGTGGCGTGGCAGAGCGCGGTGAACAGGTCGTCTCCGTCCGACTTCCTTTTGGCGGGCAGGGTTTCGCTGAAGTAGCGCTCGAGCACCTTCCGCCCGTGGAGGCCCGCCGACCAGCGCCCGCCGGGCACCGGGAAGCGCACCAGCGCGGTGCCGGCCCGCACGGAGCTGACGAACGCGCGGTTGATCCGGTGCGCGTCGTCGCCGCTGCGCATGCCCATGAACACGCGCGTCGCGACGTCGAGGGTCAGCTGCTTGAGCGCCCAGTACAGCCGCGGTCGGTCGACCGACCCCCAGCTCGCGACGCCTTCGCGCAGCGCGGGGCCCATTTCGCCGACGTAGCCGGTGAGCTGCGGGCGGGTGAACGCCTCCTGCATGATCCGGCGGTGCAGGTGGTGCTCGCCGAAGTCCATCAGCATCAGGCCGCGCTCGAAGAACTTCTCGATGAAGAACTTCCAGCCCTCCTGCGAGAACGCCTTGTCCTTGTTGACGAGCGCGATCTGCGTCGCCTCCGGCCCGGACAGCGCGACGATCCGGCGGCCGAACCCGCCGGTCCACGACACCGGGCCGTAGAGCTCGTAGCGGCGGAGGCCGAAGGCGGGCCCGAAGCGCATCATCTCGAGCATGTGCCCGACGACCGGCGGGCCTTCGTCGCCGAGAACGGGCTTGAGGCCGCTGCCCGCGGGCGGCGTCGCGAGCTCCTCGACGGGCCAGCGCGACCGCAGCCAGCGCTGGTCGACGCTGCGTGGGAGGGGCAGCGCGGTCAGCGGCGGAACGCGTTCGCGCAGTGCTTCGGCGGCCCGGCTCACGGTGCTCGTCAAGGTGACCATCTCCCCGCTGAGATCGGCTACCCCTCCACGATGCACTCTTGTTGACGGTCTGACAACACCTGGGCGGACCTCTTTTCGGGTGGCTTCCCGGCGCGCCGGAACTCGCTCGGGTTGACTCCGCGCACCCGCTTGAACGCCGCGCTGAACGAGAACGCGTCCGCGTACCCCACCGCGCGGGCGACCTCCGCGACCGTCGCCGCTTCCCGCTCGGCCAGCAGGTCCGCCGCGAGCGCCATGCGGCGGTGGGTGAGGTAGGTCAGCGGTGGTTCGCCGACCAGGTCGGCGAACCGCTTCGCCAGCGTCGACCGCGACACCCCGGTGCGGCCGGCCAGTGTCCCGACCGTCCACGGCGCCGCCGGTTCGGCGTGCAGGAGCTGCAATGCTCGGCCGACCACCGGGTCGCGCTGGGCCGTCCACCATGCCGGCGGTGCGCTGCCCGGCCGGTCGAACCACTCGCGCAGCGTGCAGACGAGCATCCAGTCCAGCAGCCGGTCGAGCACCACCTGCTGGCCCGGCGCGTCGACCGCGACCTCGGCGGCGAGGTGGTCCAGGACCGCGTCGCTGGTTCCGCCACCGGCCACGCGCAGCACGGCGGGCAAGGCGTCGAGCAGGCGGCGGCCGACCTCGCCGCGCACCGGGTAGGCGCCGACGATCAACGTCGTCGCGCCGTCGCCGGGATCGTGCCAGCCGCGCCGGTGCCGGGTCCCGCCCTGCTCGGGCGTCGCACAGAACTCTCCGCACGCGACCGGTTCGGCCCGCGTGCCCACTTCGTCGACGAAGGTGAAGGTCTCCAGCCCGCGCACGACGACGGTGTCGTAGGCGCGAAGCGGTTCCGGCGCACCGCGTTCCGGGACGATCCAGCCGCCGCCGGTGAGGACGGTGCACAGGGTCAGCGGCGCCCCGTCGACGAAGTGCAGCGCCCACGGCGGGGACAGGGCCGAGCTGCCGAACAGCGAGCCGTGGGCCCGCACGTCGCGGAACAGGTCACCGAACGCGTCCACCCCGCCGAGGTTAGACGATCACGCAGGCATTCCGGCGTGTCACCCATGGGATCGTCCGATCGGACCCGGTTGACTCGACGTCATGACCGCGTTGACCGAAGACGACCTCGCATTCCTCCGGCGACCCCTCCACGGCTTCCTGACCGTGGCCGGCGGCCAGCCCCGGCCGGTCTGGTTCGAGGCGACGGCCGAGGGCACCGTCCAGCTGTTCACGGAACCGGACTCGCCGAAGGTGCGGCGCGTGCGCCGCGACCCGCACGCGTCGCTCATCGTGGCCGCGCCGGTGGGGGAGCGCGAGCGGTGGGTGTCGGCCACCGGCCGCGTCACGCTCGAAGGGGACGGCGCCCACGAACTCGCCGGACGCCTGGCCGCGCGCTACTGGGACCTCGACGACCCGGCCCGCGCCGCCGACCTCGAGGGAATCCTGGCCACGGACCAGATCCGCCTTGTCCTCCACCCGGAGAAGGTGCGCCGCTACGCCTATTGACCCCGGTCGGGGCCGGTCCACCGCGAAAGCCCGGCCGCGCCGCACAAGGCGTGGCCGGGCTCAGCGGAGGACTTCAGTCCCAGTCGAGCGCGCCGCCCGACTGGTACTCGATGACGCGGGTCTCGAAGAAGTTCTTCTCCTTCTTCAGGTCCATCGCCTCGGACATCCACGGGAACGGGTTCTCGGTCTCGCCGAAGATCGGCTGGAGGCCGATCTGCTGCGCGCGCCGGTCGGTGATGAAGTGCATGTACTGCTCGCACAGCTGCGCCGACAGGCCGAGCATGCCGCGCGGCATGGTGTCCCGCGCGTACGCGACCTCGAGTTCGCACGCCTCCTGCAGCATCCCGCGCACCTCGGCCTGGAACTCTTCGGTCCACAGGTGCGGGTTCTCGATCTTGATCTGGTTGATGCAGTCGATGCCGAAGTTCAGGTGGATCGACTCGTCGCGCAGGATGTACTGGTACTGCTCGGCGATGCCGACCATCTTGTTCCGGCGGCCCAGCGACAGGATCTGAGCGAAGCCGGTGTAGAACCACATGCCCTCGAAGATCACGTAGAACGCGACGAGGTCACGCAGGAACGCCGTGTCGGCCTCCGGCGTCCCGGTCGCGAAGTCCGGGTCCTCCAGGTGCTGCGTGTACTTCAGCGCCCACGCGTCCTTGTCCGAAATGGACGGGACCTCGCGGTACATGTTGAACAGCTCGCCCTCGACCAGGCCGAGGCTCTCGCAGATGTACTGGAAGGTGTGCGTGTGCACGGCTTCCTCGAACGCCTGGCGCAGCAGGTACTGGCGGCACTCGGGGTTGGTGATCTGCCGGTACACCGCGAGCACGATGTTGTTGGCCACCAAGGACTCCGCGGTCGCGAAGAAGCCCAGATTGCGCTTGAGCATCTGCCGTTCGTCCTCGGTGAGGCCGTCCTTCGACTTCCACAGCGCGATGTCGGCCTGCATGGCGACCTCGGTCGGCATCCAGTGGTTGTTGCAGCCGGCCAGGTACTTCTCCCAGGCCCAGGTGTACTTCATCGGCAGCAGCTGGTTGACGTCGGCGCGCGCGTTGATCATGCGCTTGTCGTCGACGTTGATCCGGGCGGCGCCGACCTCGATCTCCCCGAGGCCGGTGGCGTCCGTCGTCTCCACGTTGGTCATGTTCTTCGGGTTCCTTACTGGCAGGCTTCGCAGTCGGGGTCGTCGATGCGGCAGGCGGCGCCTTCGGTGGCCACGAAGTCGACGTCCGGCGCCGGCTTCGGAGCGGGCGACGGCGACGGTGCCGGAGCGGGCGTCGGCGCCGGGGCGGCGCCCGCGGGAGCCGGGGCCGGGGTGGCCGAGACGGCGTTCAGCTTGCCGTCGGTGCCGCGCAGGGTGCTCTTCTCCACGTGCGTCGCGGACTGCGCCCGCAGGTAGTACGTGGTCTTGAGGCCCTTGTGCCACGCGTAGCGGTACAGCTCGTCGAGCTTGCGGCCGCTCGGCGCCGCGATGTACAGGTTCAGCGACTGCGCCTGGTCGATCCACTTCTGGCGCACCGAACCGGCGTCGACGATCCACTTCGACTCGATCTCGAACGCCGTCGCGTACAACGCCTTGAGGTCGGCCGGGACGCGGTCGATCTGGCCGAGGCTGCCGTCGAAGTACTTGAGGTCGCTGACCATCACCTCGTCCCAGAGCCCGCGCTCCTTGAGGCTCTTGACGAGGTGCGGGTTCACGACGGTGAAGTCGCCGGACATGTTCGACTTGACGAACAGGTTCTGGAACAGCGGCTCGATCGACTGCCCGACCCCGGAGATGTTGGAGATCGTCGCGGTCGGCGCGATCGCCATCACGTTGGAGTTGCGCATGCCGACCGTCTTGACGCGCTCGCGCAGCGGCGCCCAGTCCAAAGTGGACGAAGTGTCGACGTCGAGGCCGTCGCCCTGGCGCGCGTCGATGAGCAGCTGCAGCGAGTCGATCGGCAGGATGCCCTTGCTCCAGAGCGATCCCTCGAACGACTGGTACTGGCCGCGCTCCTGCGCGAGGTCGGTCGACGCCGAGATCGCGTAGTAGGAGAGGTGCTCCATGGAGACGTCGGCGAACTTCACGGCCTCGTCGGAAGCGAACGGGACGCCGATCTCGAACAGCGCGTCCTGGAAGCCCATGATGCCCAGGCCGATCGGGCGGTGACGCAGGTTGGAGCGGCGCGCCTCCGGGATCGTGTAGAAGTTGATGTCGATCACGTTGTCCAGCATGCGGACGGCCGTGCGCACGGTCTTTTCGAGCCGCGCGGTGTCCAAACCGGCCGGGGTGACGTGCTTGAGCAGGTTCACCGAGCCGAGGTTGCAGACCGCGACCTCGTCGGTGGTGGTGTTCAGGGTGATCTCCGTGCACAGATTGGACGAGTGCACGACGCCGACGTGCTGCTGCGGCGAGCGCAGGTTGCACGGGTCCTTGAACGTGATCCACGGGTGGCCGGTCTCGAACAGCATGGTCAGCATGCGGCGCCACAGCTCGACCGCGCGGATCCGGCGGAAGACCTTGATCTCGCCGCGGTCGGCCATCGCCTCGTACTCGCGGTAGCGGGCGGCGAACTCGTTGCCGTAGAGGTCGTGCAGGTCCGGTGTCTCGTTCGGCGAGAACAGCGTCCACTCGGCGTTGGCCTCGACGCGGCGGAGGAACTCGTCGGGCACCCAGTTCGCGGTGTTCATGTCGTGGGTGCGCCGCCGGTCGTCGCCGGTGTTCTTGCGCAGGTCGAGGAACTCCTCGATGTCCACGTGCCACGTCTCGAGGTACGCGCAGGCCGCGCCCTTGCGCTTGCCGCCCTGGTTGACCGCGACGGCGGTGTCGTTGGCGATCTTGAGGAACGGCACGACGCCCTGCGACTGGCCGTTGGTGCCCTTGATGTGCGCGCCGAGGCCGCGGACCGGGGTCCAGTCGTTGCCGAGGCCGCCCGAGTACTTGGCCAGCAGCGCGTTGTTCTTGTAGGCCTGGAAGATCGAGTCGAGGTCGTCGTCCACCGTGGTCAGGAAGCAGGACGACAGCTGCGGGCGCGTGGTGCCCGAGTTGAACAGCGTCGGGGTCGAGGCCATGAAGTGGAAACTCGACAGCAGCTCGTAGAACTCGATGGCGCGCGCTTCGCGGTCGTCCTCGCGGATCGCCAGGCCCATGGCGACGCGCATGAAGAACGCCTGCGGCAGCTCGAAGCGGGTGCCGTCGTGGTGCTGGAAGTACCGGTCGTACAGCGTCTGCAGGCCGAGGAAGCCGAAGTCGAGGTCACGCTCGGGCCGGATCGCGGCGGTGATCTTGTCCAGGTCGAAGCGCTGCAGCTCGGCGTCGACCAGCTCCAGCTCGATCGCGCGGCGCAGGTAGGCGCGGAAGTACGCGGGGTACTCGGCCGCCATCTCGTCCTGGCTGGCCAGGCGCGGCTTCTTCGCGAGGTAGCTCAGGGCCTCGCCGCGCAGCTTGTCCAGCAGCAGCCGGGCGGAGACGTAGGAGTAGTTCGGCTCCTGCTCGACCAGCACGCGGGCGGCCAGGACCTGGGCCAGGGCCAGCTCGTCGGCGCTGATGCCGTCGTAGAGGTTGCGCTTGGCCTCGGCGAGCACCGGCTCGGCGGTGACGTCCTCGAGGCCGGCGACGGCTTCGCCCACGACGTGGGAAACGCGAGCCCAGTCGAGCGGGCGGAGGATGCCGTCGGCGCCCTTGACGTTCAGCGCGACCTCGGTGGCGGCCGGCTTGACGGCCTCGCGGGCCTTGCTGCGCTCGTCGCGGTAGAGGACGTACGCGCGGGCGACCTTGTGGTGCTCGCCGCGCATGAGGGCGAGCTCGACGATGTCCTGGATCTGCTCGATGTGCAGGGCGGTCTCGGGGCCGGCGTGGCGCAGCAGGGTGGTCTCGACCTGCTGGGTCAGCTCCGCGACGACGTGGTGCACGCGGGAGGACGCGGCGGCGTCGCCGCCCTCGACCGCGAGGAACGCCTTGGTCAGCGCGACCGAGATCTTCCCGGCGTCGAACGGCGACACGCTGCCGTCCCGCCGGATGACCCGGATCGCGGTGGGTGAAGCGGTCCCTGAGGGCCGCTGACCGGTTTCGACTGACATGCGTGTCTCCAAGTTTCGGGCGCGTTGGATCGCCGCACGGACTCACGAGGCCGTGCGCTGCAGGTTCTTCAAAGCTGCCCGGCCACCCTCTGCAGCGGTCTCCCCGTCGCTGGGGGCTGCCGGTCACCAGAGACTACATGTAGGGGTGCTCGCCCGCGCGGGACCCAAGGGGTGGCGTGTCGCGCTCTCACCCTGGCGGGTTACGTGATCACCCAGAGGTGCTGTTCAAGGTGTGGCGGGGTGGTCCCGGGGGTAGGTTCCGAGGCCGCGCGAGCCTGGGGCGGACCACCGGCGCCGCGTGGTCCGCTCGGTGCTCATGCGCCGAAGCGCAGCTCCGACTTCGGCAGCTCCAGGCTCGCCACCGGCCGCCGGCCGTCCAGGTAGCCGAGCGGCCCGTCCGGGTTGAAGCTCCAGGCCGCCGACGCCGGGCGCGGGCGGATCTTCGCGCCCACTGGGGTGCGCAAGAGCCCGTCGCGCTCCTGGACCACCTCGAACGACGTCGGCACCCGCAGCGGCAACGCGGGACGGCGCTTGAAGGCCGCCGTCGCGATCCAGTCGTCGGACGTCGCCGCAGTCGCGGTGAAGGTGCCGGCGCTCGTGAAGTCCAGGGTCGCCAGGTCCTTCGGGATCGCCCACAGCTCACGGCCGCCGGCCAGCGACGCCTCGCTGTCGACCCAGATCTCGGTGATCGAGCAGGAGACCTTGCGGGCCTTGATCGACACCGCGGCCAGCAGCTCGTGGTACGCCAGCTGCCCGGGCGGGGTGTAGTCGATCCACGCCGTGAACACCGAAGCGTGCCCGGCCACCAGCACCGGCTCGGCCCCGGGCGGCAGGGCGGGCAGCCGGGACGGCGGCACGCGCCAGATCGACACCCGCGCGTCCGCGGTCAGGGTCCAGGGCGGCGGCGGGTAGTGGCTCATTTCTCCAGCCAGGGCAGGTACTCGGGCAGGTCCTTCTCGACGCGCATACCGAACGCGGGCGGCCGCTTCTGCAGGAACGACAGCACGCCTTCGACGGCGTCCGGGCTCGCGCCGAGCCCGCCGATCAGGCGGGAGTCGAGTTCGTGCACCGGGAACGGCGACTCGGCGCTCGCCATCCGGTAGAGCAGCTGGCGGGTCACCGCGACCGACACCGGCGAGGTCGTCTCGACGATTTCGCGCGCCAGCCGGTAGGCCTCGTCGAGCACGGTCCCGGCCGGGAAGACCTGGTGTACCAGTCCTTTTGCGAGGGCCTCGGCCGCGGGGAACACCCGGCCGCTGATCATCCAGTCCAGCGCGGTGCCCATGCCGACGAGCCGGGGGAGGAACCACGCCGACGCGCCTTCGGGGTAGATGCCGCGCCGCGTGAACACGAAGCCGAAGCGCGAGTCCTCCGAGGCGAGCCGGTAGTCGCACGACAGCGTGATCGTGACGCCGCCGCCGACCGCCGCGCCGTGCAGGGCCGCGATCACCGGCTTGTTCATCGCGAAGATCCGCTTCGAGCACCGGCCCGCGGGCTCCTGCCACGCCGCGTCCGGGCCGGTCGACGGGTCGAAGTCGAAACCGCCTTGCGAGAGGTCGGCGCCGACGCAGAAGTCCTTGCCCGCCCTGGTCAGCACGACGACGCGGACGTCTTCGTCACGGTCGGCCCGGTCCATCGCGGCGCCCAGTTCGTCGGCCATCCGGACCGTGTAGCCGTTGCGCGCTTCGGGCCGGTTCAGCGTCACCGTGGCGATCCGGTCCGCCACGGCGTAGGTGATCTCGGCGTAGTCGGCCATGGCGACGAACGTAGTGCGGACGGGCACTACTGGCAAGATGTCAATAGTGGGTCCGCAGCGTCCGGAGCAAAACAATCAGGCGTGCTTGATTTTTCCGGCGGCCGGTGCGACGCTGGGCGGCAGGACGCAAGGAGGCGGCGGATGGCGGACCTCGGCGTGATCCTCGGGGATCTCGACGCGGAGACACAGGCGATCGACGACGTGGTGGCGAACCTGCCCGCGTCCGACTGGGCGCGCGGAACACCGGCCGAAGGGTGGACCATCGCGCACCAGATCTCGCACCTGGCCTGGACCGATCGCAAAGCCCTCATCGCGGCGGCCCACCCGGAAGACTGGCAGGCCGAGGTCGAGGAGCTGCTCAAGGCGGGCGAGACCTACGTCGACGACGGTGCCGCCGCCGGGGCCGAACGGCCGCCGCACGAAATCCTCCGGGAGTGGCGGGAAGGCCGAGCGGCGCTGGCCGAAGCCCTCGCCGCCGTGCCGGACGGGCAGAAGCTGCCCTGGTACGGCCCGCCGATGAGCGCCGCGTCGATGGCGACCGCGCGGATGATGGAGACGTGGGCGCACGGCCAGGACGTCTTCGACGCGCTCGGCCTGACCCGCGAGCCGACCGCGCGGCTGTGGCACATCGCCCGCTTCGGCACGCGCACCCGCGACTTCGCCTACAAGCTCAACTCGCTCGCGCCCCCGGCCGAGGAGTTCCGCGTCGAACTGACCGCGCCCGACGGCTCCACCTGGGCCTTCGGCCCGGAGGACGCCGAGCAGAAGCTCACCGGCAGCGCGCTGGACTTCTGCCTGGTCGTCACGCAGCGGCGGCACCCGGCCGACACCGACCTGGTCGCGCACGGCGCCGACGTCGAGGAATGGCTGGGCATCGCGCAGGCCTTCGCCGGGCCGCCCGGGGAAGGCCGCAAGCCGGGACAGTTCGCATGACGTACCGCATCGGCAACGCGTCGGGCTTCTACGGTGACCGCTTCTCCGCGGTCCGCGAGATGCTCACCGGCGGGCCCCTGGACGTCCTGACCGGCGACTACCTGGCCGAGCTGACCATGCTGATCCTCGGCCGCGACCGGATGAAGGACGCGAACCGCGGCTACGCCAAGACGTTCCTGCGCCAGATGGAGGAAAACCTCGGGCTCGCGCAGGAAAACGGCGTCAAGATCGTCGCCAACGCCGGCGGGCTCAACCCGGCCGGGCTCGCGGACGCGCTTCGCGAACTGGCCGCGAAGCTCGGGCTCGACGTAAAGATCGCGCACGTCGAAGGCGACGACCTGGTGGCTCGCGCCGAGGAGCTGGAACTCGGGAAACCGTTGACCGCCAACGCGTATCTCGGCGCTTGGGGCATCGTCGAGTGCCTGAACGCGGGCGCCGAGGTCGTCGTCACCGGCCGGGTCACCGACGCCTCGGTGATCGTCGGGCCGGCCGCCGCGCACTACGGCTGGGCCCGCGACGACTTCGATGCCCTCGCCGGTGCGGTCGCCGCCGGGCACGTCATCGAATGCGGCGCCCAGGCCACCGGCGGCAACTACGCCTTCTTCACCGAGCACGCCCTGGGCGTGCCGGGGTTCCCGATCGCCGAGATCGAGGCCGACGGCACCAGCGTCATCACCAAGCACGCGGGCACCGGGGGCGTGGTCAACACCGGGACGGTCACCGCGCAGCTGCTGTACGAGATCACCGGGGCGCGCTACGCCGGACCTGACGTGACCACGCGGTTCGACACGCTCTCGCTGGCCGAAGACGGACCCGACCGGGTTCGCATCTCCGGCGTCCGCGGCGAAGCTCCGCCGCCGACGCTGAAGGTCGCGCTGAACACCCTCGGCGGGTTCCGCAACGAGACGACGTTCGTCCTCACCGGACTCGACATCGAGGCGAAAGCCGCGCTGGTGCGCGAACAACTCGAAGCGTCCATGAAGGACCGGCCGCCCGCCGACGTCCGCTGGACGCTGGCCCGGACCGACCACGCCGACGCGGACACCGAGCAGACCGCCAGCGCGCTGCTGCACGTCGCCGTCAAGGACGCCGACCCGAAGGTGGCCGGGCGCGCGTTCACCGGCGCCGCCGTCGAGCTGGCTCTGGCCAGCTACCCCGGCTTCCACGTCACCGCGCCGCCGTCCGACGCCTCGCCGTACGGCGTCTACACCGCGGCCTATGTGGACGCTCGGCAGGTGCCGCACGTCGCCGTGCTGCCGGACGGGATGCGAGTCGACATCGCGCCTTCGACGTCCACGCTGGACTTGTCCGATGTGGACGAGCCCGCGCTGCCCGAACCCCTCGACCACGGCCGGGTGCGGCGGGTACCGCTGGGCACGATCGCCGGCGCGCGCAGCGGCGACAAGGGCGGCAACGCCAACCTCGGCGTCTGGGTGCGTTCGGAAGAAGCGTGGCGCTGGCTGGTGCACCGGCTGACCGTCGCCGAGTTCAAGCTGCTGCTGCCCGAGACCGCCGACTTGCCGGTGACGCGCTACCTCCTGCCGAACCTGCGGGCGATGAACTTCGTCGTCGAAGGCATCCTCGGCGAGGGCGTCGCGTCGCAGGCGCGGTTCGACCCGCAGGCCAAGGCCTTCGGGGAATGGCTCCGCTCCCGCGAGATCGACGTCCCCGAGGTGCTCCTGTGACCGATCCGTTCCGGACGCCCGAGCGGGCCGAGCTGCGCAAGACCGTGCGGAAGTTCGTCGAGCAGGAGGTCCTGCCGCACCTGGACGACTGGGAACGCGCCGGCGAGCTGCCGCGCGACCTGCACCGCAAGGCCGGGGACCTCGGCCTGCTCGGCGTCGCCTTCCCCGAGGAGATCGGCGGCGGCGACGGCAACTACCTCGACGCGCTGGTCGTCGCCGAGGAGATGCACTACGCGGGCGGTTCCGGCGGGCTGTTCGCGTCGCTGTTCACCTGCGGCATCGCCGTCCCGCACATCGCCGAGGCGGACGACCCGGTGCAGATCGAACGCTGGGTGCGGCCGACGCTGGCCGGGGCCAAGATCGGCTCCCTCGCCGTGACCGAGCCGGACGGCGGGTCCGACGTCGCCGGGATCCGGACCACCGCCGTCCGCGAGGGCGACGAGTACGTGATCAACGGCGCCAAGACGTTCATCACCTCGGGGTGCCGCGCGGATTTCGTCACGACGGTCGTGCGCACCGGCGGCGACGGCGCGCACGGGCTGTCGCTGATCGTCGTCGAACGCGGGACGCCCGGCTTCACCGTGTCCCGGAAGCTGGAGAAGATGGGCTGGCTCTGCTCCGACACCGCCGAACTGTCCTACGTGGACGTCCGGGTGCCAGTGGAGAACCTGGTCGGTGCCGAGAACAGCGGGTTCGCGCAGGTGGCCACGCAGTTCGTCACCGAACGGCTTTCGCTGGCCGTGCAGGCGTATGCGCACGCTCAGCGAGCGCTCGACCTGACGCTGGACTGGTGCCGGTTGCGCGAGACGTTCGGCCGTCCGCTCATCTCGCGGCAGGTCGTGCAGCACAAGCTCACCGAGATGGCGCGCCGCGTGGACGTGGCCCGGACCTACACGCGGCAGGCCGCGATCCGGCACGTCTCGGGAGAGGAAGTCGTCGCCGAGGCCTGTTTCGCCAAGAACACCGCCGTCGAGGCCGCCGAGTGGGTGGTCAACGAGGCCGTCCAGCTGCACGGCGGGCTCGGCTACCTGCGCGAGTCCGAAGTGGAGCGCCACTACCGCGACGTCCGGATCCTCGGCATCGGCGGCGGCACCACCGAGATCCTCACCGGCCTGGCCGCGAAGCGATTGGGATACACTTCATGACCGCTCTCAGGTCCACAGTGGACATACGGACCGCCGAGTTCGGCGCCAACCGCGAGGCGATGCTGGAGAAGCTCGCCGAGATCGACGCCGAACAGGCCAAGGCCGTGGCCGGTGGCGGTGAGAAGTACGTCGAACGGCACCGCAAACGCGGCAAGCTCCTGGCCCGCGAACGGATCGAGCTGCTGCTCGACGCGGACTCGCCGTTCCTGGAGCTGTCGCCGCTGGCGGCCTGGGGCTCGGACTACCGCGTCGGCGCGAGCCTGGTGACCGGCATCGGCGTCGTCGAGGGCGTCGAGTGCCTGGTCTCGGCCAGCGACCCGACGGTCAAGGGCGGCGCGAGCAACCCCTGGACGGCCAAGAAGTCCTACCGGGCGGCGGACATCGCCGCGCAGAACCGGCTGCCGACGATCAACCTCGTCGAGTCCGGCGGCGCGGACCTGCCGACGCAGAAGGAGATCTTCATCCCGGGCGGCCGGATCTTCCGCGACATCACGCGGGCGTCGGCCGCGGGCTGCCCGACGGTCGCGCTGGTCTTCGGCAACTCCACGGCCGGTGGGGCGTACCTGCCGGGCATGTCGGACTACGTCGTCATGGTCAAGGAACGCGCGAAGGTGTTCCTCGGCGGGCCGCCGCTGGTCAAGATGGCGACCGGCGAGGAGTCCGACGACGAGTCGCTCGGCGGCGCCGAGATGCACGCGCGGACCTCCGGCCTGGCCGACTACCTGGCCGTCGACGAGCAGGACGCGATCCGCCTGGGCCGGAACATCGTCAAACGGCTCAATTGGACGAAGCAAGGACCGTCTCCGAAACCGGACTACGCCGAGCCGTTGTACGACGCCGAGGACCTGCTCGGCATCGTGCCGCCCGACCTCAAGGTGCCGTTCGACCCGCGCGAGGTGATCGCCCGCGTCGTCGACGGCTCCGACTTCGACGAGTTCAAGCCGCTGTACGGATCGAGCCTGGTGACGGGCTGGGCGAGCATCCACGGCTACCCGGTCGGCGTCCTGGCCAACGCGCAGGGCGTGCTGTTCGGCGAGGAGTCGCAGAAGGCCGCGCAGTTCATCCAGCTGGCCAACCAGATCGACACGCCGCTGGTCTTCCTGCACAACACGACCGGCTACATGGTTGGCAAGGAGTACGAGCAGAGCGGCATCATCAAGCACGGCGCGATGATGATCAACGCCGTCTCGAACTCGAAGGTGCCGCACCTGTCCGTCCTCATGGGAGCGTCCTACGGCGCCGGGCACTACGGGATGTGCGGCCGCGCCTACGATCCCCGGTTCCTGTTCGCGTGGCCGAGCGCGAAGTCCGCGGTGATGGGTCCGGCGCAGCTGGCCGGCGTGCTGTCCATCGTGGCCCGCGCGGCCGCCGAAAGCCGCGGCCAGGAGTACAACGAGGAGCACGACCAGGCCATGCGCGCCATGGTGGAAGGCCAGATCGAGGCCGAGTCGATGCCGATGTTCCTCTCCGGCATGCTCTACGACGACGGCATCATCGACCCGCGCGACACCCGCACCGTGCTCGGGCTGAGCCTGTCGGCGATCCACAATGGACCAGTGAAGGGCGCCGAGGGCTTCGGCGTCTTCCGGATGTGAGTGAGCGATGATCCAGAACCTGCTGGTCGCCAACCGCGGCGAGATCGCCCGCCGGGTCTTCCGCAGCTGCCGCGACGCCGGGATCGGCACGGTGGCGGTGTTCTCCGACGCCGATGCCGCCGCGCCCCATGCGCTGGAAGCCGACGCGGCCGTCCGGCTGCCCGGCAACGCACCGTCCGAGACCTATCTGCGGGCCGAGCTGCTGGTCAAGGCCGCGGCCGACACCGGCGCCGACGCCGTCCACCCCGGCTACGGCTTCCTGTCCGAGAACGCCGCGTTCGCCCGGGCCGTCCTCGACGCCGGGCTGACCTGGGTCGGGCCGCCGCCGGAGGCCATCGAGACCATGGGCTCCAAAGTGGAGTCCAAGCGGCTGATGGCCGCCGCCGGCGTGCCGGTGCTGTCCGAACTGGACCCGGCGTCGGTGACCTCGGACGACCTGCCGTTGCTGGTCAAAGCCTCCGCCGGGGGTGGCGGGCGCGGGATGCGCGTGGTCCGCGAACTCGACGAGCTGACCGAGGCCGTGGAAGGCGCCGGCGCGGAGGCCGGGTCGGCGTTCGGCGACCCGACCGTCTTCTGTGAGCGCTACCTGGAGACCGGACGCCACATCGAGGTCCAGGTGCTCGCCGACCGGCACGGCACGGTGTGGGCGGTGGGGGAGCGGGAGTGCTCCATCCAGCGCCGGCACCAGAAGGTCGTCGAGGAGGCGCCGTCGCCGTTCGTCGACGCGGGGATGCGCGAGGAGCTGTTCGACGCCGCGCGCAAGGCCGCCAAGGCGATCGACTACGTCGGCGCGGGCACGGTCGAATTCCTCGCCGGGCCTGACGGCCGGTTCTACTTCCTCGAGATGAACACCCGGCTGCAGGTCGAGCACCCGGTCACCGAGAACGTCACCGGACTCGACCTGGTCGCGCTGCAGCTGCGGATCGCCGAGGGCGAGCGGCTGCCCGCCGATCCGCCGCCGACCGTCGGCCACTCCATCGAGGTCCGGCTCTACGCCGAGGACCCGGCGGCCGGGTGGCAGCCCCAGAGCGGCACGCTGCACACGTTCGAAGTGCCCGATGTGGACCGCCAGTTCACCGAAGGCGCCGGGCTGCGACTCGACTCGGGCTTCGAGAGCGGGTCCGTCGTCGGCGTGCACTACGACCCCATGCTCGCCAAGGTGATCACCTGGGCACCGACCCGCGCCGAGGCGGCCCGGCGGCTCGCGAAGGCACTGGCGGGGGCGAAGATCCACGGCGTCGTCACCAACCGGGACCTGCTGGTGAACATACTGCGGCACGAGGCTTTCCTCGCGGGGCAGACCGATACTGCGTTCTTCGACCGTCACGGCCTCGACACCCTCGCCGCGCCACTGGCCACAGTGGACACCGAGCGCGTCTCGGCCTTGGCGGCGGCACTGGCGGACGCGGCGGGCAACCGAGCGTCGGCGACCACGCAGGGCAGGTTGCCGAGTGGTTGGCGTAACGTCCGCTCGGCCGGGCAGCGCAAGGTTTTCACCGCGGGCGACCGCGAGTACGAGGTGGTCTACTCGCTGACCCGCGACGGCCTGAAAGCCGAGGGGTACGACGTCGAGCTGGTCACCGCCGAGCCCGGCCGGGTCGTCCTGGACGTCGCGGGGATCCGGCGGGTGTTCGACGTCGCCCGCTACGACGGCGTGTCCTATGTGGACTCGGCGCTCGGGTCGGTGGCGCTGACGGTGGCACCGCGGTTCGCCGACCCGGACGCGGCCCTCGCGGCCGGGTCGCTGGTCGCGCCGATGCCGGGCACCGTCGTCCGGCTGGCGGTGCAGGCCGGGGACCCGGTGAAGGCCGGCGACCCGCTGCTCTGGCTCGAAGCGATGAAGATGGAACACCGGATCGCCGCCCCCGCCGACGGCGTGGTCGCGGAACTCCCGGTGACGGTCGGGCAGCAGGTCGAAGTCGGCACAATTCTGGCTGTGGTGGGAGACAACGCATGAACGCCATGAACTTCGTCGAGCCGGAGGAGCGGATCGCGCTCCGCAAGGCCGTCGCCGAACTGGGCGCCAAGTACGGGCACGAGTACTACGCTCGCAAGGCCCGGGCGGACGAGAAGACGCACGAACTCTGGGACGAAGCGGGGCGGCTGGGCTACCTCGGCGTCAACATCCCCGAGGAGTACGGCGGCGGTGGCGCGGGCATCGCCGACCTCGCCGCGGTGCTCGAAGAACTCGCCGCCGCCGGCTCGCCGCTGCTGCTCATGGTCGTTTCGCCGGCCATCTGCGGCACCGTGATCTCCCGCTTCGGCACCAAAGAGCAGAAGAAGCAGTGGCTGCCGGGCATCGCCGACGGTACCAAGCGGATGGTCTTCGCGATCACCGAACCGGACGCCGGGTCGAACTCGCACAAGATCACCACCACCGCGAAGCGCGACGGCGACGGCTGGGTCCTCAGTGGACGCAAGGTCTTCATCTCCGGCGTCGACGAGGCCGACGCCGTGCTCGTCGTCGGCCGCACCGAGGACGCCAGGACCGGGCGGCTCAAGCCCGCGCTGTTCATCCTGCCGACCGGCACCGAGGGCTTCGAGTACACGAAGATCCCGATGGACATCGTCGCGCCGGAGAACCAGTTCTCGCTGTTCCTCGACGACGTCAAGCTCCCGGCCGAAGCGCTGGTCGGCGAGGAGGACGCGGCGATCGCACAGCTGTTCGCGGGCCTCAACCCGGAACGCATCATGGGCGCGTCGTTCTCCCTCGGCATCGCGCGGTACGCGCTCGCCAAGGCCGTCGGCTACGCGAACCAGCGCCAGGTCTGGGGCACGCCGATCGGCGCCCACCAGGGCCTCGCGCACCCCCTGGCCGAGATCAAGATCGAGCTGGAGCTGGCCAAGCTGATGACGCAGAAGGCCGCGTCGCTCTACGACTCCGGCGACGACTTCGGCGCGGGCGAGTCGGCCAACATGGCCAAGTACGCCGCCGCCGAGGTGGCGATCCGGGCCACCGACCAGGCCGTGCAGACCCACGGCGGCAACGGCCTCGCCACCGAGTACGGCCTCGGCACGCTCGTCACCGCCGTCCGGCTCGGCCGGATCGCCCCGGTGAGCCGCGAGATGGTGCTCAACTTCGTCGGCCAGCACAGCCTCGGCCTCCCGAAGTCCTACTAGGAGAGTCGCCATGTCTACTTTGGACGGCAAGACGATCATCATGTCCGGCGGCAGCCGCGGCATCGGCGAGGCGATCGCCCTCCGGGCGGCGAAGGACGGCGCGAACATCGCGCTGCTGGCCAAGACCGCCGAACCGCACCCGAAGCTGCCCGGCACGATCTACACGGCGGCCGAGGCGATCGAGAAGGCGGGCGGGCACGCGCTGCCGATCCTCGGCGACGTCCGCGACGACGACGGTGTCGCGGCCGCCGTGGCGAAGACCGCCGAGCAGTTCGGCGGCATCGACATCGTCGTGAACAACGCCAGCGCGATCGACCTGACGCCGACCGAGCAGGTCAGCATGAAGCGCTACGACCTCATGCAGGACATCAACGCACGCGGCACGTTCCTGCTGTCCAAACTGGCCATTCCGCACCTGCGGCGCTCGGCCAACGCCCACATCCTGACCCTGTCGCCGCCGATCAGCCTCGACGAGAAGTGGTTCACCGCCGGGCACCTCGCGTACAGCATCGCGAAGTACTCGATGAGCCTGGTGACCGTCGGGCTCGCGGCGGAACTCAGGAAGGACGGCGTCGCGGTCAACTCGCTGTGGCCGCGCACGACGATCGACACGGCGGCGATCCGCAACGTCGTCGGCGCGGAACTGGCCGACCGCAGCCGGACGCCGGAGATCATGGCCGACGCCGCGTACGCGATCCTCACCAAGCCGAGCGGCGAGGCGACCGGGAACTTCTTCCTCGACGACGAGGTGCTGCGCGGAGAAGGCGTGACGGACTTCGCGAAGTACCGCATCGGCGGTGCGGAGGAGGACCTCCAGCTCGACTTCTGGGTCGACCCGGCTTGACCGGCGTCCGCGAACCCCAGCAGGAGCGCAGCCGCACCACCCGGCGGCGGCTGATCGAGGCCGCGCTCGACAGCTTCGGCGAGCGTGGCTGGCACGGCGTGACCGTGGCCGGCATCGCCGAGCGGGCCGGCGTCTCGCGCGGCGCGGCCCAGCACCACTTCCCGACGCGGGAGGACCTCGTGGTGGCGGCGGTCGACCTGCTCGGGCAGTCGCAGATCGACGAGCTGCGCGCCCAGGCCGCGGACCTGCCGACCGGGGCGTCGCGCATCGAGCGGGTCGTCGAGATGGTGCTCAACCTGTACACGGGCCCGCTGTTCCGCGCGGCCCTGCAGCTGTGGTCGATCGCGGCGACCGACGAGTCGCTGCGGGACGTGCTCGTGCCGCTGGAAGCGCGGGTCGGGCGCGAGGCGCACCGGGTGGCGGTGGAGCTGCTCGGCGTCGACGAGTCCCGCCCGGGCGTGCGCGAACTGGTCCAGGCCACTCTCGACCTCGGCCGCGGGCTGGGCCTGGCAAACCTGCTCACGGACGACGCGCGCCGGCGCAAGCAGATCGTGCGGGAGTGGGCACGGACGCTGGAGCTGCGGCTCGGGTGAGCGGGTCCAGCGCCGCCTGGCTCCGCTCGTCCGCGGCGCGGTGGATCACCAGCAGCTGACCCGGATCCGGATCCGGGGCCGGAAGTCGAATTCACCGAGGCCAGCCGGCTTGGCTCGGCTCGAGGAGGCCGGCGCGATCGACCTCGGTTGTCCGCACGACCTGCTCGCCGGTGACCACATCCGCGCGGTGCTGCGAGGTGACCTGAAGCTCGAAGCCTGTCACCAGGGGGCGAGTCGGCCTGGAGACACCGAGAAGAGAGCTGGTTGGTCGTCCCGGAGCCTGCCCGTCCGGCGAGGACATCTTTGGCCGGGCGAGCAGCGACCGACCGACCGCTCGCCGAGATCCCCCAACCGTTCACCGACACCAACCGAGACCCACCGGAACCCCAACCGGCTCCGAACCGTCATAGTGTCGTAAGTAACACAATCGGCCCAACGGGCGAATGACTATACGTAGCAAGAACGCAGAGGAAGGCAGTCCGGTGTCCGGTTCAGGAGTCGAGCTCACCCACCGCGCGATGGCGATGCTGAAGGCGGTGGCCGCTGGACGTGCGCAGATGTCGTGCAGCTGCGAGCCCGACCTCTTCATCGACGGATTCGCCTGTTGCGATCAGATGACGGCCCACGCGCTCGCCCACGGCGGCTACCTGCGTCCCGCCGCCGAAGCCGCCACCGGACGCGTCCCCGCTGAACTGACCGAGGCCGGCCTCGCCGCGCTGGAGATCACGGTCGCCGCCTGAGCGCTGGCACGCGTGTCACGCGCTGTCGTTGTTCGCTCAGGTGTTCGATTCGCCTTCCCGCCGGGTGAGCACCCGGGCCGCGCCTTCGGTGACGGCGACCGTGTGCTCGGAGTGGGCCGTGCGGGAGCCGTCCGCCGAACGGATGGTCCAGCCGTCGGGGTCGTAGACGATCCGGTCGGTCGTGCGCGCGAACCAGGGTTCGAGCGCGAGCGTCAGGCCCGGCCGGAGCTTCATCCCGCGCCCGGGCGCGCCCTTGTTGGGCACGTGCAGGTCCTCGTGCATGGTGCGGCCGATGCCGTGCCCGCCGAACTCGGTGTTGACCGGATAGCCGTACTCGCGGGCCACCGCCCCGATCGCCGCGGAGATGTCGCCCAGCCGGTTGCCGGGGCGGGCCGCTTCGATCGCCGCCTCCAGGGCTTCCTCGGTGGCTCGGACGATCCGCAGGTCCTCCTCGGCGGGCGTGCCGACGATGACCGTGCGCGCCGAGTCGGCCGCCCACCCGTCGATGCTGACCGCGAGGTCGGCGGTCAGCACGTCGCCGTCGCGCAGCACGTAGTCGTGCGGCAGGCCGTGGAGGACGGCGTCGTTGACCGACAGGCAGATGACGTTGCGGAACGGGCCCTTGCCGAACGACGGCGCGTAGTCCCAGTAGCACGACTCGGCTCCGCGCCGCTTGATCATCCCGCGCGCGTGGTGCTCGAGATCCATGAGGTTGACGCCGACGTCGGCGAGCCTGCCCACCTCGGTGAGGATCTCGGCGACGAAGCGCCCCGTCACGTGCATGCGGTCGATCTCCACAGGCGTCTTCAGTTCGATCACGAAAACCTCGTCACACAGGTCGGTATAGTTATACCGGAACGGTAGCACAGTCCCGGTATAGGAATACCAGTCCGGGGTGGGAAGCTGCCCGGAAGCTCATGCGACCTGGCAGGCTTGGGCCATGGCGGAACCCCCACCACCGGTCGACGACGATGCGACGGTCTTCCTCCCCAGCGAGCTGCGCGGCCCCCACTGGCCGACCCGCGACCTCGACGTCTCCCGGCGGCCCTACGACGAGTTCGCCACCCAGATCGTCGCCCGCCCGCCCGCCTCGCCCGTCACCGCCGGCCGGGGTGAGGGCGCCGGCTCGTCGCTGGCCCGCTCGAGCGGGCGGATGGCCGTCGCGTCGACCGTCAGCCGGGTCACCGGGTTCGTCGCGAAGCTGCTCCTGGCCGCCGTGGTCGGCACCGGGGTCGTCAACGACTCCTTCACCGTCGCGAACACCCTGCCCAACATCGTCTTCGAGCTGCTCTTCGGCGGCGTGCTCGCCAGTGTCGTCGTGCCGCTGCTGGTCCGCTCCCACGACGACCCGGACGGCGGCCGCGCCTACACGCAGCGGCTGATCACCATGGCGCTGGTGCTGCTCACCGTCGGCACGGCGGTCGCGGTGGCGATCGCGCCGCTGTTCACCGCGCTCTACGTCGACAAATCGTCTCCGACGGCCAACCCGGGGCTGACGACCGCGCTCGCGTACCTGCTGCTGCCGCAGATCCTGTTCTACGGCCTCTTCGCGCTGCTCTCGGCGATCCTCAACGCGCAGAACGTCTTCGGCCCGCCCGCCTGGGCGCCGGTGCTGAACAACGTCGTCGTCACCGCCACGCTCGTCGTGTTCGCGGTGGTGCCGGGGGAGCTGACGCTCGACCCGGTCCGGATGGGCGACCCGAAGCTGCTCGTGCTCGGCCTCGGCACCACGCTCGGGATCGTCGTGCAGGCGGTGGTGCTGGTGCCCGCCTTGCTGCGCACCGGGTTCCGGTTCCGCTGGCGCTGGGGCTTCGACCCGCGGATCAGGGAGTTCGGCGGGCTCGCCGCGTGGATCCTCGGCTACGTCGTGGTGAGCCACGTCGGGTTCGTCGTCACCACCCGCGTGCTGACGCACGGCACGAGCGGCGGCGTCACGGCCTACAGCTACGCGTCCCTGCTCTTCCAGCTCCCGTACGGCATCCTCGGCGTCTCGCTGCTGACCGCGCTGATGCCGCGGATGAGCCGCGCGGCCGCGGACGGCGACACGGTCGCCCTCGTCGGCGACCTCTCGCTGGCTTCCCGCATCTCGACGGTGCTGTTCGTGCCGATCTCCGCCGTGCTGGCCGTGGTCGGCACGCCGGTCGGCATCGCGATCTTCACCTGGGGCCGCGGCACCCTCGGCGACGCGGAGCGGCTCGGCCAGACCCTCGCCGTCTCCGCCGTCGGGCTGCTGCCGTTCGCGCTGGTCATGTTGCAGCTGCGGGTGTTCTACGCGATGAAGGACGCCCGCACGCCCACGCTCATCATGCTCGTGATGACCGCGGTGAAGATCCCGCTGCTGCTGCTCTGCCGCGGCCTGCTCGACGGCGAGCACATCGTCTACGGCGTGATGCTGGTCAACGGCGCCGGGTTCGTCGTCGGCGCCGTCCTCGGCCAGGTCTGGCTGTGGGTCCGGCTCGGGCACCTGCGCAGCAAGCGGTCCCTGCGGGTCGGGCTGATCACCCTGTCGGCGAGCGCGCTCGGCGTCGGCGCGGCGGTGCTCGCCGGCTACGCCGTGCCCGGCTCCCTCGGCGCGATCGCGGGCGCCTGGGTGAAATTGCCGGTCCAGACCTTGCTGGGGATGGCCGTCCCGTTCGGCTTGCTGGCGCTGCTGAAGCTCCCCGAGTTCACTCCGGTGACCCGGCGCGTGGGCGGTCTCCTGCGGCGTTTCGCGTCTCGTTGACGACTACGGCCGGGAACGCGATCCGGATGTCTCGAAACGGTAACGAGAGCGCTGCGATCAGCGCGTTTACAATTCCGCCAAGGCTTTCTACTATCCACCCGGATCAGCAATGGGGTGGAGGTCGTGCATGACGCGCAGGGCGCGCAGGCGGCGGGACCGGGTCACGGTCGACGAACTGCTGCGGGCGGCCGGGGCGCGGCCGCGCAAACCCGGCTCGCGCTCGGCCGAGACGGCCGCCCGGCGTGATCCCGACGCCGAGCCGCGCGGCGCGGCGGGCCGGATCGCACTGGCGTCGGCGGTGATCGTGGTTCTCGGCGGCCTGGTGCTCGCGCTGGTGACGCGGCCCGAAACCGTCCCGGGGACGACGCAGTTCCCGCAGCTGCAACCCGCCACCACCGGGATCCCGACCTCGACGGTGATCGCCGCGCCGACGCGCACGACGACGCCGTCCCCGGTGGTCATGCACGCGCGGCAGACGCCGACCCCCACGCCGACGGTGACGATCGACCTGCCGCCGTCACCGACGACGACGATCACGCTCCCGAAGCCCGTGCCGCCGCCCTATCCGCCCTATCCTCCGCCCTACTACGGGTGCTACCCGTACTGCGGCAGGTACTCCTCCGGCACGCCGGTGCGGTGAGCGGAAACCGGTCCCGTTGACCGGAAACCCGCGAAGGCCCCCTCACCGGCCCCGATGCCGGTGAGAGGGCCTTCGACAGCCCCACTACGGGCTCGAGCGTCAGCCGGCGTACCCGGCGACGATCTTGGTGAACGCGTACTTGGCCTGCGTGATGCCGCTGCACTCGCCGCCGCCGCTGCAGTCGCGGTTGGTGGCCCAGAACGTGAAGCGGCCCAGGTGGTGGCTCGTCGCGTAGCTCCGGATGGAGGTGAAGTTCGCGACCGTGACGGTCTCGCCCGCGTTGTCGGTCTTGCCGTTCATCGAAGAGAGGCCGCTGTGCCGGTAGGCGGTGTCGTCGCTCCAGCCGAACGTGGACTTGAGCTGGTTCTTCAGCCCGTCGACCGCGGACTTCGTCATGGCGGCCATGTCGCCGCCGCTGGAGAAGTCGAACGGCATGACCGACCAGACGTCGACCGGCGCGCCGATCGCCTTGGCCTGGTTGATCAGACGCTTGCCCCACGAGTCCGGGCCGGTCGTGGTGGTCCCGATCGTGACGACCACCTTGAGGTTGGGGTTCTTCTGCTTGGTCAGCTTGACCGCGTTGAGGATGCGGTCCTGGACCGTGGTGTTCTGGAACTCGTCGGTGTTCTCGATGTCGAGGTCGATCGCCTTGAGGCCGTAGGCGTCGATCACCTTCTGGTACGCGCCGGCCAGCGCCGACGCCGACGTGCACTTCGAGCCCAGCTTGGTGCCGGACCAGCCGCCGAAGGACGGGATGACGTCGCCGCCCGCGGTGCGGATGTTCTGGATCATCGTCTTGTCCGAGCCGGTCAGCGAACGGCTGCCGTCCCACTTCGGGTTGCAGGTGCCGTCGGACAGGACGAACGCGAGGGTAAACGCTTTCACGCCGGTGGCGGACATCGCCGCGGTCGGGCTGGTCTGCCCGCCCCACTGGTACAGGTACGGGGATGCGAGCACCGGGTCCACCGCGGCCATGGCCTGCGGGGCGAGGCCGACCGCCGTCGCCATCGCGGCTCCGGCCGCGACCGCGAGGGTGACCAGACGGCGCACTGATCTCATGGGGTCCTCCAAACGTGCAGGGTGGAGCACCTCCGGTTTGAGGCGGCGGGATCAACCCTGGAGGAGCACTGTGTGCCACCACACAGTGGACTAGACCAATGTTGGCTGTCAACCCTCCGAGGGTCGGAAAGATGACTTACCGTGCGCAGCCGGTTTCCGAGCGTCGGCGTTGTGAGATTCCCCTGAAGGCGGAGTGACAGCGCTCCCCATTCCGGCTACTTTGCCGAAATGGTGGGGGATTCGGTCGCCGCCGGCGGAGGACGCCGCCCGGGCCGGTTCCTGCCCGCCGTCGTCGTCGGCCGCTGGGCGCTGTGGCGGCTGCCGCGCCGCGGCCAGGTCCTCTACCTCGTCGTCATCGACGTCCTCGCCGTCGCCGCCGCCGTGCTCGCCGCCCTGCGCTTCCCGCCGCTCGGCGCGATGGTCGCGCCGTTCGCGCTGCTGCTGGCCGGGATGCTGGTGTCGGCGGAGCTCGCGCGTACGGTGGAGCGCCACCGCGAGGACACCCTCCTCGGCCCGGGCGTCGACACCCCGTGGATCTTCGCCGGGGTGCTCGTGCTCCGGCCGGGCCTCGCCGTCACGCTCGTCGCGCTCTCCGCGCTGCACCAGTGGTTCCGGGTCCGCAGAAGACCCGGGTACCGGCAGGTGTTCGGCGCCGCCGCGACGGCGCTGGCGGGCCTCATCGCCGGGGCGTTCCTCACCGCGACGGGCGTCCGGCCGCTCGGGGCCGTCCTCGACCCGCGCACCGTCGTCCTGCTGACCGTCGCCGGTGCGGTGTTCCTGGCGGTCAACGCCGCGCTCGTGACCGCCGCCGACGGCCCCCGCCGTCCCCGGGAAGCTCTTCCGGGACACGCTTTCGACGCCGCGATGACGGCGTCCGCCCTGCCGCTCGCCTGGGCCGTCGAAGCCGCGCCGCTGCTCGTCCCGCTGCTGGCCGGCGCCACCGTCGTGCTGCACCGCGGCGGGCTGGGCCGCGGCCGCCGCGACCACGTGACCCTCGATCCCGGCACCGGCGTGCTGACCGCGGCGTCGTGGCGCGGGGCCGCCGAAGCCGAGCTGGACCGGCTCGGCCGCCACGGCCCCGGCCAGGCCGTGCTGCTGCTCGACCTCGACCACTTCCGCCAGCTCAACGACCGCTACGGCGTCCGCGTCGGCGACGCCGTCCTGCGCGCGGTCGCCGACACCCTGCGCGACGAGGTCCGTGCCGCGGATCTCGTGGGCCGTTCCGGCGGCGAGGAGTTCGCGGTGCTGCTGCCCGGCACGGGCCGCTTCGACGCGCTGGCGATCGCCGAGCGGATCCGGCTGCGGGTCGCCTCGACGCTGGTGGCGTTGAAGGCATCGGGGGACGGGCCGCAGTTCGTCGGCGTGACGGTGTCGATCGGCGTCGCGGACTGCGTGGACGGGCTGCTCGCCGACGCCCTGCTGGCGGCGGAAGCGGCGGTGCTGCGGGCGAAGGCCGCGGGCCGCAACCGGACGATCTGCGCGGAGCCGGGGTCGTGAGTGAGAAACAGCGTTAGAACGCTGTTTCTCACTCACGACGACTGCGGTAGGAGCCTCAGGTGACCGTGATGGCGTTCAGCTTCTCCCGCAGGTAATCCGCCGCGATCACTTCCGGGTACGTCGTCTTGCCCAGCGGCGGCGCCAGCGACGTGATCCGCGCGTCGTGGTCGGTCTCGTAGAAGAAGATCAGCGACAGCAGGTCTTCGTCGGGCGCCGACGCCGCCGGGGGCAGGACGCGGTGGCGGGTCGACCGCCAGCGGTCGCCCGTCCAGCGGGCCATCAGGTCGCCGATGTTGACCGTGAGCGCGTCCGGGTGGAACGGCGCGTCCTCCCATTCGCCGCCGGCCGTGTAGACCTGCAGGCCGCCGACGCCGGCCTGGCGGTCGAGGACCGTCACCGTGCCGAAGTCGGTGTGCGGGCCGATCCGGAACTGGTCCGGCTCCGGCACGCCGACGTGGGTCATCGGCGGGTACCAGTTGATGTTGAACGTGTACGTCGGTTGCGCGGTGTGCCGGGTGAAGTGGCTCTCCGCCAGGCCGAGCGCCGCGGCGAAGATCTCCAGCAGGTGGTCCGAAAGCGCGCGCATCCGGCGCATGTACTCCGTCGCCGTCTCGGCGAGCCCCGGGACCTCGTCCGGCCAGACGTTGGCCTGGAACCAGAAGCCGTCGATCTCGGCGACGCCCACGCCGAGGTCCGCGCCCGCGGAGAACGACTCCTTGAGGTCCGGCGGGGTCTCGGTGCCCTCGGCGTAGCCGTTGGCCTCGACGCCCGGCGGCAGCCACCCGCGGCCGCCGACGGTCACGGCGTAGCGCTGCTTGACGTCCTCGGGCAGCGCGAAGAACTCCCGCGCCAGCTCCCGCGTCCGGCGGCGCAGGTCGTCCGGCACGCCGTGCCCGGTGACCAGCAGGAACCCGGACTCGCGCAGCGCGCTGTCGATCCGGGCGGCCACCTCGGCGCGGCCCTCGGACGTGCCCGCGAACCACGGTGAGAGGTCCACGAGTGGAACGGTTGACGGCATACCGGCTCCTCGTACAGCACTGTCCTAATCGGACTTCTCGACCCCGATGTCCTCGAACCACAGGTCCGGGCGCGCGGCGATGAACTCCGTCATCAGCGCGGTGCACGCGGGGTCGTCGAGCAGGGTGATCTCCACGCCGAGCCCGGCGAGCCAGTCGTGCCCGCCGTGGAACGTTTCCGCCTCGCCGATGACGACGCGCCCGATCCCGAACTGACGGACGAGCCCGGAGCAGTACCAGCACGGCGAAAGCGTCGTGACCATGATCGTGTCGCGGTAGTGCGGCCGACGCCCGGCATTGCGGAACGCCGAGGTCTCGGCGTGCATCGAGGGGTCGCCGTCCTGCACGCGCCGGTTGTGGCCACGGCCCAGCAGGGTGCCGGCGGTGTCGAACAGCGCGGCCCCGATCGGCACGCCGCCCTCGGCCTTGCCCAGCTCGGCTTCCTCGCGGGCGACGGCGAGCAGGGCGCCAGGGTCGATCGGCATGCGTCACTCTTTCCGCCCGACGCGGTCCGTGGCAAGTGGCCGGCCACTTCTCAGGTGGATCGAGGACCGGAACTGTCCTCGATGTCTGGCACACTGCGTGCCATGTACGGGACTTCGGAACGCCTGCTCCGGCTGCTCTCCCTGCTGCAGGCCCGGCGCGACTGGCCGGGTGCCGACCTGGCGTCGCGGCTCGAGGTCGACGTCCGCACGATCCGCCGCGACGTCGAGCGGCTGCGCTCCCTCGGCTACCCGGTGCACGCGACACCCGGTGTCGCCGGCGGCTACCGGCTCGGGGCGGGCGCCGCGCTCCCGCCGCTGCTGCTGGACGACGACGAAGCCGTCGCGGTCGCGGTCGGCCTGCGCACGGCGGCGAGCGGCACGGTCAGCGGCATCGAGGAGACGTCGGTGCGCGCGCTGGCGAAGCTGGAGCAGGTGCTGCCGGCCCGGCTGCGGCCCCGGGTGGGCGCGCTGCACGCGGCGACGGTCTCGCTGCCCGTCGGCGGCCCGACGGTCGACGCTTCGGTGCTGACGACGATCGCGGCGGCGTGCCGCGACCACGAGCGGCTGCGCTTCGGCTACGGCGACCGCGCGGGGACGGAGACGGAACGCTCGGTCGAGCCGTTGCGCCTGGTCCACACCGGCCGGCGCTGGTACCTGGTGGCGTTCGACCTGGACCGCGCCGGCTGGCGCACGTTCCGCGTGGACCGCGTCACGGGCGTCCCGGCGCCGAGCTTCCGCTTCACCCCGCGCGACCCGCCGGCCGACGACCTGGCGGCGTACGTGTCGCGCCAGATTTCGTCGGCGCCGTACCCGCACCAGCTCGTGCTGCGCGTGGCGGCTTCGGCGTCGGTGCTGTCGGCCCGCATCCCGCCGACGGTCGGCGCGGTGGAACCGATCGACGAGCACAGCTGCCGGGTCCGCATCGGGGCGAACACCCTGGACACGGTGCCGTACCACCTGGCGCAGTGGGGGTACGACTTCGTGGTGGAGGAGGCGCCGCCGGGTCTGGTGGAGCGGCTGCGCGAGGTCGCCGAGCGTTTTGCTCGGGCGGTGGGCTGATCCGCCTGCCGCGTCGCGTCGGGCTGGCCGGGCCCGGGTTGGGTCGCACCGGGCGGGGCTCGCGGGCTGCCTCGCGGGGCCGGTTCACCCCGCCGGGTCTGGGCGCTTGGCTGCGCGAGGTCGCCGAGCGTTTCGCCCGGGCCGTCGGTTAGGTCGGTTCGACGCGGATGCGATCGCTCTCGCCGTCGGAGAGGAACGACGCCAGCTCGCTTCCCTCCTCGGTGACCGCCGAGCGTTCGGGCCTGGTCAGCCGCCGCAACGGCCGTACCACCACCGTGTCGGCCGCGACCGTCCAGGTCGCCGAAACCCGGCCGTCCACCAGCACCACCCGGGCACCCGCGACCGACAACCCCCGGTGGGCGTCGTCGACGATGCGGGTCCGGTCGTCGTAGCCGAGGATCGCGTTGTCGAACGCGGGCAGGAACCGCACGGGGGCCGGCGTGTCCGCGTCCGGCCGCAGGGCGTCCGGCAGGTCGAGCAGCTCGCGGCCGCGCTCGTCGCGGAAGGCCACCAGCTCCTCGCGCACCGCCTTGACCGCCGCCGGCAGCCCCGCGAGGCCGCTCCACGCGCGCAGGTCGGCCGTCGCCGCCGGGCCGAACGCCGCCAGGTAGCGCTTCACCAGCGCCTGCCCCACCTCGTCGTCCGGGGCGAGCGGGTCGATCTCCCGGCCCAGCCACGACGCGAGCGGCAGGTTCCGCACGCCCGCCTTGACCCGCCACAGCCCGCGCGGCGGCAGCTGCGCCATCGGGATCAGCGCGGCCACGAGCAGCTCGCCGAGAGGCCGCGGACCGGCCGACGGCCACCGGTCCGCGACCGCCCGGGCCAGCTCGCCCATCGAGCGCGGCTCACTGTCGGCCAGGACCGCCCGGCCCGCCGCCGCGAGCTCGTCGAGGTCGACGCCCTCGAGCTCGCGGCGGTAGGTGCCGAGGACGCGCTGGCGCAGCATGGCGCCGAAGCGCGCTCGCCACGCCAGCACGTCGTCCGCGGTGAGCAGGTGGACGGTCCGGCGCATCAGGTGCGTCCGCACCACGCGCCGCCCGGCGAGCAGCTCCGACAGCGCCGCCGGGTCGAACGCGCGCAACCGCGACCACAGCCCGGTGAACGGCTCCTGCGGTTCCTGCGCCTGCAGGCCGCCCAGGTGCGCGACGGCGTCGGGGATCGGCAGGCCGGCGCGGTCGAGCAGCAGTTGCCGGGCGAGCGTCGCGCGGTTGAGCGACCGGACGTCCAGCACCGTCACGTCGACTTCTGTCCGTCGAGCGTCTCGCGCAGCAGGTCGGCGTGGCCGGCGTGCTGGGCGGTTTCGGCGATGACGTGCAGCACGGCCCGCCGCGCGCTCCACATCGTCCCCGGCCGGTTCCACGGCGCGTCCGGCAGCGGGTGCGTCACGGACAGGTCGGCCAGGGTGCGGATGACGTCCTCACTGCGCTTCGCGACGTCTTCGTAGCGCGCGAGCACGCTCGCGAGGGTCACGCCGGGCTGCATGGCGAACTCGTTCTGGTGGTCGATCGCCCACTGCGGGTACTCGCGGGCGGTCCCGGCCGCCATGTCCGCCCAGGTGACGCCGTCAGGCAGAGCAAAGCGCATGGTCGACGGGCCGTCGACGGCGAAGCGCAGCCAGTTCTCTTCCATGGCCGCGACGTGCTTGACCAGCCCGCCGAGGCAGAGCGCGCTGACGGTCGGCCGCGCGCCGGCCTGCTCGTCGGTGAGGTCGTTCGTGGTGGTGACCAGGGCGGCGCGCGCCGCCGCCAGCTCGGCGATCAGGTCGGTGCGTTCGGTTTCGGTGCTCATGGGACCACCGTGTCAGGGGTAGCGGACAGGGTGTGTCCGCTACTGCGGGCAAGATCGGCGGCATGCCGAAAACCTCCGCGCGCCTGCTCGCCCTGCTGTCGCTCCTCCAGGCGCGCCGCGACTGGCCCGGCGCGCTGCTGGCCGAGCGGCTGGAGGTGAGCGCGCGGACGGTCCGCCGCGACGTCGACCGCCTGCGGGAGCTCGGCTACCCGATCGTGACGGCGAAGGGGCCCGACGGCGGCTACCGGCTCGGCGCGGGCGCGGACCTGCCACCGCTGCTGTTCGACGACGAGCAGGCGGTCGCTATGGCGGTGGCGCTGCGGACGGTGAGCGGCGGCGGGATCGAGGAAGCGGCGGCGCGGGCCCTGACCACGGTCCGCCAGGTGATGCCGGCCCGGCTGCGCCACCGCGTCGACGCGCTGCGCGTCACGGCCGTTTCGCCGGCGGGGCCGCCGGTGGACCCGTCGGTGCTTTCGGCGCTGAGCGCGGCGGTCCACGCCCGCGAAGTGCTGCGGTTCGACTACGCGTCCGGGGGCCCGCCGCGCCGGGCGGAGCCGCACCACCTGGTGACCCGCGGCGGGCGCTGGTACCTGGTGGCGTGGGACCTCGACCGCGCGGACTGGCGCACCTTCCGCGTCGACCGGATCACGCCGCGCGTGCCGACGGGACCGCGGTTCGCCCTCCGGGACCTGCCCGGGGGAGACGTGGCGGCGTTCGTGGCGGACCGGTTCGCGGGCCGGGACGGCGGTGCGTGGCTCTGCCGCGGCGAGGTGATCCTGGACCTGCCCGCGGCGGCCGTGTCGGCGTACGCGGGCGACGGCGTCGTGGCGGAGCTGGGGCCGGACCGGTGCCGGCTGGTGCTGGGGGCCTGGTCGTGGGCGGGCCTGGCGGCGTCGATCGGCCGGTTCGACGCCGACGTCGACGTCGTCGGGCCGCCGGAGCTGAAGGACGCGTTCGCGAGGCTGGCCCGCCGGTACGCCGCGGCGGCTGAACGACCGCTCAGTCTGTGACCTGCGTCTCAGCCGTGGCCGCCCCGAGCATCCGCAGCACGAGACCGCCGTACTCCTTGCCGAGCGCGGTCGGCGTCTGGCGGGCGCGGTCGGTGTACCAGCGGGCGACGTCGACGCCGAGGGAGAGCACCGCGCGGGCCGAGATGTGCGCGTCGGACACCGTGAAGACGCCGGCCTCGACGCCGTCCGCGATCACCTCGCGCACGATCCGCTCGATGCGCCGCCGCAGCTCGGCGACCACTTCGAACTCCTGCTCGGGCAGGGCCTGCAGCTCGTACTGCACGACCCGCGCGACGGTGTGGCGCCGCGCGTGCCAGGCCACGAAGTCCTCGACGATCAGGCGGATCCGCTCGACCGGATCGGACTCCTTCGCGACGACGTTCTCCACCAGGGCGAGGGTCTGCTCGTGCCCGTACCGGCTGATCGCGAACAGCAGTGCGGCCTTCGACGGAAAGTGCACGTAGAGAGCGGCGGGACTCATCCCGGCCGCGCCGGCGATGTCCCGCGTGGTGGTGGCGTGGTACCCGCGCTTGGCGAACGCTTCCACCCCGGCGAGCATCAGCCGCCGGGCGGTCTCGGGCTGCACGTCCGGCCACAGTTCCGCCGAAAGCGACATGGTCATCCGCTGATCCTTCCAGATCGCACCGCCCGAGTGGCGGGCACGACGGCCGGCCCCGATCGTGCTCATTGTAAGCGGGCGCTTTGTCGAGGGATCTGGGGATCCATCCCCAAAATGGGGACGTCATGCCGGTGAGGCTAGGGGGTCTTGCTATCGGGGGGCGACTCCGGGCAGCTGTGCTGTGCTCGCCTGGGGTCGAACATGGGTTCGATGACCCGGTAGAGTCCGCTTGGTGGCGGGTGCGGCCGCCGAGGACGTGCGGTCCACACCGCCACCTCAGACGTGGCGGGCCTCCCTCGCGGTGAAACCGCCGGCGACGACGGCCCGCCCGCCTCATACGGCGAGCGGATGAGGCTCCACGGTGAGCGCTGCCACCGCCACCGCCGGCTCTTCGACACTGGCCGCGACATAGGTCATCGTGCTGCTGGTCTGGTAACCCGTCGCGGCGTGCCCGGCGAACGACGCCGCCATGGCATAGCCGTAGTTCCGCTCCACCCACGTCCGCGTGGTGTACCGGATCCAATGCGCAGTGATCCCCATCTCACCGATCCACGGAAGATGATGGCCGAGGCGCTTCCACAGCGTGTGATAGCGCGAGCGACCGATCGGGCGCTCATCGCGGTGCCGCAGAAGCTGCTCATGATCCCCACGACCAGAACGGGGCCGTCGCCTGGTTCGCGCTCGCTGATCAGGGACACGCCGTACCCGGAAGCGTCGTGAGATTCCGATCGCGACGCGGGAGGGAATGGGTGCGTAGGTGAGCGGTCGTCGACTTCGACGACGACCCGGCACGGGGTGGTCAGGGCGGTGATGCGGGCGCGGACCGGTCCACCGCCGTAGAGGTAGGCGTTGGCGGCCAGTTCGTCGATCACGAGCAGAACGTCGTTGCGGTGTTCGGTGCCGAGGTGAGGCAGTAGCCGCGCGGCCCATCGGCGTATCGAGGCTAAGGCGGAGGGATCGGTGCCGTGCAGGTCGATGACCCAGGGCGCGGCAGCACCGTCGACGTGGTCACCATGCACCGGGCGGGTTCTCCGTGAGGGTGCTCATCGATTCGGCGTACCCCGCGAGCCATCGCACCGACGTCTCGTTCGTCGTGGCAGCCTCACCGGCGGTCATAGCCGGAAGTGGACGCGGATGGTGGTGTCGCCGGTGCTGGTGTGGAAGCGGACCAGATCGGCCATGTGGTTGACCAGCAGCAGGCCGCGGTTGCGGTGTGCCTCGGGTGGGACAGGGTGCCGTCCGGCCAGCGGGTCGGTCAAGGTGCCCTGGTCGCGGACCTGGCATACGAGGTGCCCGTCGACGGTCCAGATCCGCAGGGTGCCGGAGCCGCCGCCGTGGTCGATACTGTTGGTGACCAGTTCGGTGACGACCAGTTCCACGTCGGCGGCCTTGTCCTGCGACAAGCCCGCTTCGTGGGCGTGGGTGCGGGCGAGGGTTCGGGCCTGGGCGAGATTGGTGGCGTCGACGGTGAGGTCGGCGGCGTCGGCAGGTTCGGGCAGCGGCTGGTTGTAGCCGGCGATGATCGCCTCGGGGTCGTAGGCGGTGCTGGAGCGTTGGCCGGCGCTGTCGATGAGCAGCGGATGGGTGGCTTCGGCGTCGACCAGGACCGCCGAGGGCAGGTTCTGGGTGTCGTAGGGGCAGAGGATGGTGACGTCCCGGCCGGCGAAGGCCAGGTTGATCAGGGCTTCGTGCTGGACGCAGGCGGGGTATT
This sequence comes from Amycolatopsis sp. NBC_01488, assembly GCF_036227105.1. NCBI lineage: Bacteria > Bacillati > Actinomycetota > Actinomycetes > Pseudonocardiales > Pseudonocardiaceae > Amycolatopsis > Amycolatopsis sp. NBC_01488. Next base: position 8,701,901 of record NZ_CP109434.1, on the reverse strand, counting down.
CGTGCGCGCTGCGGTCCGGCCAGATGGGTTCGCCGATGATGCGGACGTGTCGGTCGGTGTGGGTGTCGGCGAAGGCGCGCAGCACACCGGGGATGATCCGGCCGGGGTTGCGTCCGGCGATGCCCATGTCCATCAGGGTGATCCGGTCGGCGTCGGCGCTGAGTTCGGCGCGCAGCAGCGCGAGGTTGGCTGCGGGGACCGACACGGCGACCGGCTCGCCCGCGGCGAGTCCGTCCCGGACGAACGGGACGGTGCCGGCGAGGTACTCGTCGGCGTCCCGGTAGAAGAGGGCGGGATGGATGAACGGCTCGTGATCGCGTGTCTCGACGGGCGTGCTCATGACAGTTCCAGTTCTTCGATCACGATGTTCACTGGCGCTGCCGGGTATAGCAGGGTCAGCATCCGGGACAGGATCGCTGGTGGGCGGTTGAGTGTGAGCGGTGCCGTGTCGGGCTGGTGGCGTGCGGTATCGACCAGCATGGCGGTGCCGCGGGCGTCGATGAACGCCAGTTGGGACAGCTCCAGCCGGGCGGGCGCGGCGTTGGCGGTCGCCGATCCCAGGGCACGCTGCCAGATGTCGCGGGTGCTGAGGTCGACGTCGCCGATGACCTGCACTCCACGCTGTCCTGGGAGCCGAATCATCTGCAACTGGCTGCGATGGGAAGCCGTCACCCCTGCAGCATACGGCGGGTAGCCCCGGCACGGGTGCCGGTGACCCAGGTTCGCGGTCCGGTTCAGTCAAAGCCCACCGCGGGCCGCCCTCGCTGCGATCCCTCCCCAGTGACCGGCTGTCACGGGCGTTACTTCTTCGCGGCGGCGACCTTCTTGCGCAGTGCCCGCTTGCGGGCCGGCGCCGGGGCTGGTTGGGCGGCTTGCCGCTGCGCTTCGTCGTAGGCGGTGACAATCTCGGAGGAGAGACGGCCCCGCTCGGAGACTTCGTAGCCGTACTCGCTGGCCCAGAGCGGACCGCTCGCGAGCGCTCGTGGTCCGTCGTGCCGACTGTTGACTGGCCGGTCGCGACGCGCGCAGAGCGGGCCGAAGGGCTGTGCGACCCCTGATGACTCTGCGCTACTATGAGCGCATGATCTCCCCGAACACGGGAGATATCCGACGTGTGGGGGTTCAAGTCCCCCCAGGGACTTCGACCTACGGCTCAGGTGGTGCGCGAAGGTCGGCGTCGTCGGATGACCTCTTCCGTGTCGGGGAAGTGCAGCACATGGCTCGACCAGGCATATCGCGTACTTCTGCAGGTCGCGGGCTCCTGTTCTTCTCCGTAGGGGTAGCTTCGGTGTCGATACCTCAGGTTGCCGTCGCCGAGTGATCGCCAGGCGGATACGGCTCGCCGCTGTATTACGCCTGCTCGTGAGATGACAGAGTTCAGGTAGTCGGTCGCCACAGCAGCTCCGCATCGCGCTGGTGGCGAGCCCATCGGCCGCCGATGAAGACGGTCATCGACACGTGTACCTACGGCCCTGAGCGTCACAGGCCAGCGCGCCGTTCCGTGCCGGGCACTCGACGGCGGCTACGTCTACGCGTACCCGCACCTCGACGCGGAGCCGAGGGCCGCGTTGAGCCGTGCAAGACAAGTCGATGACGGATGCGGTGATCGGACAACTTGGGGGACAAATCTTGACGCTCGTGACCTGCGTCACGTAGGTTCCCTAAACTTGAATCGTTTCAATCCAACCGTGCGCCGCAAGCGACCGTTCGGCCGCGCAGCGGGGGAGGATCACGATGACCGAGCCCGATTCCTTGCGTTCACCGGCGATCGGCGGGGAGTTCCGGCTGTCCCGGCGTCGGGTGCTCGCACTTGCCTCGGCCGCGGTCGTCGCCGGCACGGCCGGTGGGTGGAAGTTCGCCTACGCCGCACCGGAGACCGGTTCCGCGGCGGGCCGGTTCGTCGATCCACGCCCGGATTCGCGGCCCACCGTGCTGTGGTTCTGGAACGGCACCGTCACCACCGCCCTCGTCGCCGACGGGCTGGCGGACCTGCGGGACAAGGGCATCCACGAAGTCCTCGTGTTCCCGTTCGACACCGCCGCGCTGAAACCGGCGTTCTTCACCGAAGACTGGTTCGCGATCATCGAGTTCACTCTGCGCGAGGCGCAGCGGCACGGCATGCACCTGTGGCTGTTCAACGACGACTACTTCCCGAGCGGCCGCGCCGGCGGCCTGGTCGTCGACGGCGGCAAGGTCGGCGACCGCGTCTACCGGCCGCGGCCCGACCTGCGGCTCAAGGGCGTGGGACACCAGGTCCTGACCGTCGAGGGCGGCACGCCGGTGCCGCTGATCAGCCGGGGACTCTCGGTATCGGGCGGCCGGTTGCTGGTCGACGCCGCGGCCCGCGACGGCGTGACCTTGCTGCGCGACGGCGCCGGGTGGCAGGACTACGACGTCGTGGCGAAGGTCCGCGTCGAAAGCGCCACCGCCGGGCTCATGGTGCGCAGCGCCGACGAGGGCAACGGCGTCCTCGCCGACCTGCGCAGCGACGGCGCCGTCGACATCTGGCAGCAGACCAGCGGCGCGTTCACCCAGACCCGGGGCGGTACGCCGGTCCCGGGGTTCGACCCCGCCGCGGACCACGAGCTGGCGGTGCGGGTCCGGGGGACGAGCCTGACCGTGACGCTCGACGGCGTCGCGCAGCCCGCGGTGGACGGCCTGAAGTACGCGACCGGCCGGGTCGGGGTGCGCGCGGTGGCGAGCCAGCGCTCCTCGTGGGACAGCCTGACCGTGCGCGATCCGGACGGCGGCGTGCTCTACGCCGAGACGTTCGACAACGCCGCCGCCCTCGATAGCTTCGACCTGCCCGCGACCGGCGTGCCGCTGGTCGCCGCGGCCGCCCGGCCGGCATCCTCGACGGACCCCGCCACGCTGGTGGACCTGACCACGCAGGCCCGGGCGGGCGGCACGTGGACGCCGCCGGCCGGGAGCTGGCGGCTGGACCTGTTCACCGTCCGCGACCTGAGCACGCCCACCGGCACCGGCCGCGCCTACCTGGACCTGCTCGACGACGAGGCGGTACGGCTGTTCGTCGACGCCGTGCCGGGGGAGTACGTGCGCCGGTTCCCGTGGGCGCCGGGCGCGGTCCTGCGCGGCTTCGCCGACGACGAGCCGTATCTCGCCTCGGCCGACGGCCCGTTCGACACGGTTCCGTGGTCGCCCACGCTGGACGCGGAGCTGCGCAACCTCGGGACGACGCCGGGCATTGCCTTGACCGCGGTGCATGACACCGGCCTCGGCAACGCCGGTCTGCGGCTGCGCGGGGTGTTCTGGCGCGCGGTGAGCAACCGGTTCGCCGCCGCGTACTACCGGACACAGGGCCAGTGGCTGGCCGGCCACGGCCTGAAGCTGATCTCGAACCCGCTGTGGGACGAGTACGGCCCGGGCGAGCAGCTGCGCAGCTCCGGCAACCTGAACACGAACAACCAGTGGGCGCAGGTGCCGGGCACCGACCTGATCTTCGACCACTACCAGCGGGGTTACCATCGCACGCTGTCGCGCTGGCCGGCCAGCACCGCGCACCAGCTGGGGCTGGAGCGCGTCTACCTCGAGGCGATGGGCGGCACCGGCTGGCAGGTCACGCCGGCGTTCGTCCGCGAGGTCGTCGGGGCGTTCGCCGTGCGCGGGGTGAACCACACGCTGCTGCACGCGAGGTTCAGCGACGAGAACCAGATCGTCTACCCGCCGCCGTTCCAGCCGGCCAACCCGTGGTGGGCCGTTTCGGCGCCGCTGAACGACTGGATCGGCCGGCTGATGGAGGCGTGCCGCGCTCCCGCCCGAGCCCCCACCGCGCTGATCCAGTCGCAACGCGCGGTCGAGTCCACACAGGACACTCCGGCGATGGCCGAGCTCGACACGGCGTTCCTCACCGCCGCCCACGCGCTGGAGGACGTCCAGGTCGACTTCGACTTCCTCGACGAAGGCGCGCTCGACGCCGATCCCGCCCTGGTGGTGCACGCGCGGCCGACCGGGCCGAAGCTGGTCGTGGGACAGCAGGCGTACGGCATCGTGGTGCTGCCCCGGACGCCGATCCTCGCGGTCGGGGCGGTGCGGACGCTGATCCGGTTCGTCCGCGGCGGGGGCATGGTGATCGTCGTCGGCGAACCACCGGCCCACGAAGCCGGGGGCGACGACGTTAGCCTGCGCGCCGCGCTGAACGAGTTGTTCACCGCGCGCTCGGCGATCCGGGTCGCCGACCCGGTAGCGGCCGCGGCCGCGGCGGTCACCGCCGGTGGGGCGGCGGCGTCGCTGGAACCGCGGCACGACGACGTCCGCGTGCTGCGCCTGGAACCCGACGGCCGTCCCGCGTTCGTAGTGCTCAACGAACGCGCCGAAGCCGTCGACCTCACCGCGACGTTCCCGGCGACCGGTGTGCCCGAAGTGTGGGACCCCGACACCGGCACTGCCGAACCGGCGGGTGTGTGGCGGCGGGCGCCGTCCGGTGGCACGGCGGTGGTCCTTCGGCTCGAGCCGAAAGCGACGCTGCTGGTGGTGTTCGGCGCCGGACCGGAAACCGCCCACGCGGTGGAGGCGTCGGCGCCAGTGGAGCGCGTGCGCATCGACCGCCGGACCGCGATCGCGACGGTGCGCGTGACCGGGCCGGGCCCGGTGATGGTCACCGCGACCGACAGCGGCCGCTCTTACGCCGGCAGCACGACGGTGTCCGATCCGCTCGCAACGGTCCCGCTCGGCGGCGACTGGGCGTTCCACTTCGACCGCGCGGGCGCTCCGGTGAGCACGCGCCCGCTCGGGTCCTGGACCGACCTGGACCCGGCGTACTCGGGTGCGGCCTGGTACGAAAGGGAATTCGACGTAGCCGCCTCGTCCGGCCGGAAGTGGACCCTTGATCTGGGGGAAGTCCACGAGGTGGCCGAGGTCGAGGTCAACGGAAAGCCGGTCGGGGCACGGCTGTGGCCGCCGTATCGGGTGGACGTCACGGCGGCGCTGCGGCCGGGCCGCAACAAGGTGCGGGTGCGGGTGACCAACACCGGGGCGAACGCGCGTGGTCAGGTGATCGCGTCCGGCTTGCTCGGTCCGGTGAGCTTGCAGCCGTACCGCCTCGTCGACGTCCCGCTGTCCCGAAGCGCCACCAGCCGGCCTCAAGCTCCTCGCGGCGCACTTGGAGCTTGAAGTGCCGCGTGGTGAAGGTGAGGTACTCCCCCTTTCGCCGGCAGGCGCGCTCGAGGGCCGGCGCGCTGATCCGCTGCGGGATTTGTTTCGCGGCGATGAAGTCCTGCTCCGTGACGAACGGCGGATGGGCGGTTTGGCCGACAGTGCCAGCATTGACGTCGGACCTTCGGAGTCGGCGGCCCGGCGATTCCAGATCTGTCGACCCGTGTAGCGCGTATTGGCGAGTATCACCGCGACGGTGTGGAGTGTCCAGGCACCGCGGGCTCGCATCTGCCGGCCGACACGGAGTTCGATACTGTTCATCACTCAGGTGCCGAATGCGCCGTTCGGCGTGTCGTGGTACCAGAGTGACCTGCAATCCGGCGACGACGGCACCGCGCCGGTCACCGTGATCGGCCGGTTCTACGTCGAAACCTTCGCCGTGGCGCCGAACACCGCACCGGCGCCGGTGGTCCACCCCGGCGACGCGGCGAGCAATCCGGCGTTCGCCCCGATCCACACCTGCACGTCGGCTTCTGGTTCAACTCGCCCGCCGACGCGGTCAAAGCGGGCTGCCCCGGCACGGTCACTCCGTCCAACGGCGACCACACCGCGGGAGTCCAGGCCATGAGCACCCGCAACTTCGCTGACGACAACGGGCCGCTGCGCCAGCTCATGTCTTGAGAAGGAGGGGCCCGGTTCGCAGACCGACGGGCGTGGAATGCCACCGGGAGGGGACGGACATGAACGGATCAGACGGTGGGCGTTACTGGTGACCGCGGCTTTGTCGGGCGGGACCGTGGTCACCGTGACACGGCCGCGCCCCCTGAGGCCGAGCCGGCCTTGCCGGTGGTTCGACCTCCCGGCCTTCGCGCGGTGCCGGAGGACGGAGCGGACCACCGGGCGCTCGGTCGGGCCGCGATCCGCGGCCACCACTGCCATCGGCACGTTGACCGCCCACTCGGGCTGATGCCCGCCCGCCTGGGCAACAAGGCACTGGCGGGCCGGCTGCACATTTCACCGCGCACGGCGGAGAAGCACGTCGCGAGCCTGCTACAGAAGACCGGCTTGCCCGACCGCGACAGCCTGTTCGACCAGGCCGCGGAGCTACTGGGTTCGTGACGGCGGCGCGGGCGTCGAAGGCCATCGAGGAAGGCTTTGGCGGACGGGCGCTACGCCACCAGCGCCAGCTGGCCATCCTCTCCGGATCCGAGCCGATCACAAAGGCTGCGCTGCTGGCCGTACGCAGGGACCACGCCGCCGAAGACTGCTCCGCCCAGCCGGGAAGCCCGTGGATCCTGGTTGTGGTGGTCCTGCGAAATCCAGCCCATCTCCATGAGACCACGCTTCTGCCGCTCCCCGGGTTAGTGGGCTTCGGGCTGTGCGGTGCTTCAATGATGACCATGCCGCTCGACGAGTTGCGTGCCTTGCTGGCCCGGCACGCTCGGCCCGATCTGAGCACGGACATCGATGCCGTGCGCATCTTCCGTGTCGATCGGCCCACCCCACCGACGCCGACTACCTACAGAAAGGTGCTGGCCCTCGTCGCCCAGGGCACCAAACGGTTCGCGCTGGGCGACCGCGTGTACGAGCACCGCGCCGGGGAGTACGTCATCGCCTCGGTCGACCTGCCGGTGACCGCGCAATTCCTCCGAGCCGGCCCGGAGGAACCCGCGCTCGGCTTCGGCCTGGACCTGCGGCCGACCGCCGTCGCCGAGGTGATGCTGGCCGCGGACGCCGGGGAACTGCCGGAACTCGCCCCCGACGCGCCGGCCGGTTTGGCCGTCAGCACCGCCTCCGCCGAACTGCTCGATGCCGTCGTCCGTCTCCTGCGGCTGCTCGACCACCCCCGCGACATCCCCGTGCTCGCGCCCCTGATCAAGCAAGAGATCATCTGGCGGCTGATCACCGGTGAGCAGAGCGCCATTCTGCGTCAGTTCGGTCTACCCGACAGCAATCTCAGCCACATCGCCAGGGTCGTCCAGTGGATCCGCGACAACTACGCGCTGCCCTTCCGCGTCGAGGAGGTGGCGCAGCGGGCGGGCATGAGCGTCTCCGCGTTCCACCGCAACTTCCAGGCCGTCACCTCGATGAGCCCGATCCAGTACCAGAAGCAGATCCGCCTGCAGCGCGCCAGGCTGCTGCTCGCCGCGAATCCCGGCGACATCGCCGGCATCAGCCGTCAGGTCGGTTACGAGAGCCCCGCCCAGTTCAGCCGCGAGTACCGCCGCCAGTTCGGTGACCCGCCGCGCCGAGACGCGGTCCGCCGGGCCACGAACGTCCGGACCGGCGCATCCGGCACTCGTCGCGACGGTTGAGCAGAACTCGCGACTTCTTGTCCGATCCTGCCCGCCTGCCCTGCTGACGGGCCCAGCCGCGGGGGACTCGCTATAGCCTGCGCGAACAGAGCACCTGAAGACGGTTCGCGGTCGGCTGGTGGCCGACAAGCAACGACGGGCGAGTGAGGTATGGGGTGGCCGGTGTCGAACTGTTCGGGCGTCACGATGAGCCGGCACGGATTTCCGAGTTCCTCGACGGTGTGCGACAGGGCGGCGGGGTCCGGCTGATCCGCGGCGAACCGGGTGTCGGCAAGTCCTCCCTCATGACGGCCGCGGCGGAACTCGCCCTGTCCCGCGGGATGCGCGCGCTGCGGGCGTCCGGTACCGCCGCCGTTCGTCTACTTCTGCCGGCGGCCCCGCGATCCCGGCACGACCGCACGCACTGTTGTCAGCCTGAGAGGACGGCGATGACCGATCACACCCGCAGCGACATATCGCTGCGAGTCAACGAGATCACCCACCGGCTGTCCGTGGACAACCGCAGGACCCTGCTCGACGCGTTACGGGAGGACCTCGCCCTCACCGGGCCGAAGAAGGGGTGCGACCACGGGCAATGCGGCGCCTGCACGGTGTTGTGCGACGGCCGGCGGGTGGTCTCCTGCCTGACCCTCGCAGTCGCCGCCGACACCACCTCGGTCACGACCGTCGAGGGACTGGCCACCGAGGGCGAGCTGCGGCCGATCCAGGAGGCGTTCCTGCGCCTGGACGGCTTCCAGTGCGGTTTCTGCACCCCGGGACAGATCTGCTCGGCGGTCGGGATGCTCGCCGAACACGCCGCGGGCTGGCCCAGCGCCGTCACCGCCGGCGACGCACCGGACCGGGCGCCGGAACTGGACGAGGCAGAGGTGCGCGAGCGGATGAGCGGCAACCTGTGCCGCTGCGGGGCGTACCCGCCGATCGTGCGCGCGGTGCTCGAGACCGCGGTACGCGACGGAGGTGCGGTGTGAGGGAGTTCGCCTATCAGCGCGGCACAGGTCCGCGACGCGCTCACCGCGGTCGCCGACGATGCCGGCGCCCGGTACCTGGGTGGGGGCACGAATCTCGTCGACCTGATGAAGTGCGGAGTCGAGGAGCCGACCCGGCTGGTGGACGTACGACAGCTCCCGCTCGACGGTGTTCGCGACACACCGGACGGCGGGCTGGTCGTCGGTGCGACCACGACGAACAGCGACGTGGCTGCGCATCCCGAGGTGCGCCGCCGGTTCCCGGCGCTGACCCAGGCCGTCTTGGCGGGGGCGTCCGGCCAGCTGCGGAACATGGCCACGGTGGGGGGCAACCTGGTGCAGCGGACCCGTTGCGGTTACTTCGCCGACCTCTCCCAGCCGTGCAACAAGCGGGTGCCCGGCAGTGGGTGTGCCGCGATCGGGGGAGTGCACCACAACCACGCGGTACTCGGTCACTCCGAGCACTGCGTGGCGACCCATCCCTCGGACATGGCGGTGGCGCTCGCCGCGTTGGACGCGATCGTGCGCTACGAGACGCTCGACGGCGCCGGTGAGATCCCGTTGTCACGGTTCTACCGGCCGGTCGGTGACCGGCCGGACCGCGAGACCGCGTTGCCACCCGGCGCGCTGATCACCGCCGTCGTCCTGCCGGGGTCCGCGGCGGGCCTGCCGTCGCGTTACCGCAAGGTCCGCGAGCGCGCGTCGTACGCCTTCGCGACCGTTTCCGTCGCCGCCGTGCTCGACATCCGCGACGGCGTGGTGCGCGACGTACGTATCGCGTTGGGCGGTGTGGCGTCGCGTCCCTGGCGAGCCAGTTCCGCCGAGTCTCTGCTCCGCGGTGCCCAACCCACCGCCGACCGGCTCCGGACCTGCGCCGAGGAGGCGGTGAGCGGAGCCGATCCGTTGCGCGACAACGGATACAAGGTGACATTGGCGCGGAACCTGGTCGAGGCCGCGCTCGGTGAACTCAGTGGAACGGAGAAGAACCGATGAGCCCCAGCTCCACTCCCGGCGCCGTCGGCGCGCCACGCCCCCGGGCCGAGGGCCGGCTCAAGGTCACCGGCGCTGTCCACTACGCCGCGGACATGCCGATGCCGGACCTGGCCCACGGCTGGATGGTGACCGGCACCGTCTCCCGAGGCCGGATCCGCAACATCGACGCGTCAACCGCGCTCGGTATGCCGGGCGTGCTGGGGGTACTCGACCACCGCAACGCACCCCGGCTCAATCCCAAGGCCGGCAACTACTTCGGCCCGGACGGCAGCCTCCGGCTACTGCAGGACGAGGCGATTCCATACGCGGGCTGGCCCCTCGCGCTGGTGGTGGCGGAAACGCCCGAGCAGGCCAGAGCGGCGGCAGCGGCGCTGCGGGTGACCTGTGACATCGAACCGCACGATCTGGACCTGCGTCCGGAACACCCGGCCGCGCGGCCGGCGTCGACCGCCTTCGGCCCGGAGGCGGACATCGGCGACCTGAGTGCGGAGCTGGCGGCGTCCGCGGTTGTGGTCGAGGAGCGGTACCGCACTCCCGAGGAGAGCCACTGCGCCATGGAGCCGCACGCCGCGGCCGTGTGGTGGGACTCCGGCCACGTGTACGCCGTGGACTCCAACCAGGGAGCGTTCAGCGTGTCCGAGGTCCTGGCCGCGTTGTGGTCCCTCGACCGGGAGCGGGTGCACGTTCGTTCCGAGCACGTCGGCGGTGGTTTCGGCGGCAAGGGCGCCTGCGGCCCGCAGGTGGTGCTCGCGTCGATGGCCAGCCGGCGGTTCGGACGTCCGGTGCGGATCACCATGACCCGGGCGCAGGTTTTCGAGACGACCTCGTCGCGGCCTCGAACGGACCAGTTGATGACCGTCGGCGCGGACGCCGACGGCCGCTTGCGAGCCATCCACCACCGGGCGGCCTACGCCCTCTCGCCGCTTTCGGAGTACATCGAGTGGTGCACCGAGCAGGCCAAGATCCTGTACTCGGCGCCGGCGATCCGCACGCAACTCACCGCCGTGCCCCTCGACATCCTGCCGCCCGCCTCGATGCGCGGGCCCGGCGCGACACCCGGCTCGTTCGCCCTGGAGTCGGCGATCGACGAGGTCGCCGAGCGGCTGGACATGGACCCGCTGGAACTGCGCCTGCGCAACCAGCCCAAGGTCACGCCCGTCTCGGGAAAGCCCTTCAGCACCCGCCGCCTGGTCTCCTGCATGCGGGAGGGCGCGCGCCGGTTCGGCTGGGCGGCGCGCGACCGGCATCCCCGCCGCCGGCGCGAGGGCCCGCTGCTGATCGGCAGCGGCATGGCCACCACGTCGTTCAGCGCCGGGGTGTTCCCGTCGAAGGCATCGATCACCGCGGAGACGGACGGAACGTTCACGGTGTCGGTCGGGGCGAGCGACATCGGCACGGGCGCCCGTACCGCGCTGACCGCGGTCGCCGCCGACGCGCTGGCAGTCAGCACCGAGCGGATCCGCATCCGGATCGGCGACAGCGATCTCGGGATGGCGTGGGGTGCGGGCGGTTCACGCGGCACGACGTCCTGGTCCTTCGCCATCACCGAGGCCGCGAAGGAACTGCAAAAGAACCTAGACGATCCCGTCCGGCCGATCACCGCGACGGTCGACACCACCACGAGGATCGATTTCCAGCCGGACACGGAACGCCAGACCTACAGCGCCGTCTTCGCGGAGGTCACCGTCGACCCGGCCACCGGCGAGGTACGGGTACGCCGGCTGCTCGGCATGTTCGCCGTGGGCCGGGTGATCAATCCTCTGCTGGCACGCAGCCAGGTGGTCGGCGGGATGATCATGGGGCTGGCCATGGCCCTGCACGAGGAGAGCGTGCGAGACCCCCGCACCGGCCGGCTGGCGAACGGCGACTTCGCCGGCTACCACATCGCCGCGCATGCCGACGTACCCGACATCGAGGCCGACTTCGTGCCGGACTACGAACCCCAGGACCCGTCGGGGTTCAACGGCCTCGGCGAGATCGGCACGGCAGGCACCGCAGCGGCGATCGCCAACGCTGTGTGGCACGCCACCGGCACGCGCCAGCGGGTCCTGCCGATCCGCCTCGACCGCGTGCTGGAGCAGGCCACTGTCGTCGCAGACGAACTTCGTGCTGGGTGAGGTCTGGCCGTCACCGGCCCCCGACCCGTCCTTGTCAGGAATCGAGCAGCAAAGGCGGCCGTCGAAAGCGTCCAGCGCATCGTCAGACCGGTTCGGGCACCTGACCGGCGACGCCGCGCTGAGCGCGGTGCGCTGCCGCGACCACCCGACGCCTCGACACCGATCACCTGGGCCGAGGTCGAGTCGGGCATGCACGTCAGTCAGCTGGTCTTCACCGCCGCCGACGTCCTCGACCGCGTCCAGCAGCACGGCGATCCCTGCTAGGTGAAAGGGAATAGAGTCACAGCCTGCTCCGAGCCAAGGGGCTCGAACCCCTGACCCCCTCACTGCCAGTGTGGGCCGATCATGGCTCTGACCTGCGGTTATGGAGAACCTGCTGGTCGCGTGGCGCAGTTGGCTGCCGTTGAGCGCGGTCCAGTGCAGTTGAATGCGGTTGGCTCCGTGGCTGTGCTCCAGATTTGCTCCACCGTAATTGGTGAGAGACTGTCGCCAGCAGGCCTGTTGAGGCACGGCGCATCATCCTTTCTGGAACACGACGACCGACGCCTGGACCGACGCTACCGACCTGAGGTTCGGCGATCAGCTGTCCACACCGGGCGATGGTCGGATTGCGGTGCGAGATGTGCGTCGATACACTGCTGTCGATCGCACCTACAAACTCACAGTAAGCACCGTCCATACCTACTATGTGCTTGCAGGCAATACGCCTGTCCTTGTGCACAACGAGGGTGGCGACCCCATTGATCTCAATGGCAAGAGTTATACCGTGTGGCAGCGCGGGGCATACCGAATTGATATCGAGTCTCGCAATGGGATGAAGCAGATGCATTTTCAGGAGTAGATCAGAGATGTCAATTCCGCGAACGCTCCAAAGTATCAGTTCAACCCGTCTACGGGTGAGTTTGAGGGGATGCCGCGCTCCATTCAGCGGGAGTTGGCGAAGATTCCTGGTTATCAGAAGGCCATCACCCGGGCGTCGGATGTCTTTAGTCGGGTAATCGGAACGTGCGGATGACGCACCACTGCAGAGGAGTTGGAAGGCGTGTCATGGCTTAGTGCCGAAGCGGAAGCGGTTGGTGGACTGCACGTCCTGCGCACGCTTCGTCGACATGATTTGACACCCGAGTTGGATGCAGTGGTGAGGCAAGGATGGCGGATCATCGATGGAGCCGTGTTATTGTCGTGCTGGTACGACAGCTACCACGGTGACAGGTTGACATTCTCTCAAATAATGGACTACGAGGTGGCTGTCAACGGCCGTGGAATACCTGACCTTGATCTAACTGAAGTTCGAAACGATCGCGTTCCTAAGCTATTGCGGCGGGGAATTGCTTTCGCTTGGCGCGCTCTCCATGTGCAACAGCACCAATTTCCCGATATCGAAATGTCTGCTTACATCTCAGTTTCCCCGACGCTTTTTGACGCCAACTATTTTACGGGCAATGTTACGTTCTGCGCGGTGCGAACTGGTGAAAGACCGTATATTGATCGCGAATTACTCAAGGATGAGATTGTGGCAGCAATATTTTCAAGAGACTGTGTGATCGATCTTGACTAGTGATGTCTGTCTATCGGTCCGACGTACCGAGTGGCATCACTGAATGATTGGTGCAAGCTTTCTCTGGAGTTGATTCGGGGTGCCGGACAAGCACGGTTTCCTCGGCGGGTACCAGAACACGACCGGGGTCACCCATATCGGTGCTCGGGACTACGACCCGCTGGCCGGACGGTTCATGACCGCGGACCCCGTGCTCGACACGAGCGACTCGCAGGCGCTGAACGCCTACAGCTACGGCAACAACAGCCTGGTGTCGTTCAGCGACCCGACGGGCATGGTCCTGCAGATCGACGGCCGTCCTGCGTATGTCGGTTCTGCCGCGATGAGCACCATGAGTCCGGCCGCCTGGGACCGGGCATACAGCTACAACGTCGGTGTTGCCCGTAACTGGTTGAACGCCGTGACGCACAAGACCCGATCGACGTATCCGGCTTTTGTCGGCCGAGAGAACCATCTGATGTCGCCGGCGCAGCGGCGGTCGAAGTGGGAGACCCAGTTCGCCAACTGGTCGTTGCAGCCGGCGGATCGGCGACCGCCTGACTATGACCAGTTCGCCGCGGCGCGTTCTGTGACGAGTTCCCTGATGTTCGCGCCTGTGATCCGTCGCCACCCAGTCTCGAAGAGACCCTCGACGTGGTGGGATTCCTCGTTTCGATACCTACGGGTGCCTGGGTGGCGCGCCTCGGCGGCGAGGCTGTCGTCGGAGCGATTGCTGGAATCGAAGGCTCGGTCGGGGCCGGTGGCGCCGTCGCAGCCGGTGCCGGCGCGGGTGCGTTGGGGGACTACAGCGGTTCTCTCGTCGCGGCGAAGATCGCCGCGGAAGCAGTCGGCGGTGACAGCGCGGCAGCGGCGTGCGTTGGAAAGAACAGCTTCACTGGCGACACGCCGGTGCTCATGGCCGATGGAACCAGCAAGCCGATCGCCGAGGTCAAGGTCGGCGACGAGGTCAGGAACTCCGAACCGGACGATAGCTTCGTCGAGCACCACGTGGTCGCTGCGTTGCACATCACCGAGGACGACCACGACTTCGTCGACGTCACGGTTGGGACGTCGTCTGGGCCGCGCGCTATCGCCACGACCGCGCACCACCGCTTCTGGGATGAGACGACCCGCACATGGACTGACGCCGCGGATCTTAGGGTTGGAGACCATCTTTCAACGCCCGGCGGAGGTCAAATCGCGGTTCAATCTCTGCGCCGCTATGCTGCAGTCAATCGAACCTACAACCTCACCATCGAAGATCTTCACACTTACTATGTGATCGTTGGCGAAACGGCGGTCCTTGTCCACAATGCCGGTCTGTGCGATTGGCGCTCTGAGTTCGACAACCTTGCTGCCGGCAAGCAAGGCCATGTGCGGACGGTGGGTGACGCTCAGGAACTACGCGGTATGTTCGACGGCTGGACTGCCGGTGCCCAGCGTCTTCCTTCCCGTGGTGCCAAGATTCCTGATGTCTACCGGCTCGACGATGGCACGGTCATGCAGTGGCGAACCGCTTCTCAGTCCGGCGATGAGACAGTTGATATCTTTCCACCCGGCTCTAAAGGTCTGAAGGTGCATATCGGCGATGAATAGTATTGAAACGGCTCTTCGCGAAGTTCTATTTGAGGGCTTGGACGACTGGGTTCCAGTTGATCGGGTAATCGGGTTGGCGCGCGAGATGGCAGCCACTGAGGCGGCGGACTTCCAGGATCTTGCCGTTCGCATGATTGAGTTGCTAATAGGGCAAGGTCTCATGGATGCCGGTGATATCGGAGATGCGGGCTTTGAGCGCTGGGAAGGGACTCCAGAAGAGGTAGTAGCGCGAGTGGTAGCTGTGTGTAAATCACTCCGCTGGGAGCCATTTGGCGAGGCTTGCTGGATGACCAACACGGACAAAGGGAACGCGCAGGCTCAAAAGTGAATAGATAAGGGCGTGCCGCCGTGGGGAGTGCAAATGGCGTCGGCGATGGATGTTGGCAAATTTGAGTGCTATCGGAGCTGGTGCTCTTGAAATTCCTCGGTGCTACGGGATAAGCGGTAGTTGTCAAGCAAGTGAGTCAGGTTGTGTTTAGATCGCTGGTTTCGGCTGGTCGGCGGGCTGGTTGATTCATGCTGCTTCGGGCAGTTTGGGTGGTCGCGCGCGGCGTGCGAAGCGCTCAGGGTGCTGGGCTTAAGGCGACACGTCGACTTCCGCGGAATCCGAGGTCGCTCGAGGTGAACTCGCGAAGATGGCCAGCGCGTTCCCGCGGCGGCTTCCTCCTGCGGCGGGCACGATCGGACACCGACAATGGCTCCTCTTCCACCGGGTGCGTCTTCCGATACTGCGCGACCCAGTTCCCGAGCGTGCCCGGGTTGATCCCCGTTCCCGAGCGACCTGCGCGATCGGACGATTCCCCTCGATCACCATCTTGACCGCTTCATCCCGAAACTCGGGAGAAAACTTCCGACGCCGTTCTGGCATTAACCATCCTCCATTCCAGACCGGACCCTATTAGGCCCACTGTCCGGAAAGCGGGAGGCGGTCACTGCTTCGGCGCTGCCGCAGCTGAACGCCCTGTTCGGCAAGCAACCGCCACCGGCGCCGGTCGCTGCAGCCGTGCCCCAGCGCCCGCCGGCCGCGGTAGTGCCCGCCCGGCGCGCGGCTGAGGCGGAAGCGGAGGAGAACTTCGAGGAGCTGGATTTCCTGACTGACGAGCCGGAATCGGGAGGTGGGCGCTGGTGAACTCCGAAGAGGCGCTGTACAACCTCACGAAGGAGATCGATGCGCGGGTGGTCGCGGTGGAGCGGGCGGCCAAGACCGGGGAGGCCCTGCCGCTGGTGCTCACCATCGGTGCAGGCCTCGGCACTGTCACCGTCGACGGACTGGGTGGCCTGGTCTCGGTTGACCTCGACCGGGACGCGGTCGCCGGGCAGACCGGCGCGAGTCTCGCCGGGCACGTCCAGCGCGCGATTACCAACGCCGAATCGGCTGCCGTGACCCGACGTCGGTCGATGATCGACGACGCGGCGGGGGAGGGCCGGTGAGCGACGGCAACTTCGCCAACCCTTTCGGTACCGCCGCGGCCGGTTCGGGTTTCGAGGTCTACCCGCAGGCCTTGCGCGCGGCGACCGACGACGTGTTCGCTGCGCGCGACAAGGTGATCAAGTTCGGTCACGAGGACCTGGCGCAGGTGGTCCTGCGTGAGGATGACGTGGGCATGCTGGGGGCGCAGGCCGGTGTCGTGGCGAAGTTCAACGACGCCATTGCCCACATCCGCGGCAAGACCGACAAGGGTGCGATGCAGCTGGGGCAGTTCGCCGAGGCGCTGGACAAAGCCGCCGACTATTACGACAGCCAGGACGAGGCGGACTTCGAGCGTCTGCACGACCTGGAGCGGGGGATGCACTGACCATGAGCGCACCGACTGTCCCGCCGGCCGCGGCCGCGGCGCCGCAGCCCTATCCCGACGAAGCCGACGGGAAGATCCGCAGGATCGCCGAACTGCTCGGCCGGGGCGAGATCATCCAGCTGCTCGACGACGTCCGCAACAAGCTGCTGGGTAATGCGTTCCAGGTCCAGGACATGGCCATGGAGTTCGCGAGGAACCACACCCTCGCCGACGCCGGTGACGAGATCGGCAGCGCCGTTCAGGCGGTGGCGGGCACCTGGAGTGGGTCGGGCCGCCGCCCAGTTCAGCACCTACGCCGGCACCGTCGGGAAGGCGCTGGGCGAACAGCAAGACGTCGTCGGCGGCATGTCCGGGATTCTCTCCGGGATCGCCGGGTGCGTGATCGAGACCTACAGCAAAGCCATTGAGTTCATTGGAACCTGCGCTGTCGGGCTCGGCAAGCTCGGCTACAAGACGATCGTGGCGATCGTGACCTCGGCGATCCCGATCGTGGACGTCTTCACGTCCAAGGACGTCGTCGACGCGGTCGTGGACGCCTTCGCCGCCCTCATCAGTTCCATCAACGGACTGTTCGCTCAGGCTGTCTCCACGCTGGGCGACTTCCGTGCCCAAGCCACCGCCCTCGTGCAGGGCGACACCGACTTTCCCGACATGCCCCCGATGCCCGCCAACTCCGGAATGGACAACGAGAAGCAATGGCGCGTCGACCCGACAGCGGCTCCCGCATGAGGTCAACGGTCTTGAGCTGTGTGGCGCTCGTGTCGGCGAGCTTGCTCACCGGGTGCGGCCCGTCGGCACCCGAACGCGTGCTGGCCCAGCCACCGGCGCCGGCGCAGATCGTTGACGATCTTCGAGCGAGGCGAGCCCAGGACATGCTCGCTGGTGGAGGCTCCACGCCTGCGCTTGACGCAGGCCTCGAAGTGCTTGAGCCGCAGCTCCAGGCTGTCGTCCTGCGCGAGATCGTCGGGCTGAGCACCGCAGAGACCGCGCAGGTTCTGGACAAGCGCTCGGGAAGCCCGCGTGCGGCCGCCGTCGCCGATGCGCCGGTCGGGGCGTCTGATCACTCCTTCCGCGTCAGGCCGCGCGAACCGTGAGCGAAGAAGTTGTAGGAACCGATGACGGTAGCGGTGTTCCGAGTCCGGGTGGCACTCACGTGGCGTTCGGAAAAGCCCGTCTGGAACGTGGTGAACGCCGCCGACCGCGACAGTGGATCGCTGTCGTCCTCGTTGACGACGACATGGACGAAGGTGACCCCGTCGTCGAGTCGAAACGACGTGTAGCGAATCCCGCCCGGGTCCCGGTTGTTGAGTTCCGCCATCACCTGCTCAATCAGCCGCTGGTTTTCCTCGGCCGTCTCGGGGTGGGTCTGGTATCGCACGATGGTGACGTCGCGCATGGTGGGTGCTCCTTCGGCGGTGTTTCCTCGGTGTGGGTCAGCCGCGCGACGCCCAGGGCGCCGCGCGGCCCAGGCGTCAGGCGTTGAGCTGGGTGACCGCGGCGACGATCTGCGGGTTGTCGGACTGCATGCGACCGGCGAATCCGGCGTTCTCCAGGGGGTAGAAGTTCATCAGGATCAGGGTCTCGGCGGTGTTGGCCAGCCCGTCGTAGGCCTCGTGGACGGCGGCGTGGATCTTGTTCGACAGGGTGCGGCGGGCGTCGACGCTGTGCAGCTCCGGGGCCTCGAGGAAGCAGAGGGGCCGGATCGGCTCGGCTCCGGCGCGGCCGTCCTGGGCGACGTTGTCCGCGGGGTACTCGCGCAGCCAGATGCGCACGTCGGGAATCCGGTACGCCTCGTCGATCGCCGCGGTGATGTCCCGCATCATCGTCTGCTTGGCCTCGGGCCGGATACCGGCGGGTGCTTCGACGAAGAACTGCGGCATGGGAGGTCTCCTCTCGGGTGGGACCTGGGAGCAGGCCCTCAGCAGGTGTGACGCGGCGAGGCGGCCCGGCTCACCGGTGATTCGCTCGTCTCGGCCGGTTTTCCCGGAACCGGTGAGTTCGCGACGCCGGGTGCGTCATACGTGCATAGGCTGAAGTTCGCGAAGAAGAAGGTGCTGCGCTGGTGACCGATGTGACGAGCCCGCCGGGACGGCGGAAACCGGTGGACGACGACGAGCTCGCGGCCGGGCTGGCGGGGGACGAGGCCGCCTTCGCCGCGCTCGTCGAACGCCACCGCGCGGAGCTGCACCTGCACTGCTACCGGTTCATGGCGGCGACGCAGGACGCGGAGGACCTGGTCCAGGAGACGTTTCTGCGCGCGTGGACGAAACGGGCGAGCTTTCAGGGCCGGTCCACCTTCCGCGCGTGGCTCTACGGCATCGCGACGAACGCGTGCCTCGACGCCCTCCGCCGGCGTCCGCGGCGGGTGACCCCGCCGGAGGTGGCCGGCCCGGCCGATCCGCTGGCCCGGCCGGGGCCCGCGACGGACCTGCCGTGGCTGGAGCCCTACCCGGACCTGCTGCTGGAGAACGTCGTCGCCGCGGGGGTGGATCCCGAGGCGATGCTGGTCCGCCGGGAGGCGACCGAGCTGGCGTTCCTGGCCGCGATCCAGCACCTGCCCCCACGGCAGCGCGCAGTACTCATCCTGCGTGATGTCGTCGAGTGGTCCGCGAAGGAGACGGCGACCGCGTTGGACATGACGGTGGTGTCGGTCAACAGCGCGTTGCAGCGCGCCCGGGAGACGCTCAGGAGGCGCTGGGTGCGCGACGACACCGATCACCGGGCGCTTGCGCGCCTGGGCGAGGTCGAGAAGTCCCTGCTGGCGGGCATGGTCGACGCGTGGGACCGGACCGACATCGACGCGGTGGCCGCCCTGCTCGGGGCGGACGCGCGCCTGGTGATGCCGCCGACGACCTCGTGGTACGACGGGCGGGAGTCGGTCACGACGTTCCTCGCCTCGCACGCCTTCACCCCCGGCATGGCCGGCGGCATGCGCGCGCTGGCGACGGCCGCGAACCGGCAGCCCGCACTCGGTGTCTACATCCGGGACGAGCAGGCCCGCTTCCGGGCGTTCGCGCTGCTCGTGCTGACCGTCGAGGACGACGCGGTCAGCGAGATGACCCTCTTCCACCTGCCGCGGCTGTTCCCCCTGTGCGGGTTGCCCGCCGAGCTCTGAACCACCCCTGCCGACAGCCGCGCCAGACCCCCTCGCCGGGGCGCGCGGGGGTCGGCGACGCCCGTCGCCGACCGGCCGTTCCCTCGGAACAATCGCAACAAGGAGAAGAAATGATCTTGGTGACAGGCGCAGCCGGCAGAGCCGGATCCGCGGTGCTCGAGGCGCTCGCCCGGGCGAATGTGCCGGTGCGGGCCCTGGTGCGCGACGCGGCACGCGCGCCGGAGCTGACCGGCCTGCCCGGTGTCACGGTGGTCGAGGGCGATCTGCGCAATCGCTCGGCGCTGGCCCCGGCGCTGGAGGGGGTGAAGCGGGCACTGCTGATCTCGTCGCCGCGAGAGGA
Organism: Amycolatopsis sp. NBC_01488; assembly: GCF_036227105.1. Lineage (NCBI taxonomy): Bacteria > Bacillati > Actinomycetota > Actinomycetes > Pseudonocardiales > Pseudonocardiaceae > Amycolatopsis > Amycolatopsis sp. NBC_01488. Next base: position 8,682,015 of record NZ_CP109434.1, on the reverse strand, counting down.
GATGGTCGACGCGCAGATCAGCTTCATCGACGCCGCGCAGGCAGCGGGCGTGCGGCACGTGGTCAAGTTCTCCGGCCGGGAAGCCGGCGTCGGCTTCGACCAGGACGTGTTCCGCGGCACCCGCTGGCACGGCCAGATCGAGCGGTACCTGGAGCGATCCGGGCTGGCGTGGACGCACCTGCGGCCCAGTCAGTTCATGCAGAACTACCTGCCCGGCTCGATCAACCGGGGTGGACGCCGCGGCCGGGGAGCTGGTGATGCCGATCGGCGACACCCGGCTGTCCCCGGTCGACGTCGCCGACGTCGCCGCGATCGCGGCCGGGCTGCTCACCGCGGACGGCCACGAAAGCCGGGCCTACGACATCACCGGCCCGGAAGCGCTGACGATGACCGAGATCGTCGAGCGCATCTCCGCCGCGACCGGCCGGCCGTTCCGCTACGTCGACGTGACGTTCGAGGAGAAGCGGCGCCGCTACACCGCCGCAGGCCTGCCGCCGCACATGGTGGATTTGTTCGACGAGCAGTTCAGGGAGCGCCGGCGCACCCCGGAAACGCGGATCGAGGTGGCCGCGCACCACACCTTCGGCGTGAGCCCGACCAGTTTCGCCGGCTTCGCCCACGCCCACTCGGCCGAGTTCACCGGGCCGGCGCGGTGAACGCCACCTCGCGCGATCGCGCCTGGGCGCTGGCGCTGACGAGCATCGGCTCGTTCATGGTCATCCTGGACATGCTGGTGGTCGCCACCGCGCTGAGCGCCATCCAGCGTGACTTCGGTGCGTCGCTGGCGGATCTCGAATGGACGGTCACCGCGTACTCGCTCAGCTTCGCCGCGCTGCTGATGACCGCGTCGGTGCTGGGCGACCGGTTCGGGCGCCGCCGGCTGTTCGCGATCGGGCTGGGCGTGTTCGGGCTCGCGTCGGCGGCCTGCGCGGAAGCGCCGTCGATCGGCTGGCTGATCGCCGAACGGGTAGTGCAAGGGGCCGGCGCCGCGGTGATCATGCCGATGGCGCTGTCACTGCTGAACGCGGCGTTCCCGCCGCAGCGGCGCGGCTGGGCGATCGGGGTGTACGGCGGGGTCACCGGGCTCGGCGCGATGCTCGGCCCGATCATCGGCGGCGCGGTCACCGAGGGGCTGAGCTGGCAGTGGATCTTCTGGCTGAACGTGCCGATCGCCGCGGCGGCGATCCCGCTGGTGCTGACCCGGCTCGCCGAAAGTCGCGGCCCCGTCAGGCGCCCCGACCTGCCGGGGCTGGTCCTGCTCAGCGCTGCGGTGCTGGCTTTGGTGTGCGGCCTGATCCGCAGCGGCGACGCCGGTTGGGGCAGCGGCGAGGTGGTCGGCGCGCTGGTCGCGGGCCTGCTGCTCGCGGCGGTGTTCGCCGGCTGGCAACGACGTGCTCCGGCGCCGATGATCCCGCTGCGGCTGTTCCGGTTCCGGGCGTTCTCCGCCGGCAACACCGCGATCTTCTTCCTCAACGCGTCGATGAGCGGCGCGGTGTTCCTGACCGCGCAGTTCCAGCAGATCGCCCTGGGGCACCGTCCGCTGGACGCGGCTCTGCGGCTGCTGCCGTGGGGAGTGGCGCCGTTCCTCGTCGCGCCTCTGGCCGGTGCCCTGGCCAACCGGGTCGGGGCGCGAAGGCTGGCGGTGGCGGGGCTGCTGCTGCAGGCCGTCGGCATGGGCTGGACCGGCTGGGTTTCGGATCCCGGCGTCGCGTATGCGGCGCTGGTGGTGCCGATGAGCCTGGCCGGAGTCGGCTTCGCCGCGGCCATCCCGGTGCTCACCCGCTCGGCGGTCAGCGAGGTCGATCTGCCCGACATGGGCACGGCCTCCGGCGTGTACAGCACGTTCCGGCAACTCGGCGGCGCGTTCGGGGTCGCCGTGCTCGGCGCGGTCTTCGCCGCGGCCGGAGGCTACGGGTCGGCCGCCGCGTTCAGCGACGGCTACACGCCGGCGTTGCTGGGCGCCGGCGCGGCCGCACTCGTGGGGGCGGTCGTCTCCGTCTTCCTGCCGAGTGCCGCCCGCAGCCCCGCAGGTCCGACACCGAGCGACCCGCCGCGAACCGAGCCGGACCTGCACGGCGCTCGCTGACCATGACCCCATCGAGCACGCCGACTTCGCGCACTGACCTCGGCTGCCGATGCCGTGCCTGGTGATCATTGACCGCTGTCCTGGAAAGCTGCGAGCTCTTCGACAAGTTGCATTCAAGCTGAACATGACCGACAGACGGTTTTAGGGCTGGCGGCGCACTTCATCGTGCCTTTGGTTTCAGGACCTCAATTCAACCTTAAGTTTCTCTTCAAAGTATGGCATTTAGTGTGCAGCTGGATACTGTTTTCGATGTCCGGCGCCTCGCCGAAGTCAATCACCTCGTTGCTGGAAGGGTAGAACTATGAATGCTGATTTTGCTTCCCGCTCATTCGCTAGGGTGGGGGCGCTCGCGGCGGCCACGGTCGCGGCGGGCCTGCTGATGGGCGGTGGAACTGCCGCTGAGGCCGCGCCGCAGACTGCAAGCAGTTGCACGGGAGCCCACCAGGCCGGCGGGGCACCCGCGACATGGAGTCCCGCGTCCCACTCGGGCTGCAACGTGTTCGGCATGCCCGGGCGCACCCAGGGCTACAGCTTCACTGTTACCAACAACCAAATGGCATGTGTGCAGGGCTGGGGCTTCGACGCCAGCCACCCGAAGGGACGCTGGTTCGACATCGGCTGCGGCTTGTCGGGCCATGCGACGGTCCCGTGGGGCAACGTGCTGGCCGAACCGATGGTCCGCGTGAAGGCCAACAGCCTGCTCCCCACCCTTGTCAACTGGTACATCTGACACCGAAGCGGGCTGCCGGGTGAGAATTGTCGCGGTCGACGATTCTCACCCGGCAGAGATGTAGAGAATCCGCTTGGTTGCCCGTGAGCTGGTGAGCGTCCGGAATTTCGGGTCCCGGTTGTCGCTCGCTGAGTCGCATGATCATGGGTCGCTGAATGGTTCTCCCGGGGCGGCAGACAATCGTCCTTGATTTAGTACGGCAGCCGCAGTGTGTGACCTGGCGGCGTGTCGTGGTCATGAAGGCGGCCACCGCGTGATCGACTTCAAGGTGTGTTGGATCTCGAAGAAGACGCGGTGGCCGCGTCGAGAACTGTAGTTGATGATCGTCTGGCTCGGTGGCAGGCCGGGTTCGATGACGTGTTCGCGCTGGTCGCGGGGCGTTTCGCGCAGGCGGACTCACGGCGGCGGGCCCGGATGTATGTGCTGGGGCTGCTGTCGAAGGCGGAGCGGAAGAACTCGTGGACGATCGCTGAGCAGGCCGGCGACCTGTGCCCCGACGGTATGCAACGGTTGCTGAACTTCTACCGCTGGGACGCCGACGCGGTCCGCGACGATCTGCGCGGCCATGTGCTGACCCACCTCGGCGACCGCAGTGGGGTCGCAGTGGCCGACGAGACCGGATTCCTGAAGAAGGGCACCAAATCCGCCGGAGTGCAGCGGCAGTATTCCGGCACCGCCGGACGGATCGAGAACTGCCAGCTCGGCGTGTTCCTGACCTACGTCTCGGTCAAGGGACGCGCGTTGATCGACCGAGAACTCTACCTGCCCAAGTCGTGGACCGAGGATCCCGAGCGCTGCCGTGAGGCCGGGATCGCCGACACCGTGACGTTCGCGACCAAACCCCAGCTCGCCCAGCGGATGCTGGAACGGCTGCTCGACACCGGCTCCGACCTCGAGTGGTTCACCGCCGACGAGGCCTACGGCGACAACCCCGGACTGCGCAGCTGGTGCGAACAGGCCGGACTGAACTACGTCATGGCCATCTCGTGTGATCACCGCTTCGGCACCCCGGCCGGGACGTTGCGGGCTGACGAGCTCGCCGCTGCGGCACCGCGCAAGGGCTGGCAACGCCTCTCCGCCGGGATCGGCAGCAAAGGACACCGGCTCTACGACTGGCTGCTGCTCGACCCCGCCACCACCGGCGGGCATCAGCTGCTGGTTCGCCGCTCGATCAGCAAACCCACCGAGCTGGCCTACTACATCTGCCACTCCACCTACCCCGTCCCCGTTGCCGAGCTCGTCCGGGTCGCCGGATCCCGTTGGGCGGTGGAGGAAACGTTCCAGTTCGCCAAGAACGAGACCGGCTTGGACCACTACCAGGTCCGCAAATACCAGGCGTGGTACCGGCACATCACCCTGTCCATGCTCGCCGCCGCGTTCCTCGCCACCACCGCCCACGATGAACGGTCCCGCATCGAAAAGGGGGCACCTCCGACACTGCAGAACAGTTAATTCCCTTATCCTGCAATGAAATCAGACGACTCTTGGCCACCGGCACCGACCCCGTCCACCCACCAGAACACACCGATCACTGGTCACTGTGGCGACGACGCCACCAAACCCGCGCCCGCCACGGCCACTACCAGCGACAACGCGACAAACATCCCAGACTGCGGCTGCCGTATTAGGCACACTCTGCGTCACTCGTCCGCTCGACTCGAGGTTCTCCCGAGCCTATGAAGCCAGCCAGCGTCCGGACTCGTGTCAAGCGCTAGACCGTATGGAAGGGCCGGCGCCTCGCTCGTAAGTTGGCGCGGGTTGCCGCCACATTTGGTGGTGGTAGAGCCGCGATTTACGGGAGGCGCCGGTGTTTATCGAGCGTACGTGTGTCGGGTTGGATGTTCATGCCCGATCGGTGGTGGCTTGCGCGATCGACAACGAGGCCGGAGAGATCCGGTCGCTGCGGCTGTCGCCGAAGACCGAGGCGGTGGTGGCGTGGGTGTGTGCGCTGCCCGCTCCGGCGGCGGTGACGTATGAGGCCGGTCCGACCGGGTTCGGCCTGGCGCGGGCTCTGGAACGGGCCGGGGTGCGGTGCGTGGTGGTCGCGCCTTCGAAGCTGGAACGACCTCCCGGTGATCGGGTCAAGACCGACCGCCGCGACGCCGAGCGCCTGGCGCGGCTGCTGCGGATCGGGGAACTGCCCGCGGTGCGGGTGCCCAGGGAGACCGAGGAAGCGGCACGAGATCTGGTGCGGGCGCGTGAAGACGTCCGCGGGGACCTGATGCGGGCACGGCACCGACTGTCGAAGTTGTTGCTGCGGCAGGGGTTGCTCTACGACGGCACGGCATGGACTGGGGCGCACGAGGTCTGGTTGCGGTCGCTGAGCTTCGACCGGGTCGGGGTCCGGCTGGCCTTCGAGGAGGCCTACGACGCGGCGCTGAGTACGCAGGCTCGGCGGTTCCGGCTGGACGCCGCGATCACCGAGCTGGCCGCGACCCCGGAGTTCGCGCCGGTCGTCGGGCGGCTGGGCTGCCTGCGCGGAGTGAGCACGTTGACTGCGTTCGGTCTGGCGACCGAGATCGGGGACTGGCATCGGTTCACCGGTGCCTCGATCGGCGCCTACGTCGGGCTGGTGCCCGCGGAGTCTTCCAGCGGCGAGCACCGCCGGGCATGACTGAGCTGAGCAGGTTCAGTCCACCGGACTTCGAGGTCTTGCCGGCTAGCCGGTGCTGCGGCAGGTGGTGAGCAGACGGTGGGTCGAGGCGAATGCATGGCATTCGGCTCGCAAGCGGGCCGGGATCGAGACGTTCCGGGCAGCGGCGCGCGGGCGAGAAGGCGCAGTCGTACGGGCAGTGGAAGCTGAGATCGGCCGCAGGGCCGAGCCGTTCTCGTTGCAGATCATCGTGCTGCCGGTCCTCGACCGGCTGATTCGCTCGGCCGGACCGTCTGCGTTCCTCATCTCCGAGCACGGGTATGCGAGTGACGGTTACGAAGACTGGTTGCGCGCCCTGGTACGCGCACTCGCCAGAACGACGTGAGGCGTGCCAAGGGTCGCCCGGCCGGTGCGTGGTCAACACGACTCCGGATCGACGACCGTGCCGACCTCGGCGAGTTCGCGCAGAATCACCCTGGCCGCGTCGAGCAATTCAGCCTCGGCGCTGCGAACCTGCTCAGCCGAGATCAGATCCACCAGGTCCTGCGCCGCCGGCCGGACACGGGCTCTCGGAATTCGCTGGCCGCAGGGCACGCGCTGACTCACACTGGCCAGGATGGCTGACGATGCGGATGACGGGAACGACCACTGGTACTACGCACCTGCCAAGACGTTGCATGGAGCGCTGCAACGCGGCTGCGGCGCGGCCGGTGCCTGGGTCGCGGCTCATCGGGTCGCACCGGAACTGGTGTTGGATTGTGTGCGCCGGGACTACCGGTGGGACCGGCAGGTCGACGAGCGGACGGTTTACCTCGCCCGGCTGGTCTCGACGTCGAGCTGTCCATCGACCCGGTAATCGAACAGCTCTGGCGAGCCGGGCGAAACACCGGGTACGACGGCAACCGGTTCGGTCACAGCGTCGACGTACTGGCCGCCCTCGCCCGGACACACGTTTCCGCGGCGGTCGATGCTTTGCACCAGTATGTGTGTGAGGGTGAACGCTGGGTCGAGGTCCTGCAGGCCGTCGCCGATACCTGGCCCAGCGAATGGTGGGACGACCTCGCTCCGTTCGTTGCAGGCCGTGCGGTGGACGCTAGTGCCGTATCAAGCAACGTTGGGTAGGTAATCCGGTCGGCGGATCTTGGAGTTGACGGCGAAGTGGCGTTTCGGGTGGCAGTGGCGGTTGCGCCAGCGCAAGTAGCCCGCGATGGCGGCTTCTTGGGCGGCGTGGCTGGGGTAGTCGCTGCCGTCGAGGGTGAAGTAGCGGACCGCGGTGAACTCGCACTCGATCCAGTTCAGCCAGGAGGCGTTGGTGGGTGTGTAGACCAGCTCGATGTCGTTGGCTGCGCACCATGTGACGACCTCGGCCTTGCCGTGGGGCCCGTAGTTGTCACAGACCAGGTAGATCTTCCCGGCCGGGAAGCGGCGGCGCAGCTGCTTGCAGAAGTCGAGGAACTGCGGCCAGCGTTTGCGGTCACGGAACCGGTGGAATATCTGCCCAGTGGCGAGGTCGAGCGCGGCGAACATGTGCCGGACCCCGCCGGTGCGGGTGTAGGTTGCGCGCAGGCGGGCCGGTCGGCCGCGAGGGAACCAGCCGCGACCGGGACGGGGCTGCAGGTTCAGCGGACCGAACTCGTCGACACAGATCACCCGTCCGTCGGCGGGCGGGTGGTCGTAGAGGTCGAGGATGCGGGTCTCCTTGGCCACGAAGTCCGGGTCCTTGCTCGCTTTCCAGGTCTTCGTCGCCTGCCACGACACACCCTCCGCGCGCAGGATCTTCCGGACGGTCTCGGTGCTCGCCCTGATCCAGGCGCGCTCGGCGAGGTAGTCGACCAGCTTGGCCAGGCTCCAGGTCGTGAACGGCAACCCCAGCTCGGTCGGTTTGCAGGCAGCGATGCGGCAGATCTGATCACGGGCGGCCGGCCCGAACTTAGCTGGTCGACGCCACGTGGTCTTTGCGAACCTCGACGAACCCCGACATCGAAGCGCAGGGCAACCAGTGGTCCCAGGAGGCAGCCACGGGACTCCGGCCCGAGGACGACCGTGGATTGCTCACCGGCGAACAAGTGCGCCAGCGCGGGGCCGACTTGCCCGAGCAGGTTGGGTCGACGCCACCAGCCTGCGACGTCGGCATAGCGATGCTGGTCTGTGCGGTCTCCGCGCCAGGTGAAGGCACTACGGAGCCCGGACTTCACCCCTTCCAGTCGCACCTATCCAGACACCGGCCCATGATCGCGTCGCAGGCTTCTGCAAGCAATTGGATTTCACCTGTATGACGTGGCTACCGCTTGCTCGGGCCGATGACCTCGGGGCCGCGACGCACGCACGTGCCGACGACCGGTTGTTGGCCGAACTCACGCCACCTCGAGCCGGCACATGACGAATTGCCTGTCGGACTTCGCACTGTTGGTCGTTCCCACGGCATGAACGAGGACGTCGAGCCAACCACCTGAGCGAGTCTTGAGGGACCCTCGCACCGGTCGGGTCCGCTCACCGGGATGATTCGCAGAGTACCGAACCAGGTCCAGCACGCCTTCGGCGTGGTCCATGTGGACCATGGCTCGAAGACTGCTGTTCGCCGGCACCGGAACGTCGATGTGCGCGAAGTCGTCGCTCGTGACGACGACCGACTCGTGCACAGCGTCCACCACGATGAGCGGGTCGGTGACGATCGCCGCGAAGGCTCCGAGCTGCCGCATCAGCGGACCGGACACCGCCTGGCGCACCTGGCTCAGGCCGACCTTCGCGGAGAAGCCGACGTAGTAGCTCCCGGATCTCCTGCGTCCGACCGCTCGGACGCCACACCGCGACCGCGTGGCGACGTGGCACTGTTCCATGAACATGATCATCGGCTCGTCGATCTCCGCGTCACGGAAGTCCTGCATCATCGCGGTGATCACCACCCGGAAGTCGTCGGTCAGGACGCTGTCCATGAACCGGTAGGGATCACGACCTGTCGGCCCACCGCGCCAGTCACCGGTCGGTGCCTCGACTCCGTAGAAGCCCGGCGCCTCTTCGCCCCACCAATGCCGCAGCGACCCACCGCTGCCCGGCGCCGGCTCTCCCCACTCCCACACCGCGATCGGCGGCCTGGCCGGAAACGGCTCTCCCGCCGGGACGTAGCACGCCTGCAGAGCTACGAGTGAGCCATCACGGCCGCCCAGCGCTGGTTTGACCCAGACGTCGAATGTGTCGTAGCCGTAGTGCGCTGTTGCCCGCTGCTCGACGCAGCTCTTCCGAGCATTCTCGATCAGCGGCGCGACGACCTTCCTGACGACGATGTCGGCGTTGTTCAGCGAAACACCGGTGTAAAGAACATCTCCGATCGCGTAGAGCAGGCTGTCTTCGTCGAGAGCTCGCCACTGACCCTCGTGGCGTCTGCTCTTCGGGTGATTCGTGGTCACGACCACTCCCGGAACTGATGAAGTTGTGGTGCGGCCCGCGGTTCGTCCGGCTGCCTGCTCAACTGGACCATCCGGTCAGGCCGGGTGAATGCTCAAAAGCACCGCCGTCGGTGCCCCAGGACGGCGACGGTCACGAAAGGCGAGTCATCGCCGGCCAGCTACAGCGTCGCGCCCGGAACCCTGTTGGCGCTGCGACACATTGCACGACACGGCTCGTGCTCCGGATAGCGCGGAAGTCATGGATTTCCGCCGTGGCTCTTCAACCAGGCTCGACTCCCCGCCGAGTCCGGTACCTCATCGGTCACCACGGACACACGGATGTAAAGCGTGCTCATCCAACCCCTCCCCTGGGTGCCACTCACGTCGTGTCGAGAGACGAGCCCAAGAATCCTAAGCGATCAAACCACCGCAGGTATAGACCAAACGGGTGGACATCGAACACCTGAACCACATCGCGCAGAGCCACAACGGTGACATGTCCCTCCAAACGGACCTGTTCTCCGGCGACCTGTAGCGCGTAATGGCCGTTCCGGCGCGTGTTCCCGTCGGCGCGCCGGTGGCCCACTCTCAGTTCCCGAGGTGTGGCCGGTTCTCCGCACCGCGGTCCTCAGTCGCGTGCGTCGAAATACCAGCCAGCGGCAGTCGCGATCGGCAACGCAGCCAACAGTTCGAACTGCCGCCCACGTTCGCGAAACTATTGGGTGGAGCCGGAAGGCTCCGAGAGGAGTCATATTTCCATGCGACGAAAGTCGTTGCGGCACTGTGTGCTGCGCACAATCACGATAACCTCGACCGCCGCGCTGGTCGCGGCGGTTCCGGCGACCGCGTCCGCGGCCCCGGAGCCGGCGCACCACGGGGTGCCGCTGCCGGCGTCCTGGACCCCGCCGGCCGGCGTCAACCACACGCCGACTGGCGTCCCGGCCGACCGGCTCCCGGCCGGACCCACGCGGACGGCACCGAGATCCGCGCAGTCACCACGAACGCTCACCTGCGCGTCGGGAGCGCCCGTCGGAACCCAGCCGTGGTTCGCGATGGACCGCTACCCCATCTCCGACCGCACCGAACTGCTGGTCAACCGGGCCGACGGCAACGCCGTGCTCACCGACCGCGAGCTGACGGTCAAAGGCACTGGCCTCGACATGTCCTTCGACGCCACCTACAACAGCCAAGACTCCTGGGGCAACGAGCTGGGCGGGCACTGGACGATCTCGGCCGGCGACGACATCCGCCTCCGGGTGATGCTCGGCTCGGTCATCGTCCGGGACGCGACCGGGTACTGCTCGGAGTACACGCAGAACGCCGATGGCAGCTACACCACGCCGTCCGGCTCGCACGCGACGCTGACGAAGCTCGCCAACGGCACCTACCACCTCACCCAGGACGACTCCGGCCAGGTGTGGTCGTTCACCGGTGACGGGCAGCTCTCGTCCCAGGCCGACCGCAACGGTCACGCCATCACCTACCGCTACAACTCCGACTATTCGCTGGCTTCGATCACCGACACCCAGGGCCGGGTTACCACCCTCATCCGCGACAGCAACGGCTTGCCCCAGTCGGTGACCGACCCGACCGGACAAATCGCCGCATCCTACAGCTGGGATCCCAGCAGCGGACGCATGACCGGGATCACCAACCGAGCCGGCGACAAGATGAGCTTCGGCCTCGACGCCGACGGCCACATCACCAGCCTGACCACCACGCTGGGCCGGGTGTACACCCTTACTTACGACGCGAACGGCGCGGTGACGCAGGTGGCCGAACCCAACTACGACGGCGTCGCCAGCACCACCGGCTACGCCTACGGGACCGGCACGACGATAGTGACCGACCCGAACGGCCACAAGACCACCTACACCTTCGACAACCAGTACCGGCAGACCAAGGCGACCGACGCCCTCGGTCACAACCGTACCCAGTCCTGGTCCGCCCACGGTGATGTCGCGTCGCTGACCGACGGGCTGAACAACTCGGTGACCTACGACTACGACCCGCTCAACAACCTCAAGGGCGGCAAGCTCCCGACCGGTGCGGCGATGAGCCTCGGCTACACCGACACCGCCCATCCGCACCTGCCCACCCAGATCGCGGACTTCTCCGGCAACAAGGTCACCAGCAGCTACGACACCTTCGGCAACGTCACTGCCGTGCACTCCGATGCGCTTAACGCCGACGTCGCCCGATACACCTACGCACGTGGTCTGGTCGCCTCGGCGATCGACGGCAACGGGCACACCACCGCCTATGGCTACGACACTGCCGGAAACCTCATCACGGTCACTCCGCCACTGCCGCTGAAGCCGACCACTTACACCTACGACTCGCTCTCCCGGGTCACCAGCGTCACCGATGGTAACGGCATCAAGCTCGTCTACGGCTACGACAAGCTCGACCACGTCGTCTCCGTCGCCAAGGCCGACGGCACTGGACTGGCCGCCTACACCTACGACAAAACCGGCAACCGCACCATCGCAAGCACCACCGGGGCCACCTTCACCAACAGCTACGAACGACGTCTGCTGACCCGCGTCGTGCGCACCGCGGGCACGACCACCGGAACCGCGACCTACCACTACGACCGGGCCGACAACGTCACCGCTGTCGACGACCCCACCGGCTGGATCTACTACGGCTACGACCCCGCGAACCGGCTGACCTCGATCAAGGACCAGGCGACCAAGACCACCACCTACGGCTACGACAACGCCGACCACCGCACCTCGGCCACGCTGCCCGGCGGCACCACCGAAACCATCACCCTCGACAAGTCCGCCCGGCAGACCGGGATTACGGTCAAGAACCCGGCCGGGACAGCGGTGTTCTCGACCTCCTACCGCTACACCCGGCCCGACGGCACCGACACCGGCCAAATCCAGTCGCGCAACGACGCCTCCGGAACGGCCGACAACACCTACGACGGACTCGGCCGCCTCACTAAAGCCGGCGCTCGCACCTACAGCTACGACAACGCCGGCAACGTCACCGCCGGGGACGGTCACACCTACACCGTCAACAACGCCAACCAGATGACGAAGATCGACAGCACGACAGTCGGCTACGACGGCGCCGGCAACCTGACCACCACCAACCCGGGCGGCCAGGCGAACTACAGCGACACCAACCAGCTGACCTCGGTCACCTCCGGCACCAGCGCCCTGTTCACCGCGTCCTACGACACCCTCGACCAAACCCAACCGGCGTCGATCACCGAGCAGGCCGGATCGAATAGCACGACGCATGTTTTCACCCGCACGGCGGCGTGCAGGGTCTCGGCGAGCATCGCCGCCGCAAAGGGCTGCGCCAGGGCCACAGTCCCCACCACCAGCGGCTCGCGAACGTGGCGCAGGATCAGCAACACGACGACCGCGACCGCGAGCCCGACCGCGATACCCACGGTGTAGGACCAGCCGAGCCGCAGGGTCGTGAGCTGCCCGCCGGCGGCGCCGATCGCGATCCCCAGGACGACGAGCGCGGTGCCGTCGTTGATGAGGCTTTCCCCGCGCAGCACGGTCATCCACCGGGACGGCAGCGCCCGGGCGTAGGTGGCGACCGCGCTGGCATCGGCGGGGGCGAGCACCGCGCCCAGGATCCAGGCCGCCGCCCAGCCGAGGCCGAACGCATGGGCCACGAGGGCGGCGACCGCGGCCGTGCCGATCACGAGCGGGACGCCCAGGAGGAGCACCGGTCGCCAGTACCGGCGGACCTGGGCGATGGACGTCGAGTACGCCTCCCAGTAGAGAATGATCGGCAGCAGGACGACCAGGACCAGTTCCGGGGGCAGCTCGACCCGGGCGGTGGTGGGCAGCAAGGCGAGGACCGCGCCGGCCAGGAACATCAGCGTCGGCGCGGGGAGCTGGAGCCGGCGAAGCCGCTTGCGCGCCTGCCACCACGACCCCGATCAGGACGAGAAGTGCGTTGGTGTGCATGAGGGTCCTTTGAAGATGCGGCCGGGAACGCCGAAGGGGCGCACCGGTCCGGCCGGTGCGCCCCCTCACCCGTTGCGGTCAGACCGCCTGGGCCGTCGGAAGGATGGTGATTTCGGTGAGGTTGACGTGCCGCGGGACCGACGCGATGAACGCGATCGTCTCCGCGACGTCGGCGGGGCTGAGACACTCGATGTCGTTGAGCAGGTCGGCCATCAGCTTGCTGGCGTCGGGGTCGGTGACGTGGTCGGGCAGCTCGGTGTCGACCATGCCGGGTTCGACCGCCGACACCCGCACCATCTTCCGGCCCAGCTCGACCCGCGCGAGGCGGGAGAAGTGGCTGATGTAGGCCTTGGTTCCCGAGTAGACGGAAAACTTTTCCAGGACGCGCGTCGCCGCGATGGAGGACGTCGTGATCAGGTCGGCGGGGCCGCCGTCGGCCGCGGAAGCGATCAGCTGGGGCACGAACGCGCCGAGAACGTTCATCACGCCCGTGACGTTCAGGTCGATCTGGCGCTGCCAGTCGTCGACCTTGAGGTCTTCGATCGGCGAGATCAGCTGCACGCCGGCGTTGTTGACGACGAGGTCGACGCGCCCCAGCTCCCGCTCGACCCGCTGGGCCGCTTCGCGCACGGCCTCGCGGTCGGTCACGTCGAGCGCAACGGCCAGCGCGGTGCCGCCGGCTTCGGTGATCCGGGCCACGAGCGCGTCGAGGTTTTCCTGGCGCCGGGCCGCGACGGCGACCTTGGCCCCGAGCTGGGCGAGCCGCTCCGCGGTGGCCTCGCCGATGCCGCTGCTGGCGCCGGTGACGACGGCGACGCGGCCGGTGAGCGGGGTGGTGGTGATGACCTGCGACATGATGGTTCCTTTCCGAGTCCCTGGCGGACCTGATTGGTCTGTGTCCTCAGAAAACCAGTCGTGCCACCGGAAAAGGGGGTCGAAAAGGGCTCCGCGTATCCAGGGACAAAGTGGTCCCCTTTGGCGCGGGCGACGTTCAGAAGGTGATGACGAGCTTGCCGCGGACGCGGCGGCCGGCGGGCAGCGCGGCGCCGCAAATCTAGAAGGCCCGCGGGGCCGAGGGGTGGCTACCGGGTGGCGAGCTGAGCCAGCAGGGTCAGCGCAGCCTCGGAGGATGACCCCGGTTCGGCGGTCTGCACGACCAGCAGCTGGTCCGGGTCGCCTGCTTCCCGCCAGGTCTGGCAGGTCAGGGTGAGGTCGCCGACCAGCGGGTGGTGGTACGCGGTGACCTCGGTCGTGCGCTGCCGGGTGTCCGCCCACCGGGCGGCGAACTCGGGGCTGCGGATGGACAGGTCGCCGATCAGCTCTCGGAGTTCGGGGTCGTCGTGGTGGCGTCGCGCGTAACGGTGCAGCAACGCGGTCGTGGTGCCCGCCGCGGCGGGCCAGTCGGCGAACAGCTCGCGGGCGTGAGGGTCGGTGAAGACGAACCTGGCCTGGTTGCGCTCCGGCCGGGGCACGGACGGAAAGTCCGCGATGAGCGCGCCGGCGAGCCGGTTGCCGGCCAGCATGTCCAGCCGGCGGCCCAGCAGATACGCCGGCGCGCGAAGGCCCTCCATGAGCCGGCGGGTGGCCGGACGCACACGCTGACGGGGGAGTCTCGGTGTGGTGTCCATGGAACCAGGGTGCAGCCGGCCGGGGCGCCGGACCGGGCTCAGGGTCGCCCAGTTCGTCCCCCGACCGGCAGGGCCCGGTTCGGCCACCTTTTCGCTGCTCACGGCTGGTTGTGTGCAGGGCACAGTCATCAACCGGCCCCGGGAAGGGCCCAGCGGAAGGACGAGATCATGGCCACCTGGTTCATCACCGGAGCGTCCCGCGGACTCGGCGCGGAGATCGCCCGCACGGCCTTGGCCGGCGGCGACACGGTCGCGGTCGCGGTGCGCAACCCGGACCGCCTGCCCGACGACCTCAAGACCGCCGAGCGGGTGTTCCCGGTCGCGCTGGACGTGACCGACACCGCCGCCATCGGCCCGGCCGTGGAGTCCGTGGCAGAGCGGTTCGGTGGCATCGACGTCCTGGTCAACAACGCCGGGCGAGGTCTGCTCGGCGCGCTGGAGGAGGTCAGCGACGCCGAGGCGCGGTCGCTGTTCGACCTGAACGTCTTCGGGCTGATCAACATGACTCGCGCGGTGCTGCCGTACCTGCGGGAAGCGGGCGGCGGCAAGATCGTCCACATCGGATCGCGCTCCGGCTTCGAGGGCGAGCCCGGCGTGAGCAGGTACAGCGCATCGAAGTTCGCGGTCGCCGGTATCAGCGAGGCATTGTCAGTGGAGCTGGCGCCCTTCGGGATCCAGAGCATGGTCGTCGAGCCGGGCGTGTTCCGCACCGACTTCCTCGACCAGAGCTCGCTGTCCGTCCCGGCGAACCGCATCCCGGCCTACGACGGCACCCCGGCACACTCCACATTGGACTGGGTCGGCGAAGCCAACCACACCCAACTGGGCGACCCGGTCAAGGGCGCGGCCCTCATCCACGAGGTCACCGGTCAGGACAAGCTGCCTGCCCACCTGTTGCTCGGCGGCGACGCCATCGACCGCTGGCAGGTCAAGGTGGACCACATCGCCGACGACATCAGGCCGTGGCAGGAGAAGTCGGTCGCCACCGCGCACCTGGACTGACCTTCACCATCGGTCGGCGCAGACACGTTTGGCTGCCGTCTGCGGCTGGTGCTGGATCGTAATCGGGCCGAAGAGCAGCCCGCTCGTGTGCGACGACCGGCGCCCCGGGGTGTATCCCTTGGCCTGGCTGTCGGGGCCGGGCCAAGGGATACGCCGGTGTCAGGCGGCGCTGAACACGTGGACGTAGTCGACGAGCAGCTGCTGCGGGAATGCGGTCGAGGAGTCGGGGCTGCCCGGCCAGGTTCCGCCCACCGCGAGGTTCAGGAGCGTGAAGAACGGGTGGTCGAAGACCCAGCGGTTGCCGGCGGGGATGTTGGCGGGCGTCAAGGTCAGGTAGCGCGTGTCGTCGATGAACCAGGACACCGAGTTCGGCTGCCACTCGACGCCGTAGGTGTGGAAGGCCGCGGAGAGCGGGGTGCCGTCCGGGGTGCGAGTGGATCCGCCCGGGCCGTTTTCGTCGAAGTAGCCGGGGCCGTGGAGGGTGCCGTACACGGTGTCCGGCTCGCTGGCGACATTCTCCATGACGTCGATCTCGCCGCAGTTCGGCCATTCCGCGGTGTCGAAGTCGTTGCCCATCATCCAGAAGGCCGGCCACATGCCCTTGCCCGAAGGCACCTTCATCCTGGCTTCGATCTTGCCGTACTGCTGGGCGAACTTGTCCTTGGTGGTCAACCGCGCCGAGCTGTACCGGCACGGGCCGTACCAGCACGTAGAGCCTTCCGGCTGTTCCTCGAGCGCGGAGATGGCCAGCTGACCTTCACCGTTGAGCGCGGCATTGCGGGTACTGGCGGTGTAGTACTCCAGTTCCTGGTTGCCCCAGCCGTCGCCGCCGATCTGGGCGGTCCACTTGCCCGGGTCCGGCGGGCTGCCGGCTTCCCCGTCGAAGTCGTCCTGCCAGACCGGGATCCACGCCGGCGCGGCGATGGCCGGTGTGACCGGCGTCAGCGCTGCTCCGAAGAGCATCAAGGCGCCGCAGATCCTCAAGAGACGGTTCAAGACTCCTCCTCGAGGTCGGAGACCACTATATGAAGGAACCCTTCATATAGTGGACGAGGCTATGACCTGCGACGCTGACCGTCAAGCATGTGCCATACTGGGCGAAGCTTCATGAAGGAATCCTGCAAGAAGGAGTTTGTTGATCACCAAACCGGGGCGTCCGGGGCTCTTGCGGACCATCAACGACAAGGCGGCGTTCGAGCTGCTGCTGGCGCGGGGCGCGCTGTCGAGGGCGCAACTCGTCGAGCTGACCGGGCTGACGCATCCGACCGTGACCCAGGTGATCGGCCGGCTGGAGGCGAGCGGTCTCGTGCTGCCGGCCGGTGTCGACGGGGCCGGGGAGCGGGGGCCGAACGCCAGGCTGTTCGTCGCGAACCCGCGCTCGGTGCATGTCGCGGGGGTCAGCGTGACGCCGTGGCGTACCGCGGTCGCCATCGTGGACGCGACCGGAGTCTCCGTGGCCGAACGCGAAGTCCCCGCAGGCTCCCTCACGCGGCTGCGTCCCACCATCGAAGCCGCTGCGGCCCAGGCGGGCCTCCGGGTCGCCGACCTGCACCAGGTGGTGATCGCGACGCCGGGTGCGATCCATCCGCGAACGGGTGAACTGGGGTTCGCGCCGCACATGACCGGGTGGCATCTGCCGGATCTGCCGGCCTCCCTGACCGCCGCGCTGGGGATCGACGTCGCCTTGGAGAACGACGTGAACGCGGCGGCGATCGCGGAGATGCGGATCGGTCACGCGCAGGGCGTCGACAGCTTCGTCCTGCTGTGGGTGTCCGACGGGCTGGGCATGGCCGTGGTGGTGGACGGCCGGATCCGCCATGGTGCCAACGGCGCCGCCGGTGAGGTCAGCTACCTGCCGGTGCCAGGCGCGCCGTTGTCCCGCGACGTCGGCCGGGGCGGGCACGGCGGCTTCCAGCTGACGGCCGGTGCCGCGGCGGTCCTGGAGCTTGCCCGGGCACACGGCGTCGGCGGGGAGTCGGCGGCCGAGGCCGTCGGCCGCGCCGGGCCCGGCCCGTTCCTTGCCGAACTCGCGACCAGGCTGGCCACGGGCCTGGCCTCGGTGGTGTCCGTGCTGGATCCCGAGCTGATCGTGCTCGCCGGGGACGTCGCCGAAGCCGGCGGCGGGGCACTGCTCGAGCTGATCGGGGCGGACCTGGCGGAGATCGCGGTGTCGCGGCCCCGCCTCGAGCTGAGCGCGGTACCGGGCGACGCGGTCCGCACCGGAGCGCTGCACGCCGCATTGGCCATGGCCAAGTCCAAGCTGTTCCCGCTGTGAGCCAACGCTGTTGGCACCTCTCATGAACAGGTGATATCCCATCGTCGTCTCATCGAACCGGGGTGAAGGTCGCGCAATGCGTCCCAAGATGTCCGCACCGATCGCCGTCGTGCTCGGCACCGCGCTCTTCGCCGGCTGCAGCGCCACTCCCGAACCGCCGGTCACCGGCTTCGTCCGGGTGGACCAGGTCGGCTACGCACCCGGGGAAACCAAGCACGCCTACCTGTTCGCTCAGCAGGACCCCGGCGAAGTCGGGTTCCAGGTCGTCGACACCGCCGGGCAGACGGTGTTCTCCGGTGCCGCGGGCGCGACGACCGGAGCCTGGAACGATTCCTTCACGGCAGTGCGGGTGCTGGACCTTTCGGCGGTGAAGACGCCCGGCAGCTATCGAGTCCAGGTACCCGGTGCTCCGCCGTCGCCGCCGTTCCGGGTGGCCCCGGCCGCCGACCTGTTCGGGCCCATCGTCGCGTCGAACGTCAAGTTCTTCCAAGCCCAGCGGGACGGCGCCGGCTTCGTCCGATCAGGCCTGCGGCGCGGACCGGCGCACCTGAACGACCGCCACGCGACGGTCTACCGGACGCCGCGCTACAACGAGGAAGGCACGGAACTGCTCGACGGGCAGCTGGCTCCGGACGGCGGCCCGGTCGACGTGTCCGGCGGCTGGGCCGACGCGGGGGACTTCCTGAAGTTCACGCACACCGCCGCGTACTCGGTCTCGGCTTTGTTGCTGGCGCAACGGGATTCACGCGTCGGCGGCGCCGATCTCGCCGCCGAGACCCGGCACGGCATGGACTGGCTGGACCGGATGTGGGACGACGACTCCGGCACGCTCTACGCCCAGGTCGGCATCGGGGCGGGGAACGAGGCCGTCCGCTCCGACCACGACATCTGGCGGCTTCCGGAGACCGACGAGCTCACCGACCGGCCGGTGTTCCGGGCCGCCGAGCCCGGAGCGCCGATCAGCCCGAACCTGGCCGGCAAGGTCGCGGCCGCGTTCGCCCTCGCCGCCCAGCTGGACACCGGCTACGGCGCGCGGCGCAAGCTCGACAAGGCCGCGAAGCTCTACGCCCAGGCGGATCGCCGGCCGGACGGCGAGCTGACCACCGCGTTCCCGCACGCCTTCTACCCGGAGGACTCCTGGCAGGACGACCTCGAACTCGCGGCGGCGGAACTCGCCTTGGCGGGCCAGGCACTCGATGATCCGCGCACCGGCGATTGGGCCCGCGACGCCGGAAGCTGGGCTGCCGCATACCTCGCGTCGGATACCAAAGGCACCCTTGGCGTGGGGGACGTCAGCGCACTCGCGCACGCGGACCTCATCCGCCTCGTCGACCGAGGACAGCCGGTCGCCGACGTCAGCCGTGAGGACCTGCTCGGTGACCTCACGCGCCAGCTCGACGCCGGCCGCGACCGCGCCGCCAAGGATCCTTTCCGCGCCGGAGCGAGCTACACGGAGTTCGACTCCGTCCCGCACACCTTCGGCCTCGCCACGACCGCGCTGCTCCACGCGCGCGTCACCGGCACCGGCACCTATGCCGCATTCGCCACCGGGCAGCGAAACTGGGTGCTCGGCGCGAACGCATGGGGCTCGTCGTTCGTCATCGGCGCCGGTACCGTCTACCCGCACTGCCCGGAACACCAGGCCGCCAACCTGACCGGCGAGCCCCTCGCCGGCGCCGCGGTGAACGGCCCGAACCAAGCGAAAAAGTTCGCCGAGCTCAACCATTTCCCGACGATGCGTGCCTGCGCCGTCCCGGACTTCGCCCGCTTCGACGGCCACGGTGCCCGCTACCTCGACGACGTCGGAGCCTGGCAGAGCGTCGAGCCCGCCGACGACTTCACCGCGACCGGACTGCTGTACTTCGCGCTTGCTTCGGCCGGATGAAGGTCCGTCACGCGATTTCGAAGGCCTGGCCGTAAACGTGCCGGCGAAGCCGGGTGGCGAGGTCGAAGTTGCCTTGCTGGAGCCAGACGCGTTGCGCGGCTTCCTTCTTCATCTCGATCACGCGCTCGTCGAGGAAAGCGTTGAGATATGCGGCCTCGTCGCCGCCCTGGGCCGGCGGGGTGGCGCGCCCGAGCGCGCGGGAACGGATCGACTGGAGGCCGTTGTACCCGTGCACCACCGCAGCGTCGTAGCAGGCGAACTGACCCAGCGCTCGCAGACCGTCCTGTTTGGCCAGTGAAACGGCCGGGTCGAAATAGCTCCGGTCCCGTTCGGACTCCTGGACGTCGCGGAAGACCTGGTCACCCGCGGCCTGCCGCCAGGCGTCGGGGTAACCGGAGTTCTTCGACCCACCCGCCCGGATCTCGCCATGGGGGAACAGTTGCTCATGTCGCTTCTCCTCTGTTCGGAAACCGGACCCGGCGCCCGTGCTCGCCGGGCCCATCGACTGTCGCCGCCGAGGGTTGAGGAGACTTTGGGGAAAGCTTGCGGTCGACCGCCACGCGGGTCCAGTGAGACGGGCGCCCCTTGCCGGCTCCCGGAACCTGCAGTGCCTGGACAGGGCACACCAAGTTGCGGTCCCGCGGTCGCATCAAGGTGAGCACCAGGCAAGCCGAGGAGGACGACCAGGGGCGCCGCGCCTGCACCGCCGGGCCGCTCACCGACACCGGCACCGAATGCCAGTTCTGCGGTCAAGGCGAACCCGGCGGCGGCTCCGCGGGTGCACGCCGGTCTGCGGCCCGCGAGGCGATGTCGCGAGAAGCCGGCTGCTGGTCTTCGCTCAGGACAGGTGGTGGAGCCAGGTGAGGATCTGGTGGTACCACTGGGGCTGCGCCTGGCTGAGGATGAGCAGCAGGATGCCCAGCGCCACCGCGAAGGTGACGAGGCCGAACACGAAGGTGAACAGCCGGCCGACCACGCCTCGGGCCGGGTGGTACGTCTGGTGGTTGAGGCTGCTGGCATGCCGGACGGTCTGCTGGCTTGCGCGGGACGCCTGCTGCATCGCGGCGTTCCGCGCGGAGGCCGCCGCCTGCTGGGCGGCCTGCTGTCCCATGAATCCCGGATTGGTCACTGCTACTCCCTGTCCCGTGGCTGCGTCCCCGGCGTCGCCAGGGCGTGCGACCACCGTGTCAGCCGCGCGCGCCAGGGGGATCCGTGCTGGTACGGAGAGCGGGTACGGAATGCCGCTGAAGGTGTCGCGTGCGGAACGGGGTCCGCGTCGCGGTCAGGAGCGCTGGGCCGACCAGGCGGCGATCTGGGTGCGGTTGGCCAGGCCCAGCTTGGCCAGGATGTGCTGGACGTGGCTTTCGGCCGTGCGCTCGGAAATGTGCATCAACGCCGCGACCTGCTTGTTCGTCAGGCCCTGCGCGACATGCCCGGCGACCTCGGCTTCACGCGGCGTCAGCCCGGCGGGCGCGTCGCCGCGGAGGGTCGCCGCGAACTCGTCGGCACGATGACGCAGCGGCGCCATCCCGAGCTGTGCGGCCGACGCCGTCGCCGTCGCGCACAACGCGGCAGCCGCCTCGAGGTCGCCGGGACGACGACGGCGCGCCAGCACCTGGGCCAGCTCGAAGCGGGCGAGGGCGGCGTACGGCGCCAGGCCGGCCGTGTCGTTGGCGGTGATACCGAGCCGGATCTCGCGGACGGCCTCGTCGAGCCGCCCGCACGCCGCCTGCGCGATCCCCAGGTAGGTTCGCACCGAGCCGACGTTCGTCACGGTCCCGGCGCCGCCGGTGACGAACAGGTCGGCGGCGGGTCGCAGCCGGGCGGCCATGTCCGCGGCGATGTCCGGCTCGCCGAGCATCGCCGCCAGCTCGGCCCTGGTCGCGAGCGCGGGCAGCAGCGCGGGCTGGGGAAACGCGTCGGGGCCCTCGGAGCGGCGCATGATCAGCCCGGCACGCTCGAAATCCCCCCGCCGCGCCAGGTAGAGCGCGTAGATTGGTGAGGCGAAGGCCGGCGTGTAGCGGTCGAACAACTCGAACTCCTCAGCGGTGAGCAGGTCGCCGCGGCCCGCAAGACCGTCGATGATGATCAGCACGAACAGCGAAACGCCGCGCATCGAGTCGTGCGTACGGCCCTCGGTCAGCCGCAAGCACTCCCGGACCGTTGCGATGGCGTCGTCGAACCGGCCCCGGCTCGCCTGGACGGCGGCCACGGCGCGCAGGTACTGCCACCGGGCGAGCGGCCGCCGCAACCGGTCGGTCAGCAGCCGCATCGGCGTCAGCGTCGCCTCCGCGTCGTCCACCCGGCCGAGCATCATGAACCCGTCGAACCGCCAGAGCCAGCCCCACAGCGTGGTCTCGTCGTCCTGTTCGGACTGGCCGAGCGCGTACATCCGCTCGGCCAGCTCGAGCCGCTCGTACACGCCGTCCGGCCCCGAACGCGCCATCTGCCGGGATCGCAGCGCCGAGCGGAGCACCCGCGTGTCGCCGAGCCGTTCCGCCATCGCGAGCGCCTCGCCCGACACGCGTTCCGGGTCGACACCGCCGACGAACCCGGCCTCACCCGCCAGCAACGCCAGCAGCCGGGCGCGCATCGGGCTGTCCTCGTCGGGCAGCTGGGCGAGTGCCTCGGCCGCCAGCCGATCGCCGCGGAATTCGCCCCACGGATCGGAAAGTCCTTCCATGGCAAGGGCAACCGCGCCGAGCGCATGGGGGTCACCGGCTTCGCGCGCAGCCTCCGCTGCCCGAGCGAGGATCGCTGCGGCGGGCTGGATGTCGCCGTTGCGGGTCAACGCGGTGGCCTGCCGCAGCAGCAACCGTCCCCGGTCGCCGGCCGACAGCGGCGCGCCGACGTCCAGCGCCTGCCGGTAGCGGTCGGCCGCCTGTTCCCAGGCGAGGCGGTCCAGCGCCTGGTCGCCCGCGCGCTCGGCCCATTCGACGGCCTCGCGGGGCTCCCCGACCGGCAGCGACGCCAGCCAGTGGTGCGCGATTTCCGTGGCCCGCTCGGCAGCATCGGGACGAGCGGCCAGCCAGGCCGCCATCCGGGCGTGCGCGCCGGCGCGGGTCGCCGTCGGCAGGTCGACCCGCGCTGCTTCGCGGATGAGGTCGTGGCGAAAACGCCACCCGTCCGCGCGGACGAGCAGGCCCGCGGCGCCGGCCTCGTCGAGCGCGCCGAGCACGACCTCGACCGGCCGGTCGGTCACCGCGGCCAGCTCCGGCGGCACCGGTTCACTCCCCAGCGCGGCGGCGGTGGCGATCAGCTCCCGGCAGCAGCCGCTGAGCCGGGCCAGCCGCGCGCGGACGGTGTCGAGCACGCCGTCCGGCAGCGTGTCACCTTCGAGCAGCGGCGCCAGCTCGTTCACGAAGAACGGGTTGCCGCCGGTGCGGCGGCTGACGACCGCGGCGACGTCCGAGGACACCGCGTCGCCGGTGGCGAGCTCGAGCTGGCGCTGGACGTCCGCGGTCGGCAGCCCGACCAGGCGGACGCGCGTCTGCTCCGCTTCGTGGGCCAACGCCGCCAGCGCCGACGTCAACGCCTCGCGGCCGCCGGTCTCGGTGTCCCGGTAGGTCGCCACGAACAGCAGCCTCGACCGCGACATCCCGCGCGCGGCGTGCACCAGCAGCGCCAGCGACGCCGCGTCGGCCCACTGCAGATCGTCGAGCACCACCAGCAGCCCGGCCGGCTCGGCGGCGCCGCGCAACTGGTCGGCGACGGCTTCGAACGCCTCGAAGCGAGCCGTCGCCGAGTCGGCCGTCGTGTCACCTCCGGCGAGGGCAGGCGGCAGCCTGCCGCCCAGCGCTGACGATCTGCCGGAAGATCCAGTACGGCGGACTACCCTCGTCGTCGCTGGCTCGGCCCCAGGCGACCGGGACGCCCGCCGCCGCGGCCCGCGCAACCGTCTCCTGCGCGAGCCGGGTCTTGCCGATCCCCGGCTCCCCGGTGATCAGGACGAGCCGGCCGCGCCCGGACCGCGCCTCGTCGAGCCGGGCGGCGAGCAGATCGGCCTCGCGGACCCGCCCGACGAACTCACCTGTCATGCCCAACACCATAGAGTTCGCCCGGCCCGTCCACCTACGCGCGAGAATGCACCTTCACCCGTGCGTACCCGGCGACGACCGCTGTGCAGGGTGGCGCCGGCGTAGCAGCCGTTGCTCGGGGCCGCCGGCCGGTCGAACGAACGGGCCGGGCGCGAAACGAGAGGTCGCACCCGGCCCATTCAATTCTGGTTCGTCAGGCGATGACGCCGATGCTGAAACTGGTCGAGCAAACGTGCGGGCCGTCCCCCCGGAACAGGGCGAGGGTCGCGGTTCCGGTTTCTTCGGTGTTGAAGACGGCGACGAAATACGTTCCGTTGGGGTTGACCGTGTTGTAGACGTGCGACCTGCCGGCCGCGCTGGTGACGACGGCGTCGCCGGTCTGCGATCCGATCCAGGCGCCGACGTTGTGGTACTCGATCCGGACGGCGAAGTTGCCGCTGCTGTCGGGCGGGCCGCCGAGGTAGCCGTGGTCGAAAGTGCCGCCGCAGTTCGGGTACGCGGGGGCGGCCGGGGCCGCGGACGCGGGCGTGGCCGCGAGGCCGAAGCCGAGCGTGGCCGCCGCCAGCACGGCGGCACCCTTGCCGAGCGCGGGCAGCAGTTTCCGCTTGTCGGCACGCGGATTCGATTCGGTCGAAATGGTCACCAATACTCCCAGAATTCCCTTAGGGCACGGCAAAACCGCGTCGCGACGAGCAGGCATCGGTCATCGCAGGCGCAGGCACGAGAACGGTTCTCGTTGATCGAGAGGTGAAATGGCGGTTCGATCTTGACGCGAGATTGATCTTGCGCATCCCGCAGTGGGCGCGGCAACCCTTTTCAGTGACGTCGAAACGTCGTCGTCGAGGAGCGCTGCCGCGCCGCGACACCTGCGCGGGTGACCCTTTCGATCGGAGTCGAAACGATTGCCGCGGCCGTGATCATGACCGGAAGATCAAGGTCGACCGCGACGAACAGGGGGATGGGTAATGAGCAGGACACGACCGATGCTGGTGGGCGCGGCGGTGGCCGGGCTCGCGCTGGCCGTGCTTCCCGGCGCCGCCTCGGCGGCTCCGGCGGACTCGGCGTACCAGTACTGCCCGAACACGACACAGTGCATAACCGGTCAGTGGCGGGCCGCGGCCGGCACCATCTACGTCGACTACGACATCACCTCGCAGTTCACCGGCGGCGGCCCGGCGGACACCGGCCAGGTGTGGCTGATGTACCACAACGACTGCGTGGCGAACCTCGACATGACCAGCGGGCACCGGGTCGGGACCATCGCCTGCCACACCGCCGGCGGGAACGTCCAGGTCGCCGCGACCATGAGCAGGTTCGACGCCGACATCAACATCGGCTGGCACCAGTAACGCGCGCCCCGGCTCGTCGTCGGGCTCTTCTGCCGCTGGTCGAGCCGACCCGGTCGACGAGCCCAGCTTGATCGCGACGAAGCGCTGCGCGCTCGTGAGGAATAGCGCAATTATGTCCAATAGAGGCGCACTTCCTGCACTATCACGCACTTGACATGCCCGGTGTTGCTCGCTTTACTGCTGAGCACGTCGGAACGGACGCCCGACGTCAGAGGTACGCCCAGCCGGTATGTCGGCCTCCGCCGCGAGCCCGGACTGAGTCGCCAGGACGCGCTCGTGGTCCGAGGCGGGGTCGTGCCCACCATCATCCGGAGTTCGATGATGTCCTCTTCCCGCGTTCAGTTCCTCGCCGGCGCCGCGCTGGCCGCCGTGGTGGTCGCCGGGACCGCGTGTTCCGCCTCCGCCGCACCGGCCGGCACGCAGGCCGTGGCACTCCCGCCCGTCAAAGCCGGCTTCGACTACCAGATCGGCGGTGCCTACGCCCCGGCGAACGACGTCAAGGTCCTCAGCCGCGACCACACCGCCCAGCCCGCCGCCGGGCTCTACAACATCTGCTACGTCAACGCTTTCCAGGCCCAGCCCGGCGCCGAAGGGGAGTGGAACGACCTCCTGCTCCGCGACGCCACCGGCAAGGTGGTCGTCGACGAGGACTGGGGCGAAGCCCTGCTCGACCTGCGCACCGCCGGCAAGCGCCAGCGCGTCGCCGCCAAGGTGAACGCCTGGGTCGACGACTGCGCGGCCAAGGGCTACCAGGCGATCGAACCCGACAACTACGACAGTTTCACGCGCTCCAACGGGCTTCTGTCCGACAGCGACGCCCAGGCCTACATCCGCCTGCTGTCCGCTCACGCCCACGCGAAGGGCCTGGCCATCGCCCAGAAGAACACCTCGGAACTGGCCGGGCAGCGCCAGGCGAACGGCCTCGACTTCGCCATCGCCGAAGAGTGCGGGCAGCAGAAGAACTGCGGGGAGTTCACGCCCGCGTTCGGCGACCACGTGATCGTCATCGAGTACACCGACAGCGGGCTCAGGACCGCGTGCAGCCGGTGGGGCTCGCTCAGCATCGTGCGCCGCGACCGCGACGTCGTCCCGAAGGGCGAAGCCGGCTACGTCCGCAAGACCTGCTGATGGACCGCCGCGGATTCCTGCGCGGCGCGGGCGGGCTGGCTCTCGGCGCGGCCGTGGCCGGCTGCGGCCCGGCGCGGTCCACCGGCGGCCCGGTGACCGTCGAGGTCTGGCACGGCCAGACCGACACCGGCAAGAAGGTCCTCGACGCCCTCGTCACGGACTTCCACCGGACGCACCCCGGCATCCGGATCGACCTGGGCGGCGGCGTCCTCGCCGACGCGATGCTGCAGAAGGTCACCGCGGCGCTCGCGTCGGGGTCGTTCCCGGACATCGCCTACGTCTTCGGCTCGGACCTCGCCGACGTGGCGCGCAGCCCGCAGGTCGTCGACGTCACCGACCTCGTCGACGCCGGTCCCGGCTTCTGGGCGCCGGCCCGCGAGGCGGTCACCGTCAACGGCCGCGTCCGCGCGGTCCCGGCGCTGCTCGACTCCCTGGCCGTGGTGTGCAACAAGGCGCTGTTCGAGCGGGCCGGGCTCCCGCTGCCCGCCGCGGGCTGGACGTGGGCCGACTTCGTCGACACGGCCGGGAAGCTCACCGACGCGGGAAACGGCACCTTCGGCACCGCGTGGCCCGCCACCGGCGACGAGGACACCGTGTGGCGGATCTGGCCGATGGTGTGGGACCTCGGCGGCGACGTCATCGGCGCGGGCGGGCGCGGCATCGGGTTCGCCGGCCAAGGCGTGCGGGCTCTCGAAGTCGTCCGCGACCTCGCCGCGGCGAAGTCCGTCTACCTCGACCCGAAGACCGGCAGCGAGCAGATGTACCAGGCGTTCGAAGCGGGCCACATCGGCATGGTCCCGACCGGCCCGTGGCAGCTGCCCGACATCGCCGACGCCGGGATCGACTACGCGGTCGTGCCGCTGCCCAGCTTCAGCGGCCGTCCGGTGACGATCTCCGGCCCGGACACCTGGACGCTGTTCGACAACGGCGAGGAGCGCGTCCAGGCGGCGCGCACCTTCCTGGCCTGGCTGGCGGACCCGGCCCAGGACGTGCGCTGGGACGACGGCGCGGGCAGCCTCCCGCTGAGCCGCCGGACGCAGCAACTGCCCGCGTGGCAGCAGAAAACCGCCGAGACGCCGGGCCTGCCGGTGTTCGTCGACGCGCTGGACCACGCCCGCGTCCGGCCGGTGCACCCGGCCTACCCCCAGGTGTCGGCGGCCGTCGGCACCGCGATCGTCGCCGTGCTGCTCGGCCGGTCGACGCCGGTCGACGCGCTGCGCGACTGCGCCGCGGCCGCGAACGCCGCCCTGATCATTCCGCGATAGGGAGCCGCCATGCCCGGACTGCCGAGGCCCATCACCGTGCCAAGCCGAGGCCCCGCCTCGGGCCGGGGGCTCCATCACCCGGAACCCCCGAAAAGCTCAGTCACGCCCGGACAACGCAGGCGGCGGCGCGAAACCGCCGCCGCGTGGGCCTACGTCTCACCCGCCGTGCTCGTCATCCTCGGCCTCGGCGTGGTGCCCGTGGCCTGGTCGCTGCTGCTGTCGTTCCAGGCCGACGACCTCGTCACGCCCAGCCGGTTCGTCGGGCTCGACAACTACGCCGCCCTCGCCCAGGACCCGCACTTCGCTCAAGCTATCCGGAACACCGTGCTGTACACGGTGCTCTACGTCCCGCTCAGCATCCTGTTCGGGTTCCTGCTGGCGCAGGCGCTGAACCGGCGCATCCGCCTGGCCGGGGTGTACCGGACGCTCGTGTTCGTCCCGTTCGTGCTCTCGGCGACGGCCCAGGGCGTGCTGTTCTCCTTCATCCTCGACCCGCAGTTCGGCGCGGCCAACTCCCTGCTGCACCACCTCGGCGTGTCCCCGCAGGGCTTCCTGACCGATCCGGCGCAGGCGCTGCTGGTGCTGGTCGGGATCACGCTGTGGAGCGGCACCGGGTTCTGCGTCGTGGTGTACCTGGCCGCGCTGCAGGACGTCCCGCCGTCGCTGATCGAGGCCGCGCGGCTGGACGGCGCCGGCACCTGGCGCGTCCTGCGGCACGTGACGCTGCCGGCGGTCACCCCGGTGACGGCGTTCTTGGTGCTGTGGCAGCTGATCACGTCGCTGCAGGTGTTCGACCTGGTCTACGTGACGACCAAGGGCGGCCCGCTCGGCTCGACGACGGTGATCGTCTACTTCGTCTGGGAGCAGGCGTTCAAGAACTTCACCGCCGGCTACGGCGCGGCGTCGGCCTACGTCCTCGCGCTCGCCCTGCTCGTCGTCGTGCTGGTCCTGCGGGTGCTGCGCCGGCCGGGGAAGGCCCTCCGATGACGACACAGCCGGCCCGGCCCGCCCGGCTCGACGTGCCCGCGACCCGCGCGCTGCCCGTGCTGCGCCGGCCCCGGCTGCCCTTCAGCCCGTGGCACCTGCTGCTCGCGCCGCTGGCCCTGGTGTTCGCGGCGCCGCTGGGGTGGCTGCTGCTCAGCTCGGTGATGAGCAACGCCGAGATCAACCGGTTCCCGCCCGCGCTGTGGCCGTCCCATGTGGACT
Source organism: Amycolatopsis sp. NBC_01488 (assembly GCF_036227105.1). Classification (NCBI taxonomy): domain Bacteria; kingdom Bacillati; phylum Actinomycetota; class Actinomycetes; order Pseudonocardiales; family Pseudonocardiaceae; genus Amycolatopsis; species Amycolatopsis sp. NBC_01488. The sequence continues at coordinate 8,653,504 of NZ_CP109434.1, read as the reverse complement.
TCGCCGGGTACCGCTACGTCCTCGAGAACGCGCTCTTCGTGCGCTGGTTCACGAACTCGCTGATCGTCTCGGCGGTGACCGTCGCGTCGAACCTGCTGTTCGGCGTGCTGGGCGGCTACGCCTTCGCGCGGATGCGGTTCGCCGGGTCGCGGGCGCTGCTCGCGCTGATGGTCGCGACGATGGCGATCCCGTTCCAGCTCACCATGATCCCGACGTTCCTGGTGATGAAGAAGCTCGGCCTGATCGACAGCCTGGGCGCGCTCATCGTCCCGTCGCTGGTCACGCCGTTCGCGGTGTTCCTGCTGCGCCAGTTCTTCCTCTCGCTGCCGCGCGAACTCGAAGAGGCGGCGTGGATCGACGGCTGCTCGCGGCTGCGCGTGCTGTGCACGATCGTGCTGCCACTGTCGAGGCCCGCGCTCAGCACGGTGGCCGTGCTGACGTTCCTGAGCACCTGGAACGACCTGACCTGGCCGCTGGTCGCGCTCAACCACGACACGACCTACACGTTGCAGCTGGGCCTCACGACGTTCCAGGGCCAGCACCACACGAACTGGGCCGCGGTGATGGCGGGCAACGTCATCACCGTCATGCCCGTGCTGCTGGCCTTCCTCGGCGCGCAGAAGACGTTCGTCCAGTCCATCACCACCAGCGGACTCAAGGCCTGACATGCACCGGTTCGACCTCCTGGTGGTCGGCGACGCCAACCCCGACGTCATCATCGGTCCATTGCGGACGGACCTCGCGTTCGGCCAGCGGGAGCAGCTCGCGCCCTTCGGCACGCTCGCCCTCGGCGGGTCCGGCGCCATCACCGCCGCCGGCGCCGCCCGGCTCGGCCTGAAGGTGGCCATCGCCGGCCGCGTCGGCGACGACGAGAGCGGCCGGTTCGTCCGCGCCGCGCTCGAGGACCGCGGCGTCGACACGAGCGCGTTGCGGACCGACCCCGACGTGGCGACCCCGCTGACCACCGTGCTGACCCGCGACGGCGACCGCGCGATCGTCACCGCCGCCGGCACGCTCGCCACGACGACCGCGGCCGACGTCCCGCCGGAGCTCCTGGAAACGAGCCGCCACGTCCATTCGTCGTCCTACTTCCTGCTGCCGGCCCTCGCCGCGGGCCTGCCGGGCTTGCTGCGCACCGCCCGGGCGCACGGCGCGACGACGTCCGTCGACACCAACGACGACCCGGCCGGCACGTGGGACGTCGGGGACCTGTTGCGGGAGACGGACTTCCTCCTGCCCAACGCCGCGGAGGCCGTCCGGCTGGCGGGGGTGCCCGACGTGCGTCAGGCCGCCGCGGTGCTGGCCGCGCGCGGCCCCGCCGTCGTGGTCAAGGACGGCGCCGAGGGTGCCTTTTCCTGCCACGGCGGCGAGTTCACCTTCGTCTCCGGAGTCCCGGCGGACGCCGTCGACACCGTCGGCGCCGGCGACAGCTTCAACGCCGGCTTCCTCGCCGGTGTCCTGGCCAGGCTGCCGTTCGCGACGGCCCTGCGCTGCGGTGTCGTCTGCGGCGGATTCTCCGTCCGCGCCCGCGGCGGCACGGCCGGCCAGGCCACGTGGGACGACGTCCTCGTCCACCTCGAACGCATCGGATCGGACCCCGCATGACCCCCAAGATCACCCTCGTCGGCGCGGGCAGCGTCGTGTTCACCCAGGGCCTGCTCGCCGACCTGTTCGCCTACCCGGAACTCGACGGCGTCCACGTCGCACTGCACGACATCGACCCGGAGCGGCTGGCGACGGCGCTGGCCGCGGCCCGGCGGATCGCCGCCGTCCGCGGCGTCAAGCCGGTGCTCACCGCGCACGCCGACCGGCGGGAAGCGTTGGCGGGCGCGGACTTCGTCGTGAACATCGTCCAGATCGGGATGGGAGAGGCGACGCGCACCGACTTCGCGGTCCCGGCCCGCTACGGCCTGCGCCAGACCATCGGCGACACCCTCGGCATCGGCGGGATCTTCCGCGCGCTGCGGACGTTCCCGTTCCTGAAGGCGCTCGGTGCGGACATCGCCGACGTCTGCCCGGAGGCGTGGCTGCTGAACTACACCAACCCGATGGCGATGAACGTCCAGTACCTGAGCGAGGTCACCGGGCTGACGCGGGTCGTCGGGCTCTGCCACTCGGTGTACTGGACCGTGCACGGCCTCGCCGAGCTGGTCGGGGTGCCCTTCGACGAGGTCGTCTACGTCGCGGCGGGCGTCAACCACCAGGCGTGGGTGCTGCGGTTCGAGCACGCGGGCGCCGACCTCTACCCGCGGCTGCGGGAGCTGGCCGCCGCCGACGAGCAGCTGCGCCGGCGAGTCCGGTTCGACATGCTGCGGCGGCTCGGCTACTACCCGACCGAGACCAGCGAGCACTCCGCCGAGTACGTGCCCTGGTACCTCAAGCACGACAGCGAGGTCGAGCGGCTGCGGCTGCCGATCGGCGCCTACCTCGACATCGTCGCGGAGAACGAAGCCGAGTACGAACGGACCCGGCGAGCGGTCGCGGCCGACGAGCCGCTGCCCGTCGAAGGGACGGGGGAGTACGCGCCGCAGATCGTCCACAGTGTCCTCACCGGCACCCCGCGGACGGTCTACGGCAACGTCGTGAACCGCGGCCTGATCGAGAACCTGCCCGCCGGCGGCGTGGTCGAGGTGCCGTGCCTGGTCGACGCCACCGGCGTCCGGCCGACCCGGATCGGTGCGCTGCCGCCGCAGCTCGCCGCGCTCAACCGGACGTACCTGAGCGTCGACGACCTCGTCGTGCGCGCGGCCGTCGAGGACGACCCGCGGCACATCCGGCACGCCGCGATGACCGACCCCGCCACGGCGGCCGCGCTGCCGGTCGAGCGGATCTTCGAGCTGTGCGACGACCTCGTCCGCGCGCACGGCGACCGGCTTCAGCCCGCCCTGCGCGCCGTCCTCGGCCGCTGACCTTCGAGACCGGGAGCACCATGTCGCACACCCTCGACGAGATCACCAGCCAGCCGTCGTGCTGGGCCCGCGCCCTGCGGGAGCTGCCGGACCACGCGCCCGCGCTGCCCGCGCCGGGCGAGCGCGTGGTGGTCATCGGCTGCGGGACGTCGTTGTTCATGGCCCAGAGCTACGCGCGGCTGCGGGAAGACGCGGGCCACGGCGTCACCGACGTCTTCGCGGCGTCGGAGGCGAAACTCGACCGGCCGTACGACCGGGTGCTGGCGATGACCCGCTCCGGCACGACGACCGAGATCCTCGACGCGCTCGCCCGCGTCCGCCCGGGCACCCGCCTCACGACGATCACCGCCGTGGCGGACTCCCCGGCGGGCCGCGCGTCCGGGGACGTCGTCTGCCTGCCCTACGCCGACGAGGTTTCGGTGGTGCAGACCCGTTTTCCGACCACGCAGCTGCTGCTCCTGCGTGCCCACCTGGGGCTGCCGGTGGAGCGAGCCCTCGCCGACGTCACGCGGGCGCTGACCGAGCCGCTCGACGCTTTCGTGACGGCGTCCCAGATCTCGTTCCTCGGCACGGACTGGTCGGTGGGCTTGGCGAACGAAGCGGCGCTGAAGGTCCGCGAGGCGGCGGCCTGGTGGACGGAGTCGTACTCGGCGATGGAGTACCGCCACGGCCCGATCGCGGTGGCGGCCCCGGGAAGGGCGGTGTGGAGCCTGGCCCCGCTCGACGCCGATCTGGTGTCCCGCATCGAAGCCACGGGCGCGCACCTGCGGCAGGGGAGGCTGGACCCGCTGGCCGAGCTGGTCGCGATCCAGCGGCTGGCGGTCGCGCTGGCGGAGCGCGCCGGGCGCGACCCGGACCGGCCGGCCCACCTGACGCGTTCGGTCGTCCTGGCGAGCTGAGCGGAACCTGGTCGAACCGGTGCGAACCTACCCACGGCCGGTTCACCTTGCGTGCCGGGGTGCCCGTCGGAGGTCTTCGTTCCCGGGCGCGCCGTCCAGGCTCCGCCGGGTACCCGTTTCGCGGAAAGACCGGCGGCCGGGTGCGGTCCCGGCTGCCGGTCTTCGGTTTCCTGGATCAGGGGTGGTAGATCTCCTTGACCGTGGTGATCTGGTCGGCACCGTTCACGCTGATCTGCGCGAGGATCGAGTCGCCGTTCTTCAGGTGCCGGAGCAGCTGGTCCTGGCTGCACGGCCCGGTGCCGTAGCCCTGGTCGTCGATGGTGACGGATTCGCCCGGGCACAGGGAAGCCGCGCTGAGCACCGTGCCGCCCTGCTGCAGCGGAAGCCGGTAGGTCTTGCCGTCGAGCGGCACGTAGTGGCTGTTGTCCGGACCGCCCGGCAGGCGGGTGACCAGCTGGAAGCGGACCATCTGCACTGCGGCGTCGTACCCGGTGAACTGCACGGCCTGGGTGGTGTTCGGGAACTTGCGGACCTGCTGGGCGGGCGTCTTGCCGGCGTCGGCCGAGGGCCTGGTCTCCAGCTGCAGGGAGCTGTTGGGCACGCCGCAGACCACCGCACCCTGGCTGCCGCCCGCGGAATCCGCCTGCCGGGCGCAGGTCCACTTCCCCTGGACGTCGAGCACCCGCTCGCCCGGGCCTTCGGCCTGGGGCAGCTTCTGGTAGTACTCGGTGATCACGGTGAAGGCTTCGGTACAGCCTGGCGTGGTGCCGTCGGTGGCGGCCACCGCGATCAGGTCCATCTTCGGCCGCCCGGGTGCGCCGACCTGGCCGCCGTCCCGGCTGCAGTCGACGTCGCCGTTCGACACGGGGGCGGAACCCCCACTCCCGGAGCCGCCGGGGGCGGCCCCCTGACCGCCCCCGTCCGGCACCTGCTCCGCGGCGGCCGCCGTCGCCGCCTCGGTCTTCGCCGGAGAGCCACTGCCCGCGACACTGTTCCCGCTGCACGCGGAAAGCAGTGCCGTCGCGGCGAATGCCCCGGAAACCATGGCCATCTTGATGGTCTTCTTCGCGGCGAATTCCATTTCGGCGCCCCTCTCGCAGCCTTTGCCGAAGCTTTGCCTCCGAAGACGTCCGCACCGGAACCGGGTTGTTCACCGGTGCCGGCAGGCCGCAACGTTGCCCGAAAGTTCGACCCGTCCCATCCCCGAGGGCAGAACTCGGCCGGCTTCGCAACCCTTCGACCTCGACGACGTCACGCGACCTCTGCGCAGGGAGCCACTCTCGGTCAGAACTTTTCCACGGCTGGAATGATCCTTTCGCCGAACAGGTCGAGCCGACCGGGCTCGCTGACGTGGAGCAGGGGGCCGTGGGTCTGGGTGAAGCCGAGTTCGGCGAGCGCGTGCAGGTGCTCGATCGTCTTGGTGACGTTCTCGCCGTTCTTCCCCAGATCGAAGCGGTGGCCGGCCGTCTTCTCGATCTGGTCGTAGTCGCGGCCCTCGTCGGCGCAGTGCCGGCGGAGCACGCCGAGCTTGCGAGCCGCGTCGTCGAGGTCGACGGCGGCGGGGTTGCACGCGTCCGCGTAGCGCGCGACGAGTTTCAGCGTCTTCTTCTCGCCCCCGCCGCCGATCAGGATCGGCGGGTGCGGGCGGGAGAGCACCTGCGGGGAGTTGAGCGTGCGGGCCAGGTGGTAGTGCTTGCCGTCGAACGGGCCCTCGTCGGCACTCCACATCTGCCGGACGATGCGCAGCGTCTCCTCGAGCCGTTCGAACCGCTCGGCAACCGGGGGGAAGGGCAGGCCGAGGCCGGCCGACTCGTCCGCGTTCGCCCCCACGCCGATGCCGAAGATCGCGCGCCCGCCGGACAGCACGTCGAGGGTGGTCACGGCCTTCGCGAGCAGACCGGGCTCGCGATGGCCGACGGCGGTCACCATCGCGAGCAGCTTGACCCGCTCGGTCTTCGCCGCCAGCCAGCCGAGCGTCGTGTACGCCTCGAGCATCTCGTGCTCGGGTGCGCCGAGCGACGGCATCTGCCAGAGGTGGTCCATGACGCTGATCCGGTCGACGCCGGCTTCATCTTCTGTTCCTTGGCTCGTGCGGTGGCGAGGCGTCGATGAAGCCGGCGCCGGGTGCCGGCCACGATCGAGCCGGTGACGGCGACGCCGTCGGCACGGGGGTGTTCGCACGGCTTTCGCCGCCACCGGAGCCGAGACGTCGATGGCCGAGATCGCCCGGAGGTCCGGGGTCGGCTCGGCGACCCTGTACCGCAACTTCGCGACCCGCCACGAACTCCTGGAGGCACTGCTCGCCGACGAGGTCGACGAGGTCTGCGCCGCCGCCGCGACCGTCGAAGGGGACAGCCCGGCAGACCGGCTCACGACGTGGCTGCGCCGGTTCTTCCGGTACGTCACCGCCAAGCGGCCGGTCGTCCTCGGGCTGCTCGAGCACACCGACACCCACGATCCCGTCTTCAAGAGCCGGGGCCGGATGGTCGCGGCCGGGCAGCCGCTGCTCTCCGCCGCCCAGGAGGCACACCAGATCGACGGCGACCTCGACCTCGACCAGATCCTCGATCTCGTGGTGGCCATCGCGAAGATCTCCGGTACCGCCGAATACCGGCAGCCGATCCTCGACGCGGCACTCGCCGGACTGCGCCAGCGCGGCACCTGATGTCCGCGCCGCGCTGACCGCTGCCGGTGCCTGCGGGCTGTCTCGCGAAACTGCAGGAAGGCAGCGCTGACCACCGGAGGCGGGGGACGGATCCCCGAAACGGGGAGCGTTCCCGCCCGCGTGCGCGTCGTCGGCGCCCGAGCCGGTCGTGCTGGGCTGGATGTCTTGCTCGCGGCGGCAGCGGGCCGTGTGGTGTCGCTCGAGTCCGGGGTCAGGCGCCGAGGCGGCTGTAGAGCCGGCTGGCCAGGGACGCGGCCAGCTGGTTCACCGCGGCGTGCGGGTCGAGCTGCGCGAACTGCCCGAGCAGCTCCGCCGCCGCGTAGGCCTCGGCCTCCGACACCAGCGCCACGCACCGCTCCCGCCGTCCCCGCTCCAGCAATCGCCTCAGCGCCTCGACGTACTCCCCGAGGTCGGCGACCTCGGTCAGGCCGTAACGCACCTCGAGCGGATCCTGGACGGCCTCGTCACTCACGGTCGTACCCCTCTTCCTCACCGTCGCTCCGACACGTGGCAGAAAATCTATGTCGGCTGAAGTAGACATTAGATGGCGAGTGTGTGTAGAGTTCTTCTCGTAGCGAGAGAGACAACGTCAAGCAGGCGCGGGAGAGGACGTAACTACCCGCGAGGTGAGACAAGACGGTCAGGCAGTGCGGAGCCGATCACGGAACAAGGTTTCGGCTGGTGACCGGGAGCAGTAACCCAGGGCCGGGTGGTGAAGAAGGTTCGATCAGGTAGTACCGGTCGCTGGGCGCAGTAGTCGCAGGACGCGGGCGGAGTTCGTGCGCCCGTGAAGCCAGGCAGTATCGCTAGGTGAAGATCAGCAGTATCCGTAGTTGTTTGTGTGCAAGTGCAGTGGCAGGACCGGTCAGGTGGCCGGAGCCGATCAGTGAACGGGGCTCCGGGCAGTGACCAGCGGCGTCAGCGTGCTGGGACCGATCAGTGGAAGGGCCCCGGCAGTGACGGCCGTAGCAAGTGAAGTAGCAGTACCGAGTAAGTGGAAAACACAGGAAAGAAGGGAACGGAGCCATCATTGGATCGCCCGCAGCGGCTGGGTAGCGCCGCGCGGGTGCCGCAGTTCCATCGAGTTCGGAGGTGGTGCTCGGTCACGAGTCAGCGATCCCCGCGGAATCCGGCTTTCGGCTGGACGCGGGTGCAGGAAGCCGGCGGCAACGCCGGTTGACAATGGTGAAACCCAACCCTTGAGGACCCCGGGTGCCGTCGACGGCACCCGGGGTCCTTCGTGATGTGGAGGTGGATTTGATTCCTGACCAGGAAGGACCGGACACGCCGAGCCGGGCCGACAAGTTCGACGACGAGCAGTACCCCGCCTACACGATGGGCCGGGCGGCGGACATGCTCGGCACGACCCAAGGTTTCCTGCGCAGCCTCGACGAAGCCGGGCTGATCACGCCGCAGCGTTCCGCCGGCGGCCATCGCCGGTACTCCCGGTACCAGCTGCGCCTGGCCGCCCGGGCGCGGGAACTCGTCGACCAGGGCACCGCCATCGACGCCGCCTGCCGCATCGTCACCCTCGAAGACCAGCTCCACGAAGCCCAGCGCCTCAACACCGAACTGCGCGCCGGCGACTGAACCGCGGTGCCGGCCCGGCCACGAAGGGGTAGTGCGTTTCGCGATCCGGTCTTCCGCCACGCCAAACGCACCGCTTCCGGCCCGTCGGCGCACCGCCGCCGCCACTGTGCGCGGTGGCGAGTTCGCCACGATGCATGGCGGGAACCTCTCCAGGGACGGGATCGTGCCACTCGACGGTCCACAATGGACCGGAGGGCCGCGCCGAGGATGTGTACGACTCATATGAGATCATGGTGCGACCCGCGTCAAGAGGTGCGCCCACCCCTCTTCCTCCATCGACATTTTCACCTGGGCGAACGTATGTAAGTTTCATGCTGGGCTTCGCCGGTGTTGACCAGACGGCCGGGCTGCGAGGTACAGTCACTGCCCGGAGCCTGGTGAGTCATACTCATCGGGTGACTCGTGACCAGGAAACCGCATCGCCTGTCCCGTACCGGCCCGGCTACGAAGTGGTGGCCGAGCAGATCCTGCAGCTGATCGCCGAGCTGGACCTGAAGCCCGGTGACCGGATGCCGACCGAGGTCGAGCTGGCGGCGCGGATGGGAACCAGCCGGACCGTGGTGCGGGAGGCCGTCAAGATCCTCTCGGCGATCGGCCGGGTACGAGCGCACAAGGGGCGTGGGCTGTATGTGTCCGACGACGAGGGCATGCTCGGCGCTTCCCGGTGGGGCGGCTTCTTCCTGCCCGCCGATCTCGACCACGTCTACATGCTCTTCGAGTTCCGTCGGGTCCAGGAGACCGCGGCCGCCCGGCTGGCGGCGGCGAACGCCACCCCGGTCGAGCTGCGTGCGATCGAGGCCGCCGCCGACACCTGCCGGCGCGGTCACCTGACCGGGCAGAGCGCGCTGTTCGACCGCGGCGACGACGACTTCCACCTCGCGATCGCCACCGCGTCCCACAACCAGTTCCTCGTCGCGGCCGTGCGCGAAGCCCGCCGCCTGCAACGCCAGACGAACATCATCGGGATGTCCGGCGCGGTCGGCGGCCACGCGTCGGCCGCTCTCGAAGAACACGCCGCCCTCTACCGGGCGATCCGCGACGGCGACCCGGACGAGGCGGCCCAGGCGGCCGCCGGCCACCTCGACAACACCCTGGAGGACTACCGGCGGGAGATCCAACGGCGTCTCTTCAAACAATGAGCACTGCCGTGCGTACCCGAAGTGGTGCTTCGGGTATGCACGGCCGCGCTCATTCCTTTGTGGACTGTCGTGATCGAGCGGCCGGTCGGATTCGTTGCGGGTGAGTAAGTTTCACCGTCGCATTGACCTTTGCCGCCGATCACTCTTATCTTGGCTCTTGCTCGTTCGGCCGGTAGCTGAACGATTCCGGAGCGCGCATCCCGCACGCTCCTTCCGCTCCTGAAGAGGAGTACCCGTGACGACGCTGTCTCGCACCTGGCACCACTTCCGGACCGACCCGCGCTCGTGCACCGCCGAGAGCTTCGGCGAATCGACGGGCGCCTCGGTGATCGTCGTGGACCGCGCCGGTCATCCTGATCAGCAGTGGGATGTTAGCGCGAACACAACGACCGCCGGCCGGCAGTGGAGCCTGCGATGAGACGGCTGCTCACCTACTCCGGCTGCCGGGCCGTAACCCGGTGGTCTGGGCCGCGTTCGGCGGCGGCCACGACCCCGGCCGCCGCGACGGGTGCACCTGCAGCGGCCGGCAGACCTGGACCTCGGGCGAGGTGTGGAAGTTCTTCACGCAGCTCGATTCGCCGACCCCGCCGTCTGGTGTGCCGGTGCAGGCCGGGGTGAACTACACCCTGGTGGCCGAGCACAGCGGCCTGGCGATGGACGTCTGGGAAGCCTCGATCGCCGACGGCGCGCGGGTTTCCCAGCGGACGGCCACCGGTGGGGCCAACCAGCGGTTCCGGGTCCAACGCGCCTGAGGTGCCCGCTACCCGGCGGTATCCTCGGGCGAGCCCTGCAGAGACAAAGACGTCTTGGGAGAGCGAACGTGTCGTCCGTCGAGGTGCCCCAGTTCCGTCCGACCCTGGCCGACGTCGCGCGGGCGGCGGGGGTGTCGACCGCCACCGCGTCCCGGGTGCTCAACGGCTTTCCGCGGGTCCGGCCGAAAACGCGCAAGCAGGTGGAGTCGGCGATGTCGGCTCTCGGCTACGCCCGGCAGAGAGCCGCGCGGGCGACAGCGGGGCGGACCGGATCGGTCGCGCTGGTCGTGTGCGAGGAGGTGCTGCGGCTGTTCGCCGATCCCTACTTCGCCCGCATCTCCGCCGGCGCCGGGAAGAAGCTGACCGAGGCGGGCCTGCAGCTCGTCCTGCTCACCGTGCCCGCGACCGAGAACTACCAGGCTCCGGTGGTGCGGTACCTCGACGGCGGCCACGTCGACGGCGCCCTCGTCGTCGGCATGCACGGCCGCCGCCCGCTCGACCTGGACTGGCTCGGCATCCCGGTGGTGTTCGGGGGCCGCCCGGTCCGTGAGGGGGACTGCTCGTCCTACGTCGACGTGGACAACCGGGGCGGTGCGCGGCGGGCCACGCAGCGCCTCATCGACGCGGGCCGGCGCACCGTGGCGACCATCGCCGGCCCCCAGGACATGACCGCCGGGGTGGACCGGCTGCTCGGCTACCGGCAGGCGGTGGTGGGCGCCGGCCACGCCGACCGCGGCCTGGTGGTGTTCGGCGACTTCGGCCAGGCCTCGGGCGAGCACGCCACCCACCGGCTGCTGGACCGCAGGCCGCACGTCGACGCCATCTTCGCCGCCTCCGACATGATGGCGGTCGGCGCGCTGCGGGCCCTGCACCGCGCGGGACGGCGGGTGCCCGGCGACGTGGCCGTCATCGGGTTCGACGACCTGCCGATCGGCCGCCGGACGGATCCGCCGCTCACCACCGTCCGCCAGCCGATCGAAGAGATGGGCGCCCGGATGACGGGTGAGCTGCTCGCGATGCTCGGCGGCTCGGCCGCGCCGCGGTGCGCGGTGCTGGACACCAAGCTCATCCTGCGCGCAACGGCCTGAATCGTGTTAGCGCTAACAATCTGGGTGCGAGGAGATCCGCAGTGCGCGATTCGTGGCCACTCGGGTAGGGTGTTCGGCTGTCGCCGGTTGATCAGGCGCGTGGTCTTGGTCACCCGTTTCGCGCTCCAGAGCCAGGCGAAGGGCAGCGTGACACGGCGATGTGCACGCTCACAAGCATTCGCCGCAGCGCGTGAAAGTTACACCTCGTTCGAGCGGCGCACGCTGGGATTTAGCTGCACTTCGCAGGTTCGGCCCTGCCAAAGGCTTGACCGCCGGTATCGCCCGAGCCTAAACAGAGCATGTTAGCGCTAACTCAATCCCGGTGCCGAGGAGGCTTCGAGCCATGCCCGAGTTCAGCCGTCGCACAGCACTGGGTCTGCTCACGGACGCCGAGGGGGCGGCCACCACCCCCGGCACCCGGGCGATCATCCGGGACTGCACGGGCGGCACCAACCGGCAGTGGAACACCGGCACCGACGGCACGATCACCGGTGTCCATTCAGGACTGTGTCGCGGGCCGAACGGGGGCGGCACCGCGAACAGCACACCGGTGACCCTGCAGGCCTGTACCGGCGGCAGCACCCAGAAGTGGGCACGGAGCTAGCAGAACCACCTCATCCGGACAAAGGAGTTCGCGCATGACCCCACGATGGAGAACGTCCCTGAAAACCACGGGAGCCGCACTGGTACTCGCCGCGGGCGCGCTCGCCGGCCCGGTCGCACCGGCGCAAGCCGCCACACAGGGGCCGTGTGACCTCTACGCCGCCGGCGGCACGCCGTGCGTGGCGGCTCACTCCACCACCCGGGCGTTGTACGGTGCCTACAACGGCGCGCTCTACCAAGTCCGGCGAGCCTCCGACAACGCCACCAGGGACATCGGCGTCCTGAGCGCGGGCGGCGTCGCGAACGCCGCGGCCCAGGATTCCTTCTGCAGCGGCACGACCTGCCTGATCACCGTCATCTACGACCAGTCCGGCCGGAACAACCACCTCACCCAGGCCCCGCCGGGCGGCTTCTCCGGTCCGGCCGCGGGCGGGTACGACAACCTGGCCAACGCGGCGGCCGCCCCGATCACCGTCGGCGGGCAGAAGGCCTACGGCGTGTTCGTGGCTCCCGGCACCGGGTACCGGAACAACAACGCCACCGGCACGGCGACCGGTGACCAGCCGGAGGGCATGTACGCGATCTTCGACGGCACGCACTACAACGGCGGCTGCTGCTTCGACTACGGCAACGCCGAGCGCAACAGCCGGGACAACGGCAACGGCACCATGGAAGCCGTCTACTTCGGCAACATCAAGGTCTGGGGCTACGGCACCGGGCCCGGCCCGTGGGTCATGTCCGACCTCGAGAACGGCCTCTACTCCGGCGTCAACGCCGGTTACAACGCCAACGACCCCACCGTCAACCACCGCTACCTGACCGCCGTCCTCAAGGGCGAGGCCAACCACTGGTCCATCCGCGGCGGCGACGCGCAGTCCGGCGGCCTGTCCACCTTCTACAACGGCTCCCGCCCCGCCGTGTCCGGCTACAACCCGATGCGCAAGGAAGGCGCCATCATCCTCGGCACCGGGGGAGACAACAGCATCGGTTCCGCGGGGACGTTCTACGAAGGCGTGATGACGTCCGGCTACCCGTCGGACGCCACCGAGAACGCCGTGCAGGCCAACATCACCGCGGCCGGCTACGGCACCGGCGGTACGGGCACCAGCACCGGCCCGCTGCACGCGGTGGGCGCCGGCAAGTGCCTCGACATCCCCGGCTCCACCACCACCCCCGGCACCCAGCTGCAGATCTACGGCTGCAGCGGCCAGGCGAACCAGACGTGGACCCGCACGTCGTCGAACCAGCTGACGGCCACCGTCGGCGGGCACACGCTCTGCCTGGACGCCTCGGGCAACGGGACCAGCGCCGGGACGAAGGTGGTGACCTGGTCCTGCAACGGCGGGGCCAACCAGCAGTGGACCGTCAACTCGAACGGCACGGTCACCGGTGCCCAGTCGGGCCTGTGCCTGGACGTGACGAGCGCCTCCACGGCCAACGGTGCGCCGGTCGAGCTGTGGACCTGCAACGGCGGCAGCAACCAGCAGTGGGCATTGGGTTAGGCGGTGACCACCAGTCGATCCCGGTCACGGCGCGTCCGGACGGCGGTCGCCGCCGCGACCGCCGGTCTCGCGGCGAGCGCCCTGGTGCCGGTCCCCGGCGCCGCCGGGGCGGCGAGCACGCTCGGGGCCGCGGCGGCGCGGAGCGGCCGGTACGTCGGCGCCGCCGACGGCGGCGACCGGCGGTGACCGGGAAACGGCGGCGTTCCGCCGAGTACCGGGCCGGAGCCGTGGACGCGGACCTCGGTCCGGGCGCCGGCCGGAATGCTCGTCGAGGCGGAAGCCGGTCGCCGAGGCCTCACGCGGCGGCGAGGTGCTTGCCGGGAGCCATCGGCTCGGGTTCCTCGGCGAGCAGGTGCTCGGCGTGGGCGAGGAAGTCGTCGATCGCCCGCAAGCGGGCCGCCGTGCGCCGCTCGACCGCGGCGGCCTGCTCGAGGATCGCGTCGGCACGTCGGCGCGCGGTGGTGACGATGGCGTCGGCTTCGGTGCGGGCGAGTTCGAGCATGCGCCGGACGCGGTCGCCCACCGCCGCCGGATCGGCCGGAGTACCGACGAGACGGTCCAAGCGCACGCGCAGCCGGTCGTTTTCGGTCCGTGCCGCTTCGAGCCGCCGGGCCAGGGTTTCGGCTTCGGCGAGGGCCGCGTCGCGATCGAGGGCGAGCAGCCGCAGTTCGTCCCGGGTTTCGGCGAGGTACTCGTCGACCTGGTCGCGGTCATAGCCGCGCAGGGTGAGCGCGAAGCTGGTCGGCAAGGGGAGGCTCTGGGTGTTCATGCCGTCCTCCGCGAGCGGAGGACGGCATGCAGGTCGTCCAAGCCCCCGGCGGTGCGCAGGGCGGGTGGATCGAGGCGGCCGATGCGGTGGTCGTCCTCCTGCACCGCGGTGAGGAACCGGGTGACCCGCGCCGGCACCGGGGTGACGGTGGTGCCGCCGAGGTACCGCACCACGATCATGTCTTCGGCGGAATGGGTTTCGATGGCGGCGGACCAGCCGTGGACTTCGTCCCAGAGCAGGGCGACGTCGCGGTCCGGGTAACCGGGCAGGCGCTGGTCGAGGGCGATGTAGGCGGAGACCGGGGTGTCGTGGTCGACGGTGCAGGACTCCATGCCGATGCCCAGGGCAGCGGTGACTTCGGCCAGGTAGTCGTGCAGCGTGGTCAGGGCCGGGTGGTTGCCCCGGCCGAGGTGCAGCGGGGTGGTCATGGGTTACGTCTTTCGTGCGCGTGCGCCGGGTGGCCGGACCACTCGGGGCCGGCCACCCGGCGAAAGCGGGTCAGGCCTGGATCTGCTGTCGATCGGTTGTCGCGCCGGTGATTTCGATGCGCCGGGGCTTGGCCCGCTCGGCGATCGGGATGCGCAGGGTGAGCACACCCTGGTCGTAGTCGGCGGCGATCCGGTCGGTGTCGAGGTTGTCGCCGAGGAACAGCTGCCGGGAGAACACGCCCAACGACCGCTCCGACACCTGCATCTGCACCTCGTCGCCGTCGGCCGGCGGCCGCCGTTCGGCTTTCACCGTCAGGACGTTGCGTTCGACGTCCAGTTCGATGGCACCGGGATCGACACCGGGGAGGTCGAAGCAGACCACGAACTCGTCGCCGGCGCGGTAGGCGTCCAGCGGGATGGCGGCGGGCCGGGACCAGGTCCCCTGCGCCGGAGTGCCGAACACCTGCTGAGCGAAGCGATCCAGCTCGCGGAACGGGTCGGTGCGCATCAACATCCGCAGTCACCTCCAGAAGTCGTCACGTCTGGTTGTCAACACGCACCACCGTTCTAACATGTCATCGCATCGATGACAAGTGTGAAGTCGTCGACAGGATGACAATTGAGCGACGATCAGCCCGGCCGACGGGCGGCGGCGACCGCACCCAGCAGCACGACGAGCGCCGCCGCGGCGAGCACGAAGCGGGCCCGGTTCGCGCTCGCGTCGACCGGCTGCCGAGGCGTGGTCAGGCCGGCGAACATCCGCTCGGCTTCGGCCATCGTGGGCCGTGCCGACGGCTGCGGTCGCATCAGCCGCAGCACGGCGTCGACGACGGGGTCGCCGGCGGGCGCTCCGTCGAGTGCCGCGTGCAGGGTGGCGCCGAGGGAGTAGACGTCCGCCGGGAAGCTCGCGGTCGCGCCGGCGGCCACTTCCGGAGCCACGAAGGCGCCCGGTCCCAGTCCGAAGTCGGCGATCTTGGCCGTGCCGTCCGAAGTGACCAGTACGCGGTCCGGGCTGATCCCGCGGTGGGAGATGCCTTGCGCGTGCGCGGCCGCCAGCGCCGAAGCCAGCTGCGCACCGAGTTCGGCGACGCCACCGGGCGCGAGACCTCCTCGCTGCGCGATCACCTCGGTCAAGGTCCGCGCGGCCAGGTACTCCGTGATGACGTACGGCGTGGCGTCCAGTTCGAACACGTCGTGCACGACGACCGCATGGGGATGCCGTAGCGGGATGGCCACCCGCGCGTCGCGGATCGCTTTGGCGCGAGCGCGGTCCGAATGGGCGGCATCGAAGGGGCACGTCGCCGAAAGGTGCCTGACGGTGACGAACCTGTCGTGCAATTCGTCTTTCGCGCGCCACGCGGAACCGGCCGGATCGCCGTCGGCTCGATCGAGCAAGCGGTATCGGCCGGCGAGCTTTTTCCTCGATGCCACCCCGTGTCCCCCTCCGCTGTCGACGGCGTCAACGAGGACTACGGCTGCGCGGGGAGATTGGTTCGGCGAATCGGTGAACAGGTTGAGCCGATCGGTCGAGCGGCGATGACCGGATGGGGATTCGGGCTCCGGTGTGTGAGGCGAACGTGAAGGATTCGGCGGTTCGCTTGTTCTGGCGGGTTGCTCGCGATTGAATCCGTCGAAACGCTCAGGTCCGTGTTGACAGGGCCTCCGGGGAATCGGATGCTCAGCGCCGGGGAAGTCGGCTGGGGCGGTGAAGACCGAAGTCCGCATTCGCGACCGCCGAGGAGTGCCGAAATCGATGTCGACGGAACCGGAGCTCATCGAAGTCGACGTCACGGTCCCGCACCCGCCCTCGGCCGTGTGGACGATCGTGGGACGACCCGAGCTCTACTCGCGGTTCGTCCGCGGGATCACTTGGTGTGAACGGATTTCGAGCACCGTCGGCCGGGGTGCCCGCTACCGGTACCGGGCCGGCGGCGAGGACGAGGTGGAGATCTTCGTCCACCGCAAGGACGAGCACCTGGCCTGGTCCAGCGTGCAGGGCAGGCAGCACCGGATGTCCGTCGTCCTGCGTTCGGTGCCCGGCGGGTGCGCGATCACCGTCCTGCTCACCGTGCTCGACGGCCGGGCGCCGGCGGTGCCGAAGATCCGCCGGCGGATCCTCGAGGCGATCGACGCGATGAGCGACCACCTCGGGGGCGTCCCGGCCGCGTACCCGCTCCCGCCGCGTCCGGCGAAGCGCGAGTTCGCGCGGATCCTGGTCAGGGCCGGTGTCCTCACGCCTGCCCAGCCCACCCGCACTCTGCGGCAGCTGCGGTCGGTGGGCCGGTGGGGCTCCACCCTGGCCGGTGGCTACGAGTCGGTCGCGCGCCGCGCGCCCGAGTCCCTCGCGCTCAGTGACGAGCGGTCCGACCGGACCTTCGGTGCGGTCGACGAGCGCACCACCCGGCTGGCCGTGGCGCTGAAACGGTACGAGATCACGCAGGGCTCGCGGGTCCTCCTGATGTGCCGCAACCACGGCGCGATGGTCGAATCGATGATCGCCTGCAGCAAGCTGGGCGCGGACGTGGCGCTGATGAACACCGGGCTGGCACTGGGGCAGGTCGCCGAGTTCGCCTGGCGCCAGCGCTCGCAGCTGGTGCTGGCCGACGCCGAGTTCGCGGCCCTGCGCGGTCACCTGCCGACCGAGGTTCCGCTGATCTGGACCTGGCCACCCGACGGCGGGTGGCGCGGCCCGACCATCGAAGACCTGATCGAGGCGCAGCCGCTCACCAAGATCGCGCCACCGCGCAAGCCCGGACGTCTCGTCGTGCTCACCTCGGGCACGTCCGGTCCGCCGAAGGGCGCGCGCCGCCCGACCCCGCACAGCGCGGCCGACGCCGCCGCGGTCCTCTCGGCGATACCGCTGCGAGCGGGGGAGCCGATCTTCGTGGCCGCGCCGTTGTTCCACACCTGGGGCCTGGCCGCGCTCCAGCTCGGCATGGCGCTGCGGGCCGGCCTGGTGCTGCCCAGGCGGTTCGACGCGGAAGCGACGTTGTCGATGATCCAGCGGCAGCGCTGCGCGGCGCTGTTCGCGGTGCCGACGATGCTGCGACGGCTGCTCGACCTGCCGGAATCGACCAGGAACCGCTACGACCTGTCCTCGCTGCGGGTGGTCGCCAGCTCCGGCGCGGGGTTGCCGGGCCGGCTGGGCGAGGAGTTCATGGACAGCTTCGGCGACATCCTCTACAACCTCTACGGCTCGACGGAGGTGTCGTGGGCGGCGATCGCCGGACCGCGCGACCTGCGGGCGGCCCGCAGCACCGCGGGCCGGCCCCCGATCGGCACGGCGATCCGGATCCTCGACCGCGCGGGTGAACCGGTGCCACCCGGCGCGGCCGGCCGGCTCTACGTGGGCAACCGGCTGCTGTTCGACGGGTACACCGACGGCGCGGAGCTCGATGTCCGCGACGGGCTGATGGACACCGGCGACCGCGGGTACGTCGACGCCAACGGCCTGGTGTTCGTCGAGGGGCGCGAAGACGACATGATCGTGTCCGGCGGCGAGAACATCGCACCGGTGTCGGTGGAGGAAGTCCTGCTCACGCTCCCCGAAGTGCGTGAGGTGGCCGTGGTCGGCGTCCGCGACGCCAGGTACGGCCAGCGAGTGGCCGCGTATCTCGTGCTCGCCGCCGGCGCGCACCTGGACGTCGATACGGTTCGCGCCCACGTGCGTCAGCGTCTCGCCCGCTTCGCGGTGCCCCGGGACGTCGTGTTCGTCGACGAATTGCCGCGCAATGCGACCGGGAAGGTCGTCAAGGAGGAGCTGCGCCGCACGTACCGCTGGTGACGCGTCTTGTTCGTTATCGTTTCGACACAACCGAATTCCTGATTCGTCCGTAGCGGGGTCCCGTGAATGGCCCGCTCCCACCAGGTGAAATGAATTCGACGAATTCGCTCCACGGCCGCCACTCGGCGCAACGGAATGGGCCGGTTCGTCGAACCGGTGAGGCGTTCCGGCCGTATCTTCCGATGATGGACGACCGAACTCGGGGGAGGCACGGGCTCGTGTACGAAGGCGCAGTGATCGCCGGGCGTTATCGCGTGCTCGGGCGGGCCGGGCACGGGGCGACCGGTGCCGTGTGGCGGGCGAAGGACGAACGGCTCGACCGGGTCGTCGCGCTGAAGCAGCTGTACCGCGACCCTTCGCTCGACGCCGCCGCCTCGGACCGCGCCCGGATCATCCGCGAGGCCCGCCTGGCCGCGCGTCTCCGGCACCCGCACGCCGTCGTCGTCTACGACGTAGTCGAGCACGAAGCCACGTCTTACCTGGTGATGGAGTACCTCCCGGCCGAGACGCTGACCGAGGTGGTCGAGCAGCACGGCCGGCTTTCGCCCGACTACGTCGCCGAACTCGGCTGCCAGCTCGCCTCGGCGCTGGCCGCCGCCCACGCCGCGGGCATCCTGCACCGCGACGTCAGCCCCAACAACGTGCTGATCACCGCCGACGGAGCCGCCCGGATCGCCGACTTCGGCGTCGCGCACGCGCACGGCGAGGGCACCATGACCGGACGCGGCCTCGTCGTCGGCACGCCGGCCTACCTCGCCCCCGAGGTCGCCGACGGCGGGGTCCCCGGCTTCCCGTCGGACGTCTTCTCGCTGGGCGCGACCCTCTACACGGCGCTGGAAGGCCGCCCGCCGTTCGGGACCGACGAGAACCAGCTCGCGCTCCTGAAACGGGTCGCCCACGGCGAAATCCGCGCTCCGCGCAGCACGGGAGCGGTCGTCGACGCCGTGTGCCGCCTGCTCCGCCGTGATCCGGCGGCGCGGCCCACGATGGCGGAGACGGAACTGCTGCTGGGCCGCCGGGCGGCGGGCGTCTCCGTGGCGCCCGTACTCGAACGGACCGCCCCGGTACCGCCCGGACGCCGCCGTCGATCACGGCGGACTTCGGCGGTCGCCGTGGCCGCCGTCGTCGTCGCCGGCGCGGCCGCCGTCATCGGGGTCGCGGCGGGCCGGGCCACCTCCGGGGCCACGACCGGCCGGCTCGTCTCGGCGCCGCCGGCCGCGAGCGGCACTCCGGAACCGGGTACCTGCGCCGCCCGCTACCAGGTGGTCAAGTCCTGGCCCGGCGGCTTCCAGGCACTGGTGACGGTGCGGAACTCCGGGCCGTCCGGCATCGCGGGGTGGACGGTCGACTGGCCCTCGCGCGGCACGAGCATCGACGACCTGTGGGACGGCACGCTGCTGGCCTCCGGTGCGACCGCGACCGTCGGGAGCGCGGACTGGAACTCGCTGCTCAAGCCGGGCGAGTCGACCACGTTCGGCTTCGTGGCTTCGGGCCGCGGCGGGGTCCAGGGCATCCCGGTCACCGGCTGCCGCCCGGCCGCGTGACGCTCGGCCGGGGCGTCGATCCCGTGGCTGAACCGTGCTTGACCGGCGGCTCCCGCGAACACTAACGTTCGCGTTCACGCATTCGTGTTAGCGCTAACGCCCGATCGGACAACGAACCGGACAATGGGTCGCCCAGAAAGTTCGCAACCATGGTGAAACCCCGCGACGCGGCGGACGAGACGACGGAACCCGGCAGCGGCGCGGCGACGATCGTCGACGTCGCGAAAGCGGCCGGGGTGTCGCCGAGCACGGTGTCCTACGTGATCACGGGGAAGCGGCCGATCTCGCCGCGGACGCGGCGGCTGGTCGAGGAGACGATCCGCAAGGTCGGGTACCAGCGCCGGCCGTGGTCTTCGGCGATGGTGTCCCAGCGCGTGGGGGTGCTGGCCATGGCCGTGCCGCTGCGCGGCGGCGAGAACACGGGCACGGAGATGGAGTTCTTCGCCGCGGCGGCCGCGGCGGCCCGCGCGCGGCATTTCGACCTGCTGCTGGTCACCCACGACGAGGGCATCGCGGGTCTGCGGCGGGTGACGTCCGCCGCGCTCGCGGACGCGGTGATCGTCATGGAGGTCGCCGCCGACGACCCGCGGCTGCCGATCCTGCTCACCGCGGGGCAGCCTTCGGTGCTGGTCGGCGTGCCCGACCGGCCCGACGGCCTGACCTGCGTCGACCTCGACTTCCGTGCGGCCGGGGCCGCGTGCGTCACCCACCTCGCCGACCTCGGCCACCGGTCGGTCGTCCACATCGGACCGCCGCCGGAGACCTACCTCGGCAAGATCAGCTACGCGACGCGCTTCCTCGAAGGAGTCACCACCGCCGCCGCTCGGCACGGCATGCGGGCCGCGTCGGGCTCGTGCTCGTCCTCGGCCGCCGAGATCACCGCGTGCCTGGACGGCCTCTTCGCGGAGGCGGCGCCGACCGCACTGGTCGTCGACAACGAGAAGGCGCTTCCCCTGGTGCTGGCCGCGGTGCATCGCCGCGGGCTGCGGGTGCCCGAGGACCTTTCGCTCGTCGCGGTCAGTTCGGAAACCGTGGCGAAGCAACAGCGCCTGCGGCCCACCGGTGTGGTGATCCCGGCGCGCGCCCTCGGCGAGCTGGCGGTGGAGAGGGCGGCGCTGCAGCTGGACGGCCGGTCCACCACGGGCGTCGAGTTGCTGGCGCCGCGCGTCATGGTGGGGGAGACGACCGCCCGCGCTCCGAGGTGAGGTTCAGGGACCGGCCGGCCGGCAAGTGAGGACGGGGAGCGGGCCGTGGTCGGCCGTCCGGATTTCGGTGAGCCCGAACGAAGTCGACGCGTTCTCGTCGAGCAGGGCGTTCCAGCCGGCGTCGCCCACGGTCGCCGTGGCACCGCGGCGGGCCAGCGTGCCGTTCCACAGGTCGCGGATGTCGGTGCCGGCCGGCACCGTCCACGAGACCACCCAGCCGGTGAGGCGGGACGTCCGGTCGTTGTGCACCGTGACCCGCGCCTGGGCGCCGCCGGGCCAGGAGTTCGTCAGCTCGTAGCGTGCCGAGCAGCCGGCCGCGTCCGCCGTCTCGCGCGGTGCGAAGACGCGCGAAGGACGAGGAGCCGCGGGCGGTGACGCGGCGGTGGTGGTGGACCGGACGGTGTGGTCCGCGGTGATCGTGGTCGGCGGCCGCGCCGCGAGCCCCGGAGGTTCGGCATGGTCGGTGAACGCCAGTGACAAGCCGACTCCGGCCGCCAGCGCGGCGGCAAGGCCGAAGGCGATGAGCGACCAGCGGCGGTGTTCAGGAGAAGGGACGTCGGCGGCCGGAGTCCCGAGGGCCGCCAGCAGGCCGACGGCCTCGGGCATCGACGGTCGTGCTCCGGGTTCGCGCGCGAGCAGCCGGAGCACGACGTCGGCGAGGGGGCCCGCGTAAGCGGGCGGGGCCGGGTCGTCGTGGATGATCCGGTGGAGCAGAGCCACGGGGTCGTCGTCGGCGCCGAACGGAGGCGCCCCTTCCAGTGCGGTGTAGAGGGTCGCCCCCAGCGAATACACGTCCGAAGCGGGCCCCGGCTCGTCGCCGCGGGCGATCTCCGGGGCGAGGTAGGCGGGAGTGCCGGCGACGACCCCGGTCCCGCCCGGCGCCGCGTCCCCGAGCGCGCGCGAGATGCCGAAGTCCGCGATCTTCGCGGTGCCGTCGTCGGCGACGAGCACGTTGTTCGGGGTCACGTCGAGGTGGAGGATGCCGCTCCCGTGCGCGGCGGCCAGTGCCGCGGCGATCTGGTGCCCGACACCGGCCACTGCGGCGGCGGGCAGCGGACCGGCCGCCACGATCCGGTCGGTCAGCGACCGGGACGCCAGGTACTCGAGCACGAGGTAGACCGAGCCGCAGTCCTCGAGCACGTCGTGGACCGCGATCGCGTGCGGGTGCCCCAGCCGGGCCGTCAGCCGGGCTTCCCGCACCGCTCGCTCGCAGCCGGCGAACACGGCGTGGACGTCCGCCGCGGGATCGTGCAGGAGCTGCTTGACGGCCACCAGCCGGTCGAGCCGCTCGTCCCGGGCCCGCCAGACCACGCTCATCGCGCCCCGGCCGACCTCCCCGAGCAGCCGGTACCGGCCGCCGACCATGCGCTCCTCGAACGCCAACGCCACCCCTCGCGACCCTCGCCGGAATACCGCGCCGAACGCGGGTGAACCGAATGCGGTCGAAGCGGCGCACGCAATTCTTAGCAGACTTCGGAGCCGTCGGGAGCGAATCGGCGAAATTCGACGACGGGCCGTCGAAAATCCGTCGAATCCAAGACGATTTCGCTCTTCGGACGTCGCGGGGGTGACCAATCGGCGAATCCCGTCTTCCGGGCCTTGACGCGTCGAGCCGGCCCGCTGATCATCGCTGAGCGCTCGCACTTCCCCGGCGACTGCGCTTCCCGCGACAGGAGAACGAAGTGAGTCCGACCACCTGGGGCCGGCGGGATTTCCTGCGCTGGTCCGCGCTCGTTCCCGCCGGCGTCGTCGCCGGATCGGCGCTCGGCGCTCTTCCGGCCGAGGCCGAAGCGCAGATTCTGGCCTTCGTCGACAGCTACCGCACGAACGTCCCGGACAACCGGACTCCCGAAACCAATGCGGCCGTCCGGGCGCTGACCGGCATGCAGCGCTTCTGGCGCACCGGAACCACGTGGGACGGCGGCCGCGTGCTCGACCCGGTCGTCCTGCGCGCCAACGTCCACCACGTCGTCGCCGTCACGCGGCGGCGCACCGAAGCCGAGGCGAAGCGCGCCTTCGTCTTCGACCGGCAGCACCAGTCCTACGCGGCGATCGGCGGCCTCGGCCCGCTCGCGGGTTTCTACCGCACCGGCGCGAAAGCCGTCACCGGGATCACGTCCGCTCCGGAAGGCACGCCGGCGACCAAGATCGACGACGCCGTCCCCGCGGACGCGCCCCCGGGATCGGCATTGGGTGCCGGGGCGGAGGATTCCGAGCTGGGCCTGGTCGCCCGGCTCGTCGACACGCTGCGCGGCCCGTACGCCTCGGGCAACCCGAGCAAGTACGCCTACCAGTACCCGCGGCCGTGGCGCCTGAACGCCGACAGCCGGGTGGTCGACACCGGCCGGGTCGACGCACTCGGGTTCCCGGTGTACCAGTCCGATGTGGTCGTCGCGCCGCAGCTGCTGCGCCAGCGCGGCACGGCGCCGGTGGACGACGCCGGCTACCCGAGCGGGCACACCAACGCCTTCCACCTCGCCTGCCTCGCGCTGGCGTACGCGATCCCGGAACGGTTCCAGGAGCTGGTCGCCCGCGCGTACGACCTCTCCGACACGCGGATCACCGCCGGGATGCACTCGCCGCTCGACGTCGTCGGCGGCCGGATCCTCGCCACCGCGCTCGCCGCCGCCACCCTCGCCGATCCGCAGAACGCGGCGCTCAAGACGGGTGCTCGCGAGCAGGCGCTCCGCTACCTGACGGCGGCAACCGGCACCACCGCCGACACGCTCTACACCCGGGCGCACACCGGAACCGACGAATACGCGGACCGGCAGGCCAACGGCGCGATGGTGGCGTTCCGCTCGGCCTACGGACTGCCGCGGCCGTCCGCCCGGACGCCGACGACCGTGCCCAAGGGAGCCGAGGTGCTGCTGGAAACCCGGCTGCCCTACCTCGACGCGGCCCAGCGTCGCGAAGTCCTGCGCACGACGGCGTTCCCCGACCCGGTCTTGGACGGCCCCGAGCAATGGGGGCGGTTGAACCTCTTCGCGGCGGCCGACGGCTACGGCGCGTTCGACGCCGACGTCCGCGTCGTGCTGGACGCGGCGCGGGGCGGGTTCTCCGCGCAGGACAGCTGGCGCAACGACATCGACGGCGCCGGCGGCCTGACCAAGGCGGGCAGCGGAACGCTCACGCTGACCGGCGCGAACCGCTTCCGCGGCGGAGCCCGGCTGGAGGCCGGAACGCTGGTGGCCTCTTCGCCGTGCGCGCTCGGCACCGGACCGGTCGAGGTCCGCGACGGGACGCTGCGGACGGACCACGGCCTTCGCGTGCGGAGCTACCACCAGACCGGCGGCCGGCTCGTCCTCCGTGCCGGCGACCTGCTTGCGGCCCCGGACGGGTCCATCGCGATCTCGGGCGGTGTCCTCGAGCTCGTCGTGCACCCGTCGTGCCCGCGGGGGCGCGTCCAGGTTCTCACCGCGCGCCGGCTGTCCGGCCGGTTCGCGGAGATCACCGTCGACCGCCCGGGCCTGCGGGCGGTGGCCACCTACACCCCGACCGGAATGTCCGTCCGAATCCTGCAGGAGAAACCGTGAAGAAACGCCTTGCCGCGCTGACGGTCGCGGCGGTGCTGTCCGCCGCCGCCCCGGCCGTCGCGCACGCCGACACCGCCGACGGGGGCAGCTTCTCCGTCCTGAGCTACAACGTCGCGGGCCTGCCCGAGGGCATCTCCAGCGCCCCGACACCGCGGCAGTCCGCGACCACCGAGATCGGCCGGCGGATCGGCGCGTACGACCTCGTGCACGTCGAAGAGGACTTCAACTACCACGCCGCGCTCTACTCCACCGATACCCACGCGTACCGGACCCCGACCAGCGGCGGCGCCGGGATCGGCAGCGGGCTGAACTCGCTGTCGTCCTTGCCTTACGACACCGGCGACTTCGAGCGCGTGCACTGGACGTCGTGCCAGCTCGACTCGGGGGACTGCCTGACGCCGAAGGGCTTCACCTTCCTGCGCGTGCGGCTCGCCGAAGGGGTTTACGTCGACACCTACAACCTGCACACGAACGCCGGCACCAACGACGGCGACGAGGCGTCCCGCGCGTCGAACCTCGCTCAGCTGACCGGGTTCATCAAGACGCATTCGGCGGGCAACGCCGTCATCGTCATGGGCGACACCAACACCCGCTACACCCGCGCTGCCGACACGATCGCCGGGTTCGCCGCCGACAACGGCCTCACCGACGCCTGGATCCAGCTGGTGCGCGGTGGCGCCGCTCCCGCGCCGGGCAGCCCGGCGCTGGTCTGCGACGAGCAAGCGGTCACCAACGACTGCGAGGTCGTCGACAAGGTCCTTTACCGCGGCAGCAAGCTCATTTCCCTGAAGGCGACGTCGTACGACAACGAACACGCGAAGTTCCTCGACGACCAGGGCCGGATGCTCTCCGACCACGACCCCGTCACGACGACGTTCGGCTGGACCCGCAACCCCGCGTTCCGCCTGTCCGACCAGTTCGGCGGCCCGCACGGCGACTACTTCACCGACGACGTCCCGGCGGCGGCCCGGGTGCGCACCCTCGCGCTGCGCAGCGGATCCCGGCTCGACCAGGTCGCCGTCACCCTGGACGACGGCCGCACGCTGGCCCACGGCGGCACCGGCGGAACGGCGACGTCGCTGGTCTTGGGCAGCACCGAGTACCTCACGTCGGCGACCCTGTGCCAGGGCAGCTACGACGGCCACACGCGGATCTTCTCGGCCCGGTTCACGACGAACCTCGGCCGCGTGCTCGCGGGAGGTTCGGTGACCTCGGACTGCGTCACGCGGACAGCGCCCGACGGCTGGCAGATCGCCGGTTTCCACGGCCGTACCGGCGACGAGGTCGACAAGCTCGGCTTCGTGTACACCCGGCGCTAGAACTCGCGGTGGGAAACGTGGTCACCGTGCCGCGCCGCCGGGCTTGGCGGGATGTGGGATGGTCGGAAGGTGACGAGTAGTGCTGCGGAGTTCGACCGCTGGTACGCGGACCGGATCGAATCGCCGGTAGCCGACGAACTCGTGCGGCGCGTGCTGGGCCTTCCACCGGGCCTGCAGTCCACCAGCCTGCTGGGCGGGGCCGGGCTCGACGAGGTCGTGGAGGCGCTCGGCCTGCGTGCTGGGCAGGTTCTGCTGGATCTGGCGTGCGGTCGTGGCGGGTATGGGCTGGAGATCGCGCGGCGCAGCGGTTCCCGGGTGGTCGGGCTGGACTTTTCGATGGTCGCGGTCGAGCACGCTCGGCGTCGGGCACAGGCGCTGGGGCTCGCGGATCGAGCCGACTTCCGGGTGGGTGAGCTGGGCAGCACCGGTCTGAGCACGGCGTCGGTCGACGCGGTGCTCATCGTCGACTCCCTGCAGTTCGCCGAGTCGAAGCCGGCCGCGCTGCGGGAGTGCCGTCGGGTTCTCCTGCCCGGCGGACGCCTGGTCGTCACCTGCTGGGAGGCCGTGGACGCCGGCGACGAGCGGCTGGCCCCGCGATTGCGGCAAGTGGATCTGCGCACGCAGCTGCCGCGCGCCGGATTCGTGAACGTCGAGGTCGCCGACAAGCCGGCGTGGCGGCCGGCCGAACAGGCTCTGTGGCAGGAGTCCCTCACCTTCGACGCCGGCGACGACCGCGCGATGCGGTCGATGCAAGAGGAGGCCCACCGAGTCCTGGCGACCTTCGACGGATTGCGGCGGGTCCTGGCCACGGCGTTCGCACCGCACTCCGCTCACACGCCACCGCTGTAGCAGCGACCCGCACTCCGAGTTCCGTCACGGCCCGCCGACGTCCCGGGCCATCAGGGTGCGGGCCTTACGCGACGTCCACCGGCACGAAGCGGGCTTTGACCGGGTGCGCAACGCGCTTACCAGCTCCAACTTCCGGACCGTGGTGGTGGCGCTGTCGAAACCGAGCGTCCGGCGGCGGACCAGCTCGGCCGGCGTGGCACGCAGCTCGTCGGCGGTCGCGTGGCGCCGGGCCCGGGCAGGTGCGCGACCGGCCGCCGCGCGCGACGGCGAAGATGCCGGGAGCCTTCGGACTTCGACCAGCCGCGGCGTGCGTCGTCTTCACCGGCTGCAGGAAGCGACGTTCGGTGGGGGAGGACGCCTCCCCCACCGAAGGCGTCAGTTGAAGAAGTGCACCTTGTTGACGTTGTCGTTCCAGTATTCGCCGAGGTAGTTGATCGGCAGAGCGTGGATCACGTGGTCGGTCCAGTCGGCGTAGTCGGTGAATACCGCCCGGGCGCAGCCGTTGGAGCCTCGCATGGACGACACGTACTGCCCGACCTGGTAGTAGTTCGTGAGGGTGTACCCCGAGCTGTCGCACGGATCGGCGGCCACGAAGGTGTAGCTCAGCGTCTTGTAGTCGGCGTCCGTGTATTCCTGAAGCAGGATGAGGTCTGCCGGGGCGAAGCCACCGCGGGCTCGGGTCGCCGCCGCCGTGGCCTTCGCGTGGGCGTCTGCGGCGGAAACCGTCGAACACGCCTTGGCCAGAACCTTCGAGTCACCCTGCGGGTCGCGATCCTTGCTGAGGACGACGGTGCAGCTTCCCTCGTCGCTCCGGGGCGCGGCCGACGCCGGCCCGGGCAGGGCCACGGCGCTGAGCGAGGCGAGCGCGAGCGACAGAGCGGCGATCCGGCCACGGGAAAAGGAGAACTTGCGCAACAGAAGACTCCTGTCTGGACGGTGATCGTTACTCGCGCAGTTTCCGGCCGGCGCGGTGGCGTCGGCAACCGTTTCGACGGCAGTCGAAACCCGTGCATTTGTCCTTCGTCAATCGGGCCGTCCGCGAAGTCGTGCAGAACGGAGGGGCGGACGTGGACTCCTCGGGGGCGTTGCTGGTGAGACCGTCGATCAGGGGCCGGCTGCCGGCGCTCGGCGTCGTGTTGCCGGTGCCGTGGTCGGCGCAGGTGCGGATCAGCCGGCTTCGGCCGCGCCGGCTGTATTCGTGGCGCAGGGTCGGTACCGGGTGGTGGCGTTCGTGGGCCGGCCGTTCACCCACACCGTGGACGCGACCGCTGAGGAAATCGCCCGGGCGATCCGGGCGGCGACCGACGTTCCGGTCGCCGCCGACGGACGGGATCAGACGGTGAGGACGAGCTTGCCCCGGAGATGACCGCCGTCGAGCAGCCGGTGCGCGTCGGCGACGCGCTCGAACGGGAACGTCTTCTCCACGTGGACCCGGAGCCTGCCCTGGTCGACCAGCTCGACGAGGCCTCGCAGGGCGACCGGATCGGGGTCGACCGCGATGCCGCTGAAGCGCATGCCGGCCGCCTCGAACTCGGCGGCGAGCTCAGAGTCCTCCTCGGCGACCGCCGTCACCAGGTGACCGCCGGGGCGGAGGATTCCGAGCGACCGCTCGACGGTGTCGCCGCCGAGCGTGTCGAGCACGAGGTCGATGTCGCGGACCGCCTCGGCGAAGTCGACGCTCGTGTAGTCGATCACCTCGTCGGCACCGCACCCCTCGACGAACTTCCGCTTGCTCCCGCCGGCGGTGGTGATCACGTGTGCGCCGAACGCCTTCGCGATCTGGATCGCGACGTGGCCGACTCCGCCGCCACCGCCGTGGATCAGGACTCGGTCGCCCTCGGTCACACGGCCGAGGTCGACGAGGCCCTGCCACGCCGTCAGCCCGACGATCGGCAACGCGGCCGCCTCGACGTGGGAGAGCGACGCCGGCTTGCGCACCAGGTGCAACGCCGGCGCCGACACGACTTCGGCGTACGCGCTCGCCGGCCGGGGGAACAGCGGCATTCCGAACACTTCGTCGCCCGGCCGGAACCGCCAGGTCTGCGCCTGGTCGACCACGCCGCTGATGTCCCAGCCGAGGACGAACGGCGGCCGGCCGAGCAGCGGGAACTCGCCGGCGCGCAGGCGCGCCTCGAGCGGGTTCAGCCCGATCGCCTTGACCCGGACAGCGACCTCGGTCGGCAGGGGCCGGGGCGCGGGCGCGTCCACGATGGTGAACACCTCGGGACCGCCGAGCTTGTGCTGGCTGATGACTCGCATGACTCTCCTGGTTCTGGGTGGGAGAACCCCAGATTAGGTTTCCGACAGGAACCCCCAGGTACCTTTGTGTCATGAGCGGTTTCGGTCCCGGTGACCCCTTTCTCGCCGACTGTCCGGCGCGGCTGACGGTGGAGCTGATCGCCGACAAGTGGACGGTGGTCGTGCTCGCCGGCCTCAGCAAGGGCCCGGTGCGCCACGGCGAGCTGGTCGAGCTGATCGGCGGCATCTCGCGCAAGGTGCTCACCCAGACGCTCCGGCGGCTCGAGGCGCACGGACTCGTCCGCCGCCACGCGTATGACGAGGTGCCGCCCCGCGTCGAGTACGAGCTCACCCCGCTCGGGGAGACGCTGACCGATCCGATCCGCAGCCTGACCGAGTGGGCGAAGGCGAACGGCAACGCGGTGCTCGACGCGCTCGACGCCGATCCCGAGCTGTCAGGCTGCTGATCCAGCGTCCGACGCGGCATCAGGCGCTGGAACCGTTGGCCATTCGCCGAAAGCACCGCGCGGGGCGGCGGCACCGAATAGGATCGGCGCTCGGACGTCTCGAGCTCGGACGGAAAGCCTTGGAGGGCAGCATGTCACCCCTTGCGTTGGCGAGCATCGAGACCGTCCCGCGGGTGCTGCTGCTCCTGGTGGGCGTGCTCGGCCTGATCTTTTCGGTCAAGGGACGCGCCCGGGGAGTCTCCGGCCTGATGGTGGGCGCCTTCCTCGTCATGGTCGTCACGACTACGGCGGGCATCGCGTGGCAGTACGTGTCGTTGGACGCGCCGTCCTGGATGAGGTCCAGCCGGCTGAGCTTCGACGAAATCACCTTGATCTTCCTGGCGGTGCGCATCCCGCTCGACGTCCTCGTCGTGCTTTCCTGGCTCCTGGTCGCGATCGCGGTCGTCAAGAGCGGCCGCCCGCCGCGGCAACCCGGCTTCGCGCCGTACCCGATGGCCGCCCAGCCGGATATCCCGCCGCCCGGCTACACCCCGCCTGGTCACCCCCAGCAGCAGCCGAACTAGAGCCGCGGTCGATCCGGCCCGTCGACCGGAATTGAGACGTCCATCCTGTTGCACGATGCGGCATTTCCTGGCCTGCGCGGAGGGAATTGCCCCACGGTAGGCCCGTGACCTGCGGCGGGCCACCTTCGGAGGCAGAAAGAGCGCGGTGAAGGCGGCCCGTTCGTTCTTGTCGTTGCGCGAACCGGAATTTCGTGTCCTCGGTGGCCGGTCGCTAGCTTCGCATTCATGGAATGGAGCTTTCAGACGGCCGAAGAACTCGTTGCCGCGTTGCGCGCCGGCGCGGTGACATCGGTGGAACTGACCGACGAGGCGATCGCCCGGATCGAGCGCGACGACGAGGTGATCAACGCGATCTGCGTGCCGGACTTCGACCGGGCGCGGGCCGCCGCGCGCGGGGCCGACCAGGCCCGCGCGCGGGGTGAGGACCGGCCGCTGCTCGGCGTTCCGGTGACGGTCAAGGAGTCCTACGACATCGCCGGCCTGCCGACGACCTGGGGCATGCCGGCCCACCGCGACTACGTGCCGGCCGAGGACGCGGTGCAGGTGTCGCGGCTCAAGGCCGCGGGCGCGGTGGTGCTCGGCAAGACGAATGTGCCGTTGGGGTTGCAGGACATCCAGAGCTTCAACGAGATCTACGGCACCACCACCAACCCGTGGGACCGCGGTCGCACGCCGGGCGGGTCCTCCGGCGGGTCGGCGGCGGCCCTGGCGTCCGGGTTCGGCGCGCTGTCCATCGGCTCCGACATCGGCGGCTCGCTGCGCACCCCCGCGCATTTCTGCGGCGTCTACGCGCACAAGCCGACGCTCGGGCTGGCGGCCAACCGCGGCATGGTCCCGCCGTCCGAGCCGGCGTTGCCGGTCGACCTCGACCTCGCCGTCGTCGGACCGATGGCGCGCAGCGCCCGCGATCTCGCGCTCCTGCTCGACGTCATGGCCGGACCGGACCCGCTGACGCTCGGCGTGGCGCACCGGCTGGCACTGCCGCCCGCCCGCCACGAGCGGCTCCACGATTTCCGGGTCCTGGTCCTCGACGAACATCCGCTCATCCCGACCGGGCCCGCCGTGCGGGCGGGCGTGGACCGGGTGGCCGCCGCGCTCGTCGACGGCGGCGCCCACGTCGAACGGCACAGCCCGCTGCTGCCCGATCTGACCGAAGCCGCGACGCTGTACATGCAGTTGCTGATTTCCGGCTCCGTCGCGCGTTTTCCCGTCGCAGCGTACGAGAGCGCGGACGACCGGAGCCTGGACGCCGTGCGGCTGCGCGCCATGGGGTTCAGCCACCGCGACTGGCTGGAGGCGAACAACCGCCGCGAGGTCCACCGCCACGGCTGGCGGCAGCTGTTCGCCGAGTTCGACGCCGTGGTGTGCCCGATCACGCCGACACCCGCGTTCCCGCACGACCACCACCCCCAGCCGCTGGAACGGCGCATCGACATCGACGGCGTCGAGTACCCGTACTTCGACCAGCTCGTCTGGGCCGGCCTGGCCACCATGCCCGGCCTGCCCGCCACCGCCGTCCCCGCGGGCCGGTCCCCCGAGGGCCTCCCGGTCGGGGTGCAGCTCGTCGGCCCGATGTTCGAGGACCGCACCCCGCTGCGGCTGGCCGAACTGCTCGAGCCGAAGACCGGCGGCTTCCGGGCACCGAAGTAGGGCGTCGCCGTCCTCAGCCCTGGCCGGCCGAAATCCCGGAGAAATAGCCGGCCGGCCGCTCGCGCAGGCTGGTCGCGGCCTCGAGCAGGGCGTTGTCGGACACGTCGCCGGCCGAGCTGAGCCGGATCAGCTGGTCGTCCCGGCGGGCGACGTCCAGCCGGTACCCGGTCCGGTCGATCGACCAGACCTCGGGAGCGACCAAGGCGCAGGGCACAGCCTCGGTCCGAATCGTGAGGACGGCTCGGCAGTCGGTCGGCGGGTCGAAGCCCGCCGGCACGGTCGTCTGCTCCGCCCGCACCTCGAGCTGACGCCCGTGTGCGTCCGTCGACCACAGCTGGTAGTAGAACGTGAGGCCGGCTCCGAGCGTGCCGCTGGTACCGGCGTTGACGAGGCGGAACCCCGGCAGGTCCGGGGCATACAGCGGATGGCCGAAGGCGCGCAGCCGACCCTCGAGCTGGTCGTTCGCTTGCCGGGACTGCGCCGGCCCGGTCACCGCGACGGCCACCACGACCATGGCCGCCATCGCGGCCGAGACCGCCGGCCGCCACCACCGAAGCCGGACTCCGGGCGCGGTGGCCAGCGCGGCCGCCGCGTACCCCGCAGCCGTGAGGACCGGCAGCGGCCAGGCGCCGAGCCGTCCGTCGCGCCCCGCGGCGTCAAGCCAGAACAGGTCCAGTAGATGCCACAGTGCCACCACGGGAACAGGGGCGAGCAGCGCGACCAGCCCGGCCCGCCTCACCCCGGCCGCCCACAGCAGCGGCCAGGCCAGCAACGCCCCGGCCGGTAGCCCCCAGACCACGATGCCCAAGGCTCCCAGTTCGGCGCGGGACAGCGCGGCGTCCAGGGAAGCGGTGTTCGTCACCGTCAGCCAGACCAGGCTCAGCGCGGCGCCCACGGTCGCGGCCGTTCCGCACCGGCGGGCCGGCCCCTTCCCGCTCGTCCGGGGCCCGGCCGGCTCGACCTCGTGATCATCCACGTCGAGCACGGTAGGCCGTCCCCGGCCCGTGGCGCGTGAGTAGGACTACCCGATCCCGCCGAGTTCACCGTCCCCAGTCGGAGTGGTGTCCGATGAACGAGGTCAGGTGATCGGGACGTCGGCACGTCCGTGCGGGGAGTGTCCCGCTCGGTGACGGCCCGCCCGCGGCTGCCTGGCCGGTTGTTCGCCGGGGACGGCGAACGTCCGGTCGAACTGCCAGAATGCCTGCGTCGGCGGCACCGGGTCCGCCTTCACCCGCCTGGCCTGGCGAAGCGGCTGCGTCGGCGGCTCGGGATTCGCCCTCGGCGAGGGGGCTTTCTGCTCCTTCGTCGGCACGCCCGCATACCGCAGCCGCGGCAGCAGATGCTCCTGCTTCATGATCACGCTGTGCGGCGCGACGTACGTGTGCTCGCCGATTTCGGCGCCGTACAACGGGACCGTGCCGTGGGCGAGGGTCGAATGGGCGCCCACGTGGACGTGGTCGATCTTGAGGACGCGGTCCTCGAACGTGTGGGCCTGGAACATCGCGCTGACCGTCGCACCGTCGCCGAAGTGCAGCATGTCCGGGTCGACGACCTGGGCGAAACCCTCGCCGAGCACCACGCGCTTGCCGATGCGCATGCCCATGCGGCGCAGGTACAGGGGCAGCATCAACGTGCCCTCGAACGCCGACAGCACGCCGGAAGCGATGACCCCCCAAGCGACGTAGAGAAAGTCCCACCGGCTGCACCAGCAGGACCACAACGGATGCACGCCCGGCTTGACCCGGCCGAGCAGGCCCCACTTCAGCGCGAGCACGATCAGGCACGGCAGGATCGCACTCGCCAGCGTGACGACGGCGGCGCCCGGGAAGAGGACGGCGGGCAGCGGCAGAATCCGCGCGACGTAAGCGATTCCGGTGAACCAGGCCGTCATGACGGCCAGGGGCACGACCGGCAGCGCGAACCGCAGCCACTCCCAGAACACCCGCGTGACGACCCGCGCGAACGACGGGTCGTGGGTGAGGCCGCGGTCGGTTTCCACGATCTCCCGGCGCGGCAACAACATCGGCGGGTGGCCGAACCACGACGTGCCGGGCCGCATGACGCGGTCGTCGGCGACCGTGCACACGCCGATCAGGATGTCCGGGGGGAGGCGTTGGCCGGCCGGGACGACGGCGTGGTTGCCGAGGAAGGTGTCGTGGCCGAGGCGGACCGGTGCCAGGGTGACCGTGCCCTGCTGGATGCGGGGGCCGCCGAGGTAGATGCCGTCGGCGAAGAACGTGTCCTGGCCGATCTCGACCAGTTCCGGGACGACGTCGATGATCGTGCTGATCTCGCAGCCGCGCCCCACCTTCATCCCCGCCCAGCGCAGCCACACCGGCCAGAACAGCCCACCGGACAGCCAGTTCCCGGCCGTGGTGACCAGACCCGTCTTCAGCCCGATCCGGAGGTAGGCGAGGCTCCAGCGGCTGATGACCCCGTCGCCGACGCGGCCGAGCAGCCGGGCGCTGAGTGCCTCGCACCACACCGACACCAGCAGCGACAGGCAGGTCGCCACGGCGAGGACGAGCAGGAACTCCAGGTGTGCCCACGGCTGGGTGAGCGCGTCGAGCAGGGACGGGTACGTGACGTGGAAGGTCAGCACCAGCGCGATCATGACCGCCGAGAACGGGAGGGCGAACAGCCAGGCGAAGGCCGCCCGCGCCGCGACGGTCGCGAGCCCGTGCGCGAACGGCGAGAGCATGCTGCCCGTGAAGACCGGGACCGGTGCGCGGGGTGCGGGGCCCGCGTCGTGCGCCGGGACGCCGTCCCAGCGGCGCCCGTCCGGCACCGCGGTGCCGGACGGCAGCGACGACAACGCGGCCAGCCAGGATCCGCGGCCGAGCCGGGTGTTCGGGGACATGCCCGCGCGGACGTCGACGGTGGCCCCGCCCGCGACGGTGATCCGCCCGATCGTCAGGTGCCCCTCGGACAGCTGCACCAGGCCGAGCGAGGCGTCTTGGGCGATGGTGGCGTCGTCGCCGATGTCGAGCAGGTCCCAGCCGCCCTGGACGACGTCGACGCCGCGGTGGATGTGCACGCGCTTGCCGATCCGGGCGCCGAGCGAACGCAGGGCGATGTTCTGGAACTCGGTGCCGGCGATGGTTCCCCACGGCACGAACCGCAGTAGGTGCCGCACGATCCACAGCCGCAGGTGGAACCCGCTCCACACCGGCATCCGCGTCGGCTCGAACTTGCCGATGAGCACCCGTTTCGCGCGGACGGCGAGGAACACGGCCACCGGCGTCCAGCCGAACCCGGCCACCAGTGCCGCGATCGGGAGCAGGACGATCAGCGGGACCAGCCCGATCCGCTCGGCCAGCCAGGGGAGCGCGAGGAACACGGCGAAGTAGCCGATCGGCGCGGCGATCGCCAGCTCGGCCAGCAACCAGGCCGCTTGCGCCGCGGTGACGGCGATCGCGCCGCGCGCCGGTGCCGCGACCGCGTCCAGCTCGTCGTGGACCGCGGGGGCGGCGAGCTTCGCGAGCCCGGCCACCGTGCGGGCGCTGTAGACGTCCCGGACGGCGATGGCCTCGGTGAGCGGGTTGCCGCGCAGCTTCGAGATGAGCATCGCCGCCTGCAGCGAGCTGCCGCCGAGGTCGTCGAAGAAGTCGTCGTCGGCCCCGATGTCCGTGGTCCCGAACACTTCGCGCAGGGCGTCGGCGATGAACTCCTCGGTCGCGGTGCCGGCGGTCTTGACGGCGTGGCGCCGCCCGGTGGCCAGGACCGGCAGGTCGTCGCGGCGCAGCTTGCCGCCGGCGCTGCGCGGCAGCGTGTCCGCCGCCCCGAAGACCGCCGGGATCATGTAGGCGGGCAGGGCAGTGCGCAGGTGGTCCTTGAGCACGGCCGGATCGGGCATGGCGCCGTCCGGCACGAGGTGTGCGGCGATGACCTGCCCCGCGCCTTCGCCCTGGACCCGGCACGCCGCCTCCCGCACGCCGGGGAACCGCGCCAGCGACGCCTCGATCGCCTCCAGCTCGATCCGGTAGCCGCGCAGCTTGACCTGGGAGTCGATGCGGCCGTGGTAGAAGAGCGTGCCGTCCGGTTCGGCGTGCACGAGGTCGCCGGTGCGGTAGAGCCGCCCGAGCCGCGGGTGCCGCGGGAACTTCTCCGCCGTCAGCTCCGGCTTGGCGTGGTAGCCGAGCGCCAGGCCCGGGCCGCTCATGCACAGCTCGCCCTTCTCCCCGGGCTTGACGGGCTCCAGCCGTTCGTCGAGCACCCAGGCCCGCATGCCGGGCACCGGCTTGCCGATGGCGACCGGCTTTCCGGGCTCGACGTCGGCGCGCAGGCAGGTCACCGTGCACTCGGTCGGCCCGTAGCCGTTGACCATCCGGCGGCCCGGCGCCCAGCGCTCCGCGACGTCGGCGGGCAGCGCCTCCCCGCCGACGTAGAGCAGGCGCAGGTCGGGCAGCTCCCGCCGCGGGTCCTCGCACGCGGTCGCGCGCAGCAGGGTCGGCGGCGGGCACAGCACGGTGACGCGTTCGCGCCGCAGCCACGGCACCAGGTCGGGACCCAGTCGCGCGGTCTCGTCGTCCAGCACCACGACGGTGGCGCCGCACGCCCACGCCATCCACGCTTCTTCGACCGAGGAGTCGTAGGCCGGGGAGGAGCCCTGCGCGACGCGGTCGCCGGGGCCGAGCCGGAACTCCGCGACGTCCGACCGGATCAGGTTGACCACCCCGCGGTGCCCGACGAGCACGCCCTTCGGCTTGCCGGTGGTGCCCGAGGTGTAGATGACGTAGGCCAGCCCCGGCGGCGCCGCGGGAGCGATGACCGCCTGGGCCGAGGGCTCGGCCGGTCGGTCGACGCGCTGCACCGCGCCGGTGTAGCCGGCCCGCGTGGCCCGTTCGTGCCCGGCCCGGTCGGTGACGAGCAACGCCGGCGCGGCGTCGCCGAGGATGTGGGCCAGCTGCTCGTCGGGGAACGACGGGTCGAGGCAGACGTAGGCCGAACCGGACCGCAGGACGCCGAGCTGCGCGAGGTAGAGGGCTTCGGTGGTGCGGGACAACAGGATCGCGACGATCCCCGGCCGCCGCACCGCCCGGTGCACCGCGCGCGCCACGGCCGAGGACCGCCGGTGCAGGTCGCCGTAGGTGACGGTGCGCCGAGGCCGGCCGCCGGACGGCGGGACGTCGAGGGCGACCGCTCCCGGCCACCGCCGCGCCGACTGCTCGAAGAACTGGTAGAGGAGGGCGGGTTCGGCCGGCTGGAGCGCCTCGCTCACCGTCACACCCCGACGGGTTCGGCGATCCGGCCGTCGAGCACGGCCAGCAGGTACGGCGAAAGCAGCGAGCGCAGCTCCTCGCGCCGCTCCCGGGCCAGGTGCCGGAAGCCCTGGATGACGCCGTCGCAGCGGCCGCTGCCGCACTCGCACGCGAAGGGCTCGGCCATGTCGTACTCGGTGCTGGCGTAGTGGAAGGTGATCTGCGACCACGCCGGGATCGGGCGCAGGCTGAGCACCGACCGGTCGCGGATCACCGCCGTCGGCTCGCAGGCGTGGTTCATGAACCGCCAGTAGTAGCGGTCCAGCACCTCCTCGAGCGGCGACCCCGCGGGCATGTCGACGTGGCGGTCCGCGTCCAGCTGGACGGTGTAGCGGGTCGGCGTCGCCGTCAGCTCCCCCTCAAGGGTGAACAGCAGCGTGCCGGCCGGGACCGCCTCGTTCGTCACGAGCCGGTACTCGCCGTCGCTGCGGACGACGGCCGCGCGCCGTACCTCGATGGTTTCGGTCATGGGTGACCTCCTGGGGTTGATCGTCTACCCGGGGTCACGTGAACCGGCCGCCGAGAGTTCACGCCCGCGGGTCGCCGCGCTCTCAGGAAGCTCTCAACGACCTTCTGCTACGGACCGGGTCAGCGGGTGATGCCGGTGTGCCCGAGGGAGTAGCGGCCGGGCTGCGGCCAGACGCACAGCCCGTGCGGTTCGCTGCCGACGGGGATCTTCCGGATCAGTGAGCCGTCCTTGGTGGACAGGACGTACACGACCTTGTCGTAACGCCCGGACAGCCACAGCTGGGTGCCGTCGGCGGTGACGTTGCCCATGTCGGGGCTGCCGCCGCCGGGCAGGCGCCAGGTCGTGACCGGCGCGCCGGTGTGGGCGTCCAGGACGCTGACGCTTCCTTCGTGGCGGTTGGTGACGTAGAGCTGTTTCGCGTCTCGGGACAGGTAGAGGCCGTGGGCTCCGTGACCGGTGGGGATGAAGCGGAGGACGTGCGTCGCGGCGCCGTCGAGGACCCAGAGGCCGTTCGCGTCGGAGTCGGCGATGTAGTACACCGAGCCGTCGGGAGCGAGCTTGATGTCCTGCGGGCCCATGCGGGTGTTGCGGTGCGGCATGTCGATCATCCGCGTCAGCCGGTGGCTCGGCACGTCCACGACCGCGACGCGGCCGGCGAACTCGCAGGTGAAGACGGCGGTGCGGCCGTCGGGGGAGAAGTCGGCGTGGTCGATGCCCGCGCAGTCCGGAGCGGGGGTCTCGTCGTGGACCTGCCACGTGTGCGGGTCGTACCAGACCAGCTTGCGCAGCCGTTCCGCCACCGAGATCGCGTACCGGCCGTCGGGGGTGAAGTACATGTTGTACGGGTCGACGACGGGGAACGGCTTGCCCGGCTGCCCCGTCCGCGGGTCGAAGGGCAGGACGTGGTCGCCGCGGTCGTCGGTGGCGTAGAGGGTGCGCAGGTCCCACGAGGGCACGACGTGCTGAAGTTCCTTGCCCGCCGGGTACTTCGCGACGACCTGGAAGGTGGCCGGGTCGATCACCCACACGTCACCGGACCCGCTGTGGGGCACGTAGACCAGCGGCTTGTCCGCGGCGACGGCGGGGGAGAGCATGCCGGGCCCGGCGGCGGCGTCCACGTCGTGCGGGTCGGGGACGGCGGGCATGCCGGGCAGCGGGTTCAGGCCCGGCACGGGCGGGGTGCTCTCGTGCGGGAGCCCGGCCGGCGGCGGGTCGGTCATCCCGGGCATGCCGGGCATCGGGTCGCTGCCTCCCGACGAGCAGCCGGTGGCGAGCACGGCGACGACGGCGAGAGCGGGCAGGAGGCGCATCGGCTACGCCAGCAGCTCGGACGCGGTGACCGGCGTGAGGCCGCGGCCGGCGAGGTCGGCGAGGATGCCGGGCAGCGCGGCGACGGTGCCGGGGTGGCCCAGGTGCATGCTCACCACGCTGCCCGCGCGGGCCTTCGCCACCGCCGCCCGGATGGCGGCGGGCCCGGGGTCGGTCCAGTCCAGGGAGTCGACGTCGTAGGAGAGCACCTTCGCGTAGCCGGCGTGCCCGGCTTCGGCGAGCTCGCGCGGGGTGGCGTGCTGGCCCTGGGACTGGCGGAAGAAGCCGCCCGGGGACCCGGTGAGCTCGACGAGCTTGTCGCGGCAGCGCTGGATTTCGGCGTACATCGGCTCCGCCGCGTACCCCGACAGCGCCGGGTGGCTCCAGGTGTGGTTGCCCAGCTCGTGCCCGCCGTCGCGCACCATGCGGGCGGCGTCGGGGTGGGCGGCGAGCCAGGTCCCGACGGCGAGCACGGTGATCCGCGCGCCGTGCTGGTGCACGACGTCGAGCACCTCGCGGGTGACCTGGAGGTCGCCGGCGCCGTGGAAGGTCAGCGCGACCTGGGGCCGTCCGGAGGTCGCGCGGCTCACCTCGGTGGCCGGGCCGGACGGCGGCGGCGACGCCGGGGCCGACGTCACGGACGGCGTCGTCGTGGCCGGCGGACGGCTCGCGGAGCCGGGGTCCGGAGCGGGCGACGGCGAGGGGGCCGAGCACGCCGTCAGCGCGGCGGCACCCAGCGCGAAGCCGAAGAGGCCACGGCGGGTGAGGGGGTCGTTCAAAACCGGTCTCGATTCTCGGAGGGACGCTGCCGCACCCGCACCCTGTCGCAACTTCGCTGTGAGGACGCTGAGAAAGCCGGACGGTCTCAGCGTCCGCGGGGTACGGTCCGCGCGGTGTTCGGTCTGAGCCTGGAACATCTGGTGATCCTGCTGGTGGCGGCGTTGTTCGTCCTCGGGCCCGAACGGCTGCCCGGCGCGGTGGCCACGGTGGCCCGTTCCGCGCGCCGGGCGCGCGAGTTCGCCACCGGCGCACAGCAACGGCTGGAGGCCGAGCTGGGCCCGGAGTTCCAGCAGCTGCGCAAGCCGCTGCAGGACCTCCAGGCGCTGCGCGACTTCGACCCCCGGACGGCGCTGCGGCGCCACCTCCTGGACGACGGCCCCGCCGCACCGCCGTCGGTCGGACTGAGCCCGGGCGAGCGCCCGCCCGTCGATTCCGAGGCCACCTGAGCGCGACTCCGGTGCGGACTGTGGTTCGGTGAGGTCGCGTGGTGCGGGTTCCCGGCGCCGGAATCAGGCGTCCACAAAGGTGATTGCCGTTTCTCGGTCCGGCTACGGGCCGGTGTTGGTACGAAATCCGGAAAGCGGTCACTGAGACTACGTCACGCTCTGTGCGTGACCGGGTGAGAGCGGTTACTCAACCGCAACCTGCGTGTCATGCTCCGGATCTAGTATGGACCGTGTGCCCCGAGGTAAATTGTTCACGGGCAAACTCAAAGTTCCACGATCGCTGTTCTAGCGGCGAAAACGCCGCATTGTCGTCCGACTCGTTCACAGCACGTGCGGGTCGGGCGAAATCGTATCGGGCGATGGCCGGAAATCGTGCCGCAGCCCGCCCTCCTTGTCGTTCAGGCGGAATCTCCGCCTCCTCGAGTCGACCCTCCGGCCGGTCCGTGTACCGATCGGAAAGTGTGCCGATGCACGTTCGTTCGTGGATGCCGAAGCAATTCCGCCGAAGCGGGGGCTTGATTGGGCTCGCCGCTCCGGACGTCGAGGCCGAGGAGGGGCGATGTCCCGTGCCACCACCGTTTCCACCGCCGTGATCTTCGTAGTGGCCCTCAACCTGAGGCCGGCCGTGACGAGCCTGGGCGCGGCTCTCCCGGACATCTCCGTCGCCGGTTCCCTGATCGCCGCGATCCTCGTCGCGCTGCCCCTGTGGGCGATCGGCCTCGGTGGCCGGGCGACACCGTGGCTGTGCGGCCGCGTCGGAACGCACCGGACGGTCACCTTGTCCCTCCTCGGCCTGGCGGCGGCGCTGGCCGGGCGGGTCCTCGGCGGCGCGGTGCCGCTCCTGGCCGGGACGGCGCTGGCGTGCCTGTCCATCGCCGTGCTCGGCACCGTGCTTCCCCTGCTGGCCAAGGGATCCGCCGCCTACCCGCTCGGTCTCGGGCTGGGCAGCACGGCCGGCGCGCTGATCACCCCGGCGGCGGTGCTGTCGTCGTCGTGGCGGGCCGGCCTGGGGTGGTGGGCGCTGGTGGCCCTGCTGGCCCACCTGGTGTGGCGGCGCACGACCGGCGAGTTCCTGGAGCCGCGGCCGGCCTCGCGCCCGGTCCGGGCCACGGCGCTGACCATCCACTTCGGACTGATCTCGACGGTGACCTTCCTCGTCATGGGCTGGCTACCCGGAATCCTGCGTGACGCGGGTGTCTCGCCGACGACCGCGGGCGCGTGCCTCGCGGTGTCGATGGCCATGGGGCTGCCGATGATGTGGCTGGTCCCCGGCTGGACGCGCCGGTGGCGCAACCAGACCCTGCTCGTGGCCGCCTTGGCCGCGCCCAACGTGGTCGGCGTGGCCGGCCTGCTCCTCGCCCCCGCGGCGGCACCGTGGGCGTGGGCCGCCGCGACCGGCATGGGCATGGGTTCGCTCGCGTTCGCCCTGACGACGATCTCGTTGCGCAGCAAGGACAGCTCGCTCTCACTGTCCGCCTCGGTCCAGGGCGTGGGCTACGTGATGGCGGGCTTCGGCGTGCTGGCCTGCGGCTGGCTGCACACGCACACGGGCGGCTGGCGGACACCGCTGCTGCTGGTCCTGGCGATCCTGCTCGGCCAGGCGGCCAGCGGCCACGTGACGGTGGCCCACCGGGCCACGGTGATCCCGTTCCCGCGCCGGCCCCGGCGAATCGTCCCGAAGGTCCCGCTGCGGCCCGGGCAGGAGATTCCCGAGGTCGGTGCTTGACGGGGCTGGCCGGGCCCACCTACTCCACTTAGGACAGTGGCGATCGGAGGCGCCGATGCGGGACGCCTCCATGCCGACCCGACCGCCCCGTCACGGTCGCCGCTCAGTCCCCGTACTCGATCTCCTGGCCCGCTTTCCCCGAGTGCGACGACCACGGGATCCGGCCACGCTATCGTCGTGATCACCTGCCGGTGGAAGCCGGTTCGCCGCCGCGGCCGAACGAGGGGCACCATGAACTACATCGCCGAACTGCGCGCCCTGGTCGGGACCCGGCCGCTGATCCTGCCCGGCACCTCCGTGCTGGTCGTCGACGAGCGGGACCGGCTCCTGCTGGTCACCCGCGCGGAGAGCGGCGACTGGGGCCTGCCGGG
Organism: Amycolatopsis sp. NBC_01488; assembly: GCF_036227105.1. NCBI lineage: Bacteria > Bacillati > Actinomycetota > Actinomycetes > Pseudonocardiales > Pseudonocardiaceae > Amycolatopsis > Amycolatopsis sp. NBC_01488. The sequence continues at coordinate 8,611,644 of NZ_CP109434.1, read as the reverse complement.
CGGCTTCCTGGACCCGGGGGAGTCCTTCGAGGACGCCGGCCGCCGCGAGGTGCGGGAGGAGATCGGGCTCGTGATCGGGGAGCTCGAGCTGTTCGGCGTCTACGCCGGACCGGAGTACTACTACCGCTACCCGCACGGCGACGAGGTGCACAACGTGACGGCCGCGTTCGTCACGCGGGTGAACGCCCCGGTGGTGCACGTGGACGGGGTGGAGATCTCCGGGTACGAGTTCTTCGAACCGGACCGGCTCCCGGACGACGTCATCGGCCCGGAGCGCCCGATCGTGGACGACTACGTCAAGCGGTCGCCCCGGCCGGCGTGACCGCCGTCGAGAACACCGCGGTGCTCGGCCTCGCGCCGGAGTCCTGATGTTCGTGCTGGGACTGGTCACCGCTGCTACGCCGGCGCGCTTCGCCCACCGCGGGGCCCGGCGTTGGCGCCCACCGCCGATTGTCGGCCGGGCGGACCAGGTTCCCGCTGGGCGGGACCGCCAAACGCCGTTGTCGGGAGGGGCACAGCACCAGCCCGCGGACCCGGGTCCGGGCGTAGAGTGGGTCCGCATTCCGCGGTTCAGTCCAGCAGCCGTAGCCCAGCGCCGAGCCTCGCGGCCGGTTTCGCACTCTGCTTGCGGAGGTCGCTCCTCGTGCATTCCGGAACAGCGGACGGCGCGCACGCCGGTGACGGCGCCGCCACCTCGCCCCGGTACTCGCTGGACGTCGCCGGAGTCGGGCCGTGGTGGGCCCGCGACGAGCCGCCGGAGGTGATCGCCGGGCGCTACGAGATCGGCGGCCTGATCGGCAGCGGCGGCACGGCCCGCGTCTACCAGGCGTTCGACCGGCGGATGCGCCGGGACGTCGCGGTCAAGGTGTACGACCGGGGCGCGGTGGCCGTCGAACAGCTGCGCCGGGCGCGGGAGAAGACCATCCAGGCCAGCATCGACCACCCCCGGGTCGTCGCCCTGTTCGACAGCGGCACCGACGGCGACCGGCCCTACCTGGTGATGCAGCTGGTGGCGGGGGAGAACCTCGCGCAGCGCCTGCTCGGCGGGCCGCTGCCGGTCGAGCAGGTGACCGAGCTGGCCGCCCAGCTCGCCGAAGCGCTGGCCCACGTCCACGACCGGCGGGTCGTGCACCGGGACCTCAAGCCCGCCAACGTCCTGCTCGGCGGCGACGGCCCGCTGATCTCCGACTTCGGCATCGCGCACGAGCTGGATTCGACGCACGTCACCGGCACCGGCCTGGTGACCGGCACGGCCGCGTACCTGGCCCCGGAGCAGGTCGTCGGCGAGCGGGCCGGCCCGGCGGCCGACGTCTACGCGCTCGGCCTGATCCTGCTGGAGTGCCTGACCGCCGAGCGCGAATACCCGGGCACGCTGGCCGAGTCGGCGACGGCGCGGCTGCACCGGCCGCCCCGCGTGCCCGCCGGTCTGCCCGCACCGCTGGCCCGCACCCTCGAACGGATGACCGCCCGCGAACCCGCGGATCGCCCCGCGGCCGGTGAGATCCTGGAGCTGCTGCGGGAGCCGGCCCCGGCGCCCACGCGGCGGCGGAAGCTGGTCGCGGCCGGAGGTCTCGTGACCGCGGGCACCGCCGTGGTGCTCGCCGTGCTGCTCACGCGCCCGGACGTCGCGGGCCCCGACGCGGGCGAGCAGCCCGTGGCCGGATCGGTGGTCCCGAGCAGCACGGTCCCGTCGACGCCGGTGTCCGCGTCGGCGCCGGTGACGACCGTGCTGATGGGGTCGTCGCAGGGCGGGGCGTCGGTGACCCCGGGGCTCGCGGCGGTGCCGCTGCCCCCGCCCGCCACCTCGGGCGCCGTGCACGCCACGGGCCCGGAGAACGGCAAGGCCAAGGGCAAGACCAAGGGCAACGGCCCGGTGAAGGGAAAGGGCCAGACCGGCCACTGACGGCCCGCCGGTCGGGTGTCGCACGCCGACCGCGGCAGCTGTTCGCGGAGTCGCGGAGCGCTGTGCGCCCAGCGCGGCATCTCGTCGTGCGGCTGGGTCGGGTCGGACTCGCTCTGGCTCGCTGTCCGGGCGTCGCCCGCCGACCGCGACGGCCCGCGCCGGATCCGGCGACGCGTGGCGCCTGCAGCGCGGCGAGAGCCTGCCCGACGTGCGGGCCTGACCGACACCGAAGAGTGGTCCGAGGTTCCGGACGGCCGTTTGGTGGGTAGCCCACTGGTGTGAGGCTGAGCAGGCCCTGCCTGCAGGACTAGTGAGAGGTGATCACATGAGCCAGGGCGATGCTCCGGTCGGGCGATCGGTGAAGACGGCCGCGGCCGGCGTCCGGGATCTCGCCGCCGAGGCGGCACGGGTGGGGGTGGCCGCGGCCACGCGGGCGGTGGAGATCACCGATCGCAAGCTGACCGAGGGCGCGGACGAGCTCGCGAAGGTCGGCCGCTCGGCGACCAAGGACTTCGACAAGAGCACCCGGTCGTCGCGCCGGGACGTGCTGAAGCACTCGGTCGCCGCCCGGGACGAGGTGCTGGCCCGCGCGGTGAAGCTGCGCGACCCCGGCCGCAAGGCGGCGCAGGCGATCGCGACCGTGGCGGGCTCGGCGAACGAGTCGAACCGCAAGCGGCGCAAGGCCGTCGCGACGGCGAAGCGCGACCTGGCGGTGGCGCTGGAGGAAGCGAAGAACGTGGCGCGCGGCGACCGCGGCCGCCGGTCTCGCTGGCCGTGGCTGCTGGCCCTCGGCGCGGTGGCCGCCGCGGTGGTGGCCGTCGTGCAGGTCAAGCGGTCCAACCCGCTGGCGGAGGAGAACACGAAGCCGGCTCCGGTGCCGGCCGACAAGGTCGTGACGCCTGCTGATCAGGCCGTCCCGCCGACGCCCGCGAAGCCGGCGCCGAAGCCGGCCGCGGAGAAGCCCGCGTCCCCGAAGCCGGCCAACGGCACCAACGGCCACGCGGCCGCGGACAAGGGCAAGACCGAGCACAAGGCCCGCTAGACCGACCGGCCGGACGGGGCGCCGCCATCAGGTGGCGCCCCGTTCATACGCCCGTCGACAGTCCACAGTGGACGAGCGAGCCGGCGCGGGAGGTCGCGGATCGGCGGGCTCGACGCATTCATTGATCATTGCCTGCCGTGGCGGTGTTTCCTTCGGGAGAATGCCCCGAATACGCGTCCTTCTTCGTGGAAAATAGCCCTATACTGGCCGGATGCGCGAAAAGTTCCACGACGAATTGGCGGAACTCGGTGACCAGCTGACGTCGATGTGCCGGCTGGCGGCGGAATCCATGCGCCGTGCCAGTACGGCGTTGCTGACCGCCGACCTGCCGCTGGCCGAGCGAGTTCTCGGCGCCGACGACGACCTGGATCGGGCGCGCACCGAATGCGAAGCGCACGCCCAGTCGTTGCTCGCGCTGCAGGCACCGGTCGCCGGGGATCTGCGCACGATCCTCGCCGTGATCTATTGCGCCGAAAAGTTCGAGCGGATGGGTGACCTCGCCGCGCACATCGCCGACACCACGCGCTTCACCCACCCCGACCGGGCCGTGCCGGCCGAGCTGGCCCCCGTGTTCGCCGACATGAGCACCACCGCGGCCGGGATGGTCGATCGGCTCGCCGCCCGGATCTCGGGCGAGGCGGCCGGCGCGTATTCGGAGCTGAACGAGACCGATCACATCGTCGACGCCCTGCACGCCGACGTCCTGCGCGAGATCACCAAGGACGAATGGCCGCACGGCGTGCAGTCCGCGACCAGCCTCGCGCTGCTGGCGCGGTTCTACGAACGGTTCGCCGACCAGACCGTCTCCGTGGCGAAACGGCTGGAGTTCGCCGAGTCCGGGGCCATTCCGGTCTGAGCTCCGCGTCCGGCTGCTTCGCGGTGTCCGGTCCGAAGAGGACAGTCCGCGCCCGAACCCGAGGAGCTGCGTGGCCGCGAAGGAGCCGGCGGCCGCGCTGTACCCCGCTGGTGCCGGCGTAGCGGAAGCCGTTCGCCGGCGGCCCACCGGGAAAACTGCAGCTAGACTGCGGGGATGGCGACGCTCTCACCGCCGGAGATCCGCGCCCGGGTGCGGGACGCCCTCTTCGCGCGGGTGGCCGGCCCGGACGGTCCCCGCGCCCGGGCTCGCATCCACGACAGCCCCGGACCGCGGTGGTTCGAGCCGGACAGCCCGATCCGGCGGGTGCACGGGGACACCGCGATGTTCGTCGGCGGCCTGCGCGCGCTGCTCCTGCAGTCGCTGCACCCGCTGGCGATGGCCGCCGTGGCCGCGCACTCCGGGTACCGCGGCGACCCGTGGGGCCGGCTGCAGCGCACCAGCACGTTCCTCGCGGTGACGACGTTCGGCACGGCCGACGACGCCGAGGAAGCCGTCTCGGTGGTCCGGGCCGTCCACGGCCGGGTGGCCGGGGTCGCGCCGGACGGCCGGCGGTACCGGGCCGCCGACCCGCACCTGCTCACCTGGGTGCACATCGCCGAGGTCGACAGCTTCCTGCGCGCCCACCAGCGTTATGGCGCGAACCCGCTCGACGAGGACGGCTGCGACCGCTACCTCGCCGAGACGGCGGTGATCGCCCGCAAGCTCGGGGTGCCCGAACCACCCCGGACGCGCTCGGAGCTCGACGACGCTCTCACGGCGTACCGGCCGGAGCTGCACGGCACCGCGCAGGCGCGGCAGGCGGCGCGGTTCCTGCTCCTGACCCCGCCGATCCCGTGGGCCGCGCGGGTGCCGTACGCCGTGCTGGCCGCCTCGGCGGTCGGCATGCTGCCGGCGTGGACGCGGCCGAAGCTGCGGGTGCCGTACGCGCCGCTGGCGGAGGCCACGGCGGTCCGCTTGGCCGGAAGTTCGCTGGTCAAGGCCGTCCGCTGGGCGATGGCCGCGCCCCTGCCCGCCACCGGGTGAGGCCGTTCAGCATCGATCCGGCGTGATCGAAGGGGCGCGGTGCGTAGTCGTCCGGTGTGACGTGCGTCGGCTTGAGAGCATGGGGGCATCGGCCATAATGGCCACTGACCGACTGCTTAGCATGTGCCGGGTACCACACCGCGAAGGAGACACACAGCCGTGAACTCGTTCAAGGATCGCGTCGCGATCGTCACCGGGGCCAGCCGGGGCATCGGCCTCGGGATCGCGAAGACGCTCGTCGAGCGCGGGGCCAAGGTGTGCATCACCGCGCGCAAGCCCGAGGCCCTCGAAGAGGCCGTCAACTCCCTCGGCGGCCCCGACGTCGCCATGTTCGTGCCCGGCAAGGCCGACGACACCGACCACCAGGACGAGGCCGTCGCGAAGACGATCGAGACCTTCGGCCGGCTCGACTACCTGGTCAACAACACCGGCATCAACCCCGTCTACGGCCCGACCCTCGACATCGACCCCGCCGCCGCGGCGAAGATCCTCGGCGTCAACGTGCTCGCGCCGCTCGGCTGGACCAAGCGTGCCCGCGACGCGTGGATGGGGGAGCACGGCGGTGCCGTCGTCAACGTCGCCTCCGTCGCGGGCCTCGGCGCGTCGCCCGGCATCGGCATGTACGGCGTCAGCAAGGCCGCGCTGATCCGGCTGACCGTCGAGCTCGGCGCCGAGCTGGGCCCGAAGATCCGGGTCAACGCCGTCGCGCCCGCCGTCGTCAAGACCAAGTTCGCCACCGCGCTCTACGAAGGCCGCGAGGAAGAGGTCTCCGCGGCCTACCCGATGAAGCGCCTCGGCGTGCCGGCCGACATCGCCGGCGCCGTCGCGTTCCTGCTGTCCGACGACGCGGGCTGGATCACCGGCCAGACCATGGTCCTCGACGGCGGCGTGACCCTGGGCGGTGGCCTGTGACCGGCGTCGTCGTCACCGGGGGTGGCGGCGGCATCGGCGCCGCGCTGGCCCGCCGCTTCGCCGCCGGCGGGGCCCAGGTGCTCGTCGCCGACCTCGACGGCGACAAGGCCGCGGAAATCGCGAAAGAGGTCAACGGGACGGCGTTCGCGGGCGACGTCGCGAGCCCCGAAGGCGTCGCGAAGCTGATCGACAGCGCCCGCGAGACCCTCGGCGAGATCGACGTCTTCTGTGCCAACGCGGGCATCGCGCCCTTCGGTGGCGCGGAAAGCCCCGAGGAGGTCTGGGCGCGCACCTGGGACGTCAACGTCATGGCGCACGTCCGCGCGGCCAACCTGCTGCTGCCCGCGTGGCTCGAACGCGGCCAAGGCCACTTCATCGCGACGGTGTCCGCCGCCGGCCTGCTCACCAGCCTCGGCTCGGCGCCGTACTCGGTGACCAAGCACGGCGCACTCGCGTTCGCCGAGTGGCTGTCGGCGACCTACCGGCACCGCGGCATCACCGTGCAGGCGATCTGCCCGCAGGGCGTGCGCACCGCGATGCTGGAGAGCACCGGCACCGCCGGCCAGTTGCTGATGGGCGCGTCGGCGATCGAGCCCGAGCAGGTCGCGGACGCGCTGTTCGCGGCCATCGACGCGAAGCAGTTCCTCGTGCTGCCCCACCCCGAGGTCGCGGACTACTACGCGGCCCGCGCGACGCAGACCGACCGCTGGCTCGGCGGGATGAACAAGCTGCAGCGCAAGGTCGAAGCGGCCCTCGAGGCCGAATGAACTGGCAGCCGGAGGTCGACGAGATCGCGCGGCGCCGCGAGCTCGCCGAGCGCATGGGCGGGCCGGAGAAGGTGGCCCGGCAGCACGCCGCCGGACGCTCGACGGTCCGGGAGCGGATCGCCGCCCTCGTCGACCCCGGCAGCTTCGACGAAATCGGCGCGCTGGCCGGTACGGCGTCCTATGTGGACGGCTCGCTGGAGTCGTTCACCCCGGCCAACTTCATCATTGGGACGGCGAAGCTCGACGGCCGCCGGGTGGCCATCGGCGGCGACGACTTCACCGTCCGCGGTGGTGCCGCCGACGCGGCGATCATGGAGAAGCAGGTCCACGCCGAGCGGCTCGCGAACGAGCTCGGGCTGCCGCTGGTGCGGCTGATCGAGGGCACCGGAGGCGGCGGCAGCGTCAAGATGCTGGAGCAGCACGGGTTCACCTACGTCCCGGTCAACCCCGGCTGGGACCTCGTGGTGGCCAACCTCTCGACGGTGCCGGTGGTCGCGCTCTGCCTGGGCCCGGTCGCCGGGCTCGGCGCCGCGCGGGCGGTGATGTCCCACCTGAACGTCCTGGTCGACGGCGCCGGGCAGCTGTTCGTCGCCGGGCCGCCGGTGGTGAAGCACGCGACGGGGGAGGATCTCACCAAGGAGGAGCTGGGCGGCGCCGACGTCCACCGGCGCAGCGGCGCGGTCGACCGGATCGTGGCGTCGGAGGCCGAGGCTTTCGCCGTCGCGAAGCAGTTCCTGTCCTACCTTCCGTCCTCTGTGGACGCACTACCGCCGGTGTCGTCCACAGAGGACCCCGCGGATCGGCGTGCCGAGGCACTGCTGTCGCTGGTGCCGCGCAACCGCCGTCACCCCTACCGGCTGCGGTCGCTGCTCGACGGTGTCTTCGACGACGGCTCGGTGTTCGACTACGCCGTGTCCGGTGGCTCGGCGTACGCGGGGCTGGCTCGGCTGAACGGCCACCCGGTCGGCGTACTGGCCACCGATCCCTACCGCGGCGCGACCCTGACGCCCGAAGGCGCCGACGTCATGACGCGGCTCGTCGACCTCTGCGAGACCTTCCACCTGCCGCTCGTGTCGCTGACCGACCAGGCGGGCATGGTGATCGGCGCGGCCGCCGAACGCGCGGGCGCGATCCGCCACGGCGCCCGCGCGGTGACGGCGGTCTACCAGGCGCGGGTGCCGATGGCCGAGGTGATCGTCCGGCGCGTGTTCGGCGTCGGCGGCGCGGGCCAGGTCAACCGCCACCGCCTGGTCCGCCGCTGGGCGTGGCCGTCCGGCGACTGGGGTTCGCTGCCGGTCGAGGGCGGCATCGAAGCGGCCTACCGCGCGGAACTCGACGTCGCCGACGACCGGGCGGCGCGGATCGAGGAGATCCGCGCGCGCCTGGACGCCGTGCGGTCGCCGTTCCGCACCGCGGAGCGGTTCTCGGTCGAGGACGTCATCGACCCGCGCGAAACCCGCGCCCGGCTGTGCGACTGGGTCCCGGACGCCTACGCGGTGCTGCCGAAGCTGCTCGGCGGCCCGTCGTTCGGCACGCGGCCCTAGGGTCGTGAGTGAGAAACAGTGTGCTAACCCTGTTTCTCACTCACGACCCGGTACCAGTTCGGCCGCAGCACTTCGAGCGCGACGGCCTTGCCGCCGGGGTAGTCGAACATCCGGACGCCGTCGCCGAGCAGTACCGGCACGGGCAGCGCGAGGATCTCGTCGAGCAGGCCGGCTTCGAGGCACTGCCGGGCGACGTCGGCGCCGAGGACGTTGACGTACTTCTCGCCCGCCGCCGCCTTCGCCGCGTCGACCGCGCCGACAAGGTTGTCGACGAACGTGATCCCGGGTGCCGGAGCCGCGGGGCGGTGGGTGAGCACGAACTGCGGGCCCTCCCAGCCGCCGCCGAACGGCTTGCCCTCGCCTTCACCGCCGCGGTGCGGGTCGTCGCCGCCGAACGTCCGGCGCCCGACGAGCAGCGCGCCGATCTCCGGGATCAGCTCGTCGACCAGCGGGTCCGGGCCGAGGTACGGGGTCAGCCAGGACATGTCGCCGCCCGGGCCGGCGACGAAGCCGTCGACCGAGCAGCTGAAGCCGTAGAGCAATTTCGCCATCGTGGGTCTCCTCGAGCCGGTTTCGCGGACTTCAGTACTGACGGCGGCGGCCGGAAAAGTCATCGGCTTCACCCGGTCGTGTCCGGAACGCGACAGGATCACCACGGACCGTTGACAACGGTGTCAGCGCGCGAGGACCGTTCCGGATCGCTGGCTGAACTTGTGCTCAATGGCGAAGGACAAGTGTCATGGTCTTGCGTACCCTCATGCGGCTGTCCGCCGCGACCGTCCTGGCCTTGGCCGGGCTGATCCCCGTTCCCGCCTCCGCGGCGCAACTGGTCACCGATCCCGCGTCGCTGGTCAACCCCTTCATCGGCACGTCCAACGCCGCCGACGACTTCCCCGGCGCGGACGCCCCGTTCGGCATGCTCCAGTGGAGCCCCGACACGCCCAGCCGTCCCGACGGCGGCGGGTACGAGTACAACGACTCGTCCGTCACCGGGTTCAGCCTGACGCACCTGTCGGGCCCCGGCTGCGGCGCCGACGGCGACGTCCCGATCCTGCCGACGGTCGGCGCGGTGAACACCGGCGCGACCGTGTCCTTCAGCCACGGCAACGAATCCGCGAGCCCGGGCGCCTACTCGGTGAACCTCGGCAACGGGGTCAACACCGAGCTGGCCGCCGCGCTGCGGTCCGGGATCGGCCGGTTCACGTTCCCGTCGACGTCCCAGGCCAACCTGCAGTTCAAGCTCAACGGCAGCCAGAACGGCACGTCGAACCAGACGTGGACGGTGGTCAGCCCGACCGAGGTGTCCGGTTCGGTCACGTCCGGGCACTTCTGCGGCGCGGGCTTCACCTACACCCTCTACTTCGACGTCGTCTTCGACCGGCCGTTCAGCTCGAGCGGCACGGCCGCGGCCGCCGCGGTGACCCCGAAGGCGGCACCCGGGAAGCTGCACGGAGCCGCGACGGCCAAGGCCGCGCCGGACGCCGGGCCGGGCAGCGCGTACGTCCGGTTCGACACGACGACCAACCGCACGGTGCAGGCCAAGGTCGGCATCTCCTACGTCTCGGTCGCCAACGCGGTCGACAACCGCGCGGCCGACATCCCGGCGTTCGACTTCGCCGCGACCAAGCAGGCCGCGCACGACGGCTGGAACTCCCTGCTCGGCCGGATCCAGGTCGCCGGCGGCACCGCGGCGCAGCAACGCGTCTTCTACACCGCGCTCTACCACTCGCTGCTGCACCCCAACGTGTTCTCCGACCGCAACGGGCAGTACATCGGGTTCGACAACCAGGTGCACACCGTCGCGAGTGGACACTCGGCGCAGTACGCCAACTTCTCCGGCTGGGACATCTACCGCACGCAAGCGCAGCTGACCGCGCTGCTGGCGCCGTCGCAGACGAGCGACATCGCGCAGTCGATGGTCGCCGACTACGCCCAGGGCGGCGGGCTGCCCAAGTGGGCGCAGAACAACGGCGAGACCTACGTCATGGTCGGTGACCCCGGCACCGCGATCCTCGCGAGCTATTACGCCTTCGGGGCGCGGAACTTCGACACGTCGGCGGCCCTGCAGGCGATGCTGAAGGAAGCAAGCGTGCTCAACAACGTCCGGCCGGGGCTCAACGCCCTGAACGCCCCGGGCTACCTCCCGGCCAACGGCACCTACCAGTGCTGCAACTTCTACGGCCCGGTCTCGACGCAGCTGGAGTACGACACGGCGGACTTCGCGCTCTCGGCGTTCGCCGGGGCGCTGGGCGACACCGCGAACCAGGCGTTCTACGCGGGCCGCGCGCAGAACTGGAAGAACACCTTCAACTCCTCCAGCGGGTTCATGCAGCCCAAGGACGCGAGCGGCGCCTGGACCGGCGGCTTCGACCCGGCCAGCGGCTCGAACTTCGTCGAGGGCACGTCCTGGCAGTACACCGGCATGGTGCCGTTCAACGTGGCGGGCCTCGCCGCGGCGCGCGGCGGCAACGCGTCGCTGGTCAGCTACCTCGACAGCGTGCTGGCCGGGTTCCACGGCAGCGGCGGGTCGCAGGCCGACCTCGGCAACGAGCCGAGCCTCGAGCTGCCGTGGGAGTACGACTACGTCGGGCAGCCGTACAAGACGCAGAAGGTCGTCCGGCAGGTCCAGGACCAGATCTGGACCGACGCGCCGGGCGGGCTGGCCGGCAACGACGACCTCGGCGCGATGAGCGCGTGGTACGTGTTCTCCGCCCTGGGCTTCTACCCGATGACGCCGGGGACGGCCGACCTGGCGCTGGGCAGCCCGCTGTTCACGCAGGCGGTGGTGACGTTGCCGAGCGGCACCACGCTGACGGTGAACGCCCCGGCGGCGGCGGACAACGCCCCGTACGTCCAGAGCGCCACGTGGAACGGCTCGGCGTGGAACAGCGCGTACGTGCCGACGTCGGCGCTGGGTTCGGGCGGGACCCTGGCGTTCACCTTGGGAACCTCGGCGAACACGTCGTGGGCGGCTTCGAGCCCGCCGCCGTCGTACAACGGGACGTTGCCGCACCTGGGCCCGCTGACGTCGGGCCTCGCGGGCAAGTGCGCGGACGTGGCGCAGAGCGGCACGGGCAACGGCACGCACGTCCAGCTGTACACGTGCAACTCGACCGGAGCCCAGAAGTGGTTCTCGGCAGCGGACGGCTCGCTGCAGGCCCAGGGCGGCTGCCTGGACGTGAGCAACAGCGGCACGGCGAACGGCACGAAGGTCCAGCTGTGGCAGTGCAACAGCTCCGGAGCCCAGAAGTGGCAGGCGGGCACCGCGGGAGCACTGGTGAACCCCCAGTCGGGCAGGTGCCTGGACGACCCGGGCAGCACCACGACCGACGGGACACAGCTGCAGATCTACGACTGCAACCAGAGCGCGGCCCAGAGCTGGACCCGCGGCTGACGCGGTCGTGAGTGGTGGTCCGGCACCGGACCACCACTCACGGCGAGCCGCGGCCGGGTCACTCCGCCGGGTGGGGTGGGAACTTCGGTTCCCGGCGGTCGTTCCAGCTGGCCAGCCCCTCGGCCAGCTCGGGACGGCCGAACGACTCGATCATCAGCGCTGTCGCCTCTCGCGCCGCTTCGTCCAGTGGCAGCAGGGCCTCCCGGGTGAACTGCGCCTTCATCACCGCCATGGACCTCGGCGCGCTGTACGTCGCCAGCTCCGTCGCGTACGCGTGGGCGCGCAGCGGCAGCTCCTCCGCCGGGACCACCTCCTGGACCAGTCCGTACTGCAGCGCCTGCTCCGCCGTGAACGTCCGCCCGGACAGCAGCAGGTCGCGCGCCCGGCCCTCGCCCACCAGCGACGGCAGGAGCTTCGCGATCCCGTACTCCGCGATCAGCCCGCGGCGGGAGAACGCCGTGGTGAACTTCGCGCCCGCCGCGGCGAACCGGACGTCCGCCGAGCAGGCGATCACGAAGCCCAGGCCCGCGCAGCCGCCGTTGATCGCCGCCACCACCGGGACCCCCACCGACGAGGCCGCCAGGACGTCGCGGAAGTTCTCGTGGCCGCTTCCGGACGCCGGGGGCGCCGCCGCGAGGTCGTCGAGCAGGCCCAGGTCGGCGCCCGGGCAGAACGCCTTGCCCGCGCCCGTGACGACCACCGCCCGGACGCCGGGGTCGGCGTCCGCCTGGCGCAGCAGCCCGCCGTAGCGGACCTGCATGGGGACGTCCATCGCGTTGCTGCGGTCCGGCTTGTCGAACGTCAGCGTGGCGACCGGGCCGTCCGCCGCGTACCGCACACCGTCCACTGTGGACTCGGTCAAGGCCGCCTCCTCGAGGGTCGGAGACCATACTAAGCGGTCGCTTGGCACACCGCCAGTTCGAAATTGTCGAACCCTTTGGCTGCGCGGAAATCCTTGTGCAATAGTGCTTTCCGCCCGCACCAGCGCCGCCGGAAGGGACCTGCCCGATGCCGTACACCCCCAGCAGACGCCTGGTCCTCGGCGGCGTCGGCGCCGCCGCGCTCACCTCGGCCCTCGCGCCCGCCGCCCGGGCCGCCGACGCACTGACCCGGCCGGACCTGGCCGTCACCGGCCGGGAGACCGACCTCGGCGCCGGCTGGCGGTTCGCCCTCGCGAACCCCGACGGCGTCACCGACCCGGACGGCCGCTTCGCCGACGCCGCGAACCCCGGCTACGACGACTCGGGCTGGGCGGTCGTCGACGTCCCGCACGACTGGAGCATCGAGCTCCCGCCCACCGGAACCGGCACCGACAGCGGGTCCGGCTTCTTCCGCGGCGGCCTCGGCTGGTACCGCCGGACGTTCACCCTGCCGCCGTCGCTCGCCGGCCGCCGCGTGTCGGTCGAGTTCGACGGCGTCTACTCGGACGCGCACGTCTACCTCGACGGCGAGCTGCTCGGCAACCACCCGTACGCCTACACCGGCTTCGCCTTCGACCTCACCGGCCGCCTGCACACCGACGGCCGGACGCCGAACGTCCTGGCCGTGCGGGCGGTGAACCCGCTGCCCAGCAGCCGCTGGTACTCCGGCAGCGGCATCTACCGCCGCGTCCGGCTGGTCGTCACCGAGCCGGTGCACGTCGCCCGGCACGGCACGTTCGTCACCACCCCGGACATCGCCGCGGGCCGCGGCACCGTGCGCGTGGCCACCGATGTCGCGAACGACTCCGCCGCCCCGGTGACGGCCGAGGTGCGCACGACGGTCACCGACCCGGCCGGCCGGGTGGCGGCGAAAGGCGTGACGACCGTGACCGTCGCCGCCGGGCAGACGGCCACGGCGATCACCACCCAGAGCGTCGGCAGTCCGCAGCTGTGGTCGGTCGAGAAGCCCCGGCTGTACCGCGTGACCACGGAAGTCGTCGCCGGGCGCGTGCTCGACACCACCACGGCGGACTTCGGCTTCCGGTACACCGAATTCCACCCCGACCACGGGTTCTCGCTCAACGGCGTCCCGGCGAAGCTGCGCGGGGTCAACCTCCACGCGACGCAGGGGCCGCTCGGCGCGGTGATCGACTACGCCGCGCTGGAGCGCCAGCTGCGGCTGATGCTCGCGATGGGCGTCAACGCGCTGCGCACCGCGCACAACCCGCCCGCCCCGGAGCTGGTGGCCGTCTGCGAACGGCTCGGGATCCTGCTGATGGTCGAGGCGTTCGACTGCTGGCGCACCGGGAAGGTCGAGTTCGACTACCACCGCGACTTCGACGCCTGGAGCGCGCGCGACATCGCCGAAATGGTCCACGCGGCCAAGAACTCGCCCGCGGTCGTGCTGTGGTCGATCGGCAACGAGGTGCCGGACGCGTCGATGGCCGGCGGCCCGGCCATCGCGGCGGGGCTCATCGCGACGGTCCGCGGGATCGACCCGACCCGGCCGGTGGTCATGGGCTCGGACCGCTACCGGAGCGTGCCCGCGCCCGGCTCGCCGCAGGACCTGATCCTGAAGCAGCTCGACGGCCTCGGCGTCAACTACAACACCGCCCAGTCGATCGACGGGCTGCACGCGCGGTACCCGGACAAGTTCTTCTTCGAGTCCGAGTCGTCGTCGGAGACCTCGACGCGCGGGGCGTACCAGGACCCGGACCTGCTCAACACGGGGGAGAACCACACGCCGGGCAAGCGGGCGACGTCGTCGTACGACAACAACCTGGCCTCCTGGACGTTCAGCGGCGAGTACTCGCTGAAGAAGGACCGCGACCGGAAGTTCTGCCAGGGCCAGTTCCTCTGGGCCGGCCAGGACTACCTGGGCGAGCCGACGCCGTACGACGTCTTCCCGGTCAAGACGTCGTTCTTCGGCGCGGTCGACAGCGCGGGCCTGCCCAAGGACGCCTTCCACCTCTTCCGCAGCCAGTGGACGACCGCGCCGATGGTGCACCTGACGCCGATGGACTGGACGACCCACCGCCCCGGCGAGCCGGTCGCGGTCTGGGTCTATTCCACTGTGGACACCGTCGAGCTGGTCCTCAACGGACGGTCGCTCGGGGTGAAGAAGTTCGCTCGCAAGACCACTGTGGACGGACGGCCGTACCTCGAGACGAGCGAGCCGGCAGGCGACGACAAGAACGCCCCGTCCGGCAGCTACACCAGCCCGAACGGCGGCACCGGCAAGCTGCACCTGACCTGGACCGTGCCCTTCGAGCCCGGCACGCTCACCGCGATCGCCACTTCCGGCGGCCGGGAGGTGGCCCGGGACCGGCTGGTCACGGCCGGGCCGCCGCGCGCGGTCACGCTGAGCGCCGAACCACGCGGCGAGGGCGCGATGGCGTTCGTGACGGCGTCCGTCGTGGACGCGCACGGGATCGTCGTGCCCGGCGCCGAGCCGGTGCTGCGGTTCGCCGTCCGCGGGCCGGGACGGATCGCCGGGGTGGACAACGGGCGGCAGGAACTCGCGCAGGGCTACCAGCAGCCGACGATTCCCGCGTTCCACGGCCAGGCCGTCGCCGTCGTCGCCGCGACCGGCGGCCGGGGCCCGATCACCGTCACGGCGAGCGCGCCGGGCCTGTCTCCGGGAACGATCACGGTGCCGGGCACGAACCTCGGGCAGCGCAACGGCCCTGGTGCCCGAGCCGTCGAGCGGCCGGACAGCCCGGCGTTCGCGGCGGCGGACGCGAGCTACTCGGGCGCCCCGGACACGCTCCCGGCCGCGATGCTGGACGGCGACCTCGCCACGGGCTGGTCGAACTTCTACGTCAAGCAGGCGACGGCGACGCTGCCGGCGGTGAGCCGCCCGCGCGCTCAGGACTGGGTGTCGCTCGCGTGGCCCGCGGCCCGGCGGCTCAGCGCGATCACGGCGAACTTCGTCCTGGACGCGACCCACGGCCGGCCGGACGGCGTCGACGTCGCCTGCCGCACCGCGCGGGGGTGGGAGCCGGTGCGGAACCTGAAGGTGACGTGGGGGAGCGGATCGAACGACCCGACGACGCTCGAGTTCGATCCGGCCACTACTACCGAAGTCCGGATCACGATGACGGCCAGGACGTTCCTCCGCATCAGCGCCCTCACCGCTCGTGAGTGAGAAACAGCGTTAGAACACTGTTTCTCACTCACGAGCCGGTCAGCGGGTGCAGGGGGCGAGTGCGTCGAGGCCCTGCGGCTTGGCGGCGGTGCGGCCGATCGCCGTGGCGATGCGGTTGATCGTCGCGACGCGCTTGTCTTCCAGCGGTCCGAGGATCGCGTTCTGGACGAAGTTCGGGCCGCCCTGCCCGGCCGTGGTGACGAGCCGGTTGTTGGCTTCGGCGATCTGTGTGTTCAGCAGGTCGAGGTTGCGCTGGACCTCGGCTTGGGCCTGGGCGGGGATGGCGGGCAGCTGCGAGGCGACGTCGGGGCAGGTGATCTGGCCGGCCGCGGTGCCGGTGGTGCCCGTGCCCGCCGCCGGTGCCGTCGACGCCGGGGCCGCGCCGGTGCCCGCCCCGGTTCCGGTGCCGGTTCCGGTGTTCGCCTGGCCGCCCAGCGAGCACGTGGCCAGCCTGTCGAGGCCCTGCGGTTTCTGGCCCTGACGGCCGATGGCGATGGCGATCCGGTCGATCGTCGACACGCGCTTGTCCTTCAGCGGTCCGAGGATCGCGTTCTGGACGAAGTTCGGGCCACCCTGGCCCACGGTGGTGACGAGCCGGTTGTTCGCCTCGCTGATCTGCGTGTTCAGCAGGTCCAGGTTGCGCTGGACCTCGGCTTGGGCCTTGGCGGGGATGGCGGGCAGCTGCGAGGCGACGTCGGGGCAGGTGATCTGCCCGGACGGGGCCGCGCCGGCGGCGTTGGCGGCGCCGGGGTCGCCGACGGTCGTCGCGATCACCAGCGCCCCGGCCGCGATCCCGAGGCCGAGGGCCGCCGTCGCGATCTTCGTCCGCCGCGAGAGGCGGTGTCGTCCACCGGTAGCAGGCATGAATCACTCCAAGTTAGCGTGAACATAGAGGGTCCACACGGGCAGCGCGCGGTTGTTCCGAATGGCGCGGCCGAACCGGCCGCGGAGGCTATCGTGGCGGCTCCACCAGGGATTTGTCCAGGGCGAAGGGAAAAAAGGAGAGAAGGTGAACCATTTCGAACCGGCGTCCGTATTCGAGGGTGAAAGGCGAGGTCTGCATTTCCCCGCGGAAGCCGGGTCTTGACGCGGACCGCGCCGGCCTCCTAGCGTCGGCATACCGACCGGTCGGTGTCCAAGGGAGGTCACTGGATGAGCTGGTACGACGCGAAGCCCTGGCTCGCGAGCTACGACGAACGAGCGCGGAATGCCGAACCGGCCGAGCCGACGACACTGCCCGAGTCGTTCCGCCGTGCGGTGGACCGCGTCCCCGACCGGGCGGCGATCGCGTACTTCGACGCGCGGCTGAGCTACCGCGAGGTCGACGAGCTTTCCGACGGCGTCGCGCGCTACCTGGCGCAGCACGGCTTCGCACGCGGCGACCGGCTCGCCCTGGTGCTGCAGAACATCCCGCAGTTCGTCATCGCGCTGCTCGGCGCGTGGAAGGCCGGCGGGATCGTCGTGCCGGTCAACCCGATGTACCGCGAGCGCGAGCTGACCCACGTCTTCACCGACGCCGGCGTCAAGGCGGTCGTCTGCTCGCAGCGCGGCTGGAACGCCTACATCGGCGAGACCGCGGCCGCGAACGGCGTCGGCATCGCGCTCACCACCAGCGAGCTGGAGTTCCAGACGCGGAACGACGAACGCGTGCTGGGCAAGGTGACCCGCGAAGAGACACCGGGCGCCACCGACCTCCTCGAAGCCGCCGCCACCCCGGGCCCGAAGCCGCCCGAACCCGCCTTCGCGCTCGACGACACGGCGTTGATCAGCTACACCTCCGGCACGAGTGGCACCCCCAAGGGCGCCACCAACACCCACGGCAACATCGGCACCAACGCGAGCGCGCTCAGCGATTTCAGCGGGCTCGGCGACCGGGCGACGCTGTTCGGCCTCGCCCCGCTGTTCCACATCACCGGGATGGTCTGCGAGATCGCGTCGGCGATCGACATCGAGGGCACCCTCGTGCTGGCCTACCGCTTCGAGCCCGGCGTGGTGCTCGACGCCTTCCTCGAGCACCAGCCGTTCTACACCGTCGGCCCGTCGACGGCCTACATGGCGCTGATGGCTCATCCGGACTTCAGTCGCGAGCACTTCGCGTCGTTCAAGATGCTCTATTCCGGCGGCGCCGCACTGCCCCCGGCGGTCGTCGAGGCGTTCCGCGAAAAGACGGGCCACTACATCCACAACGGCTACGGCCTCACCGAGACCACCGCGGGCTGCGTCGCGGTACCCAGCGAGCGGGAAGCGCCGATCGACCCGGCGTCCGGCACGATCTCGATCGGCCTGCCGGTGCCGGACACGATCGTCCGGATCCTCGGCGAGAACGGCGAAGAACTGCCGTTCGGGCAGGCGGGCGAGATCGCCGTCGAGGGCCCGATGGTCGTCTCCGGCTACTGGAACCGCCCGGACGCGACGGCCGAGGCGCTGCCCGGCGGGCGGCTGCTCACCGGCGACATCGGCTTCATGGACGAGCGCGGCTGGGTCTACGTCGTCGACCGCAAGAAGGACATGATCAACGCGTCCGGCTTCAAGGTCTGGCCGCGCGAGGTCGAAGACGTCCTGTACACGCACCCCGCGGTCCGCGAGGCCGCCGTCGTCGGGATCCCCGACGAGTACCGCGGCGAGACGGTCAAGGCGTACGTCAGTCCCGCGCCGGGCGCGACCGCCGACCCGGCGGAACTGGTCGCCTGGTGCAAGGAGCGGCTCGCCGCCTACAAGTACCCGCGCACCGTCGAAGTCCTCGACGAGCTGCCGAAGACCACGAGCGGCAAGATCCTGCGCCGTGAACTCCGGGCGAGGGGCTGATGGTCGAGACCGTCCGCGGCGCGATCGCGCCGGAAGCGCTGGGCAAGGTCCTGATGCACGAGCACCTCTTCGTGCTCAGCCCGGAATTCGTCGCCAACTACCCGGACCACGACGGGTTCAAGGAGGACGAGCACGTCCCCGAGGCGATCCGGCGGCTCAAGGAGCTGAAGGACGCCGGGATCGACACGATCGTCGACCCGACGGTGATCGGCCTCGGCCGCTACATCCCGCGCGTGCAGCGGGTCGCCGCCGAGGTCGAGGTCAACATCGTCGTCGCGACCGGGCTCTACACGTACAACGACGTGCCGCACTACCTGCACTTCCGCGGGCCCGGCACGACGCTGCAGGGCGAGGACCCGCTCGTCGGGATGTTCGTCGGGGACATCCGCGAGGGCATCGCCGGCACCGGCGTCAAGGCGGGGCTGCTCAAGTGCGCCACCGACGAACCCGGCGTGACCCCCGGCGTCGAACGCGTGCTGCGGGCGGTCGCTAAGGCGCACGCCGAGACGGGCGCGCCGATCATGACCCACACGCACGCGGGCACCCGGCGGGGGCTGGAGCAGCAGAAGATCTTCGAAGACGAGGGCGTCGACCTGGGCAACGTGCTGATCGGGCATTCCGGCGACTCGGCGGACCTCGGGTACCTGACCGAGCTGGCCGACCGCGGGTCGCTGCTCGGGATGGACCGCTTCGGCCTCGACCTGCTGCTGCCGTTCGAGGAGCGGGTGAACACGGTCGCGGCGCTGTGCGAGCGCGGCTACGCGGGCAGCATGGTGCTCTCGCACGACGCGTCCTGCTACATCGACTGGCTGCCCGCCGACCAGCTGCCGGTGCTCACGCCGAACTGGCACTACCTGCACATCACCCGCGACGTGCTGCCCGCACTGCGGGAGCGCGGGGTGTCCGAAACGGACATCACGACGATGCTCGTGGACAACCCGCGGCGGTTCCTGTCCTGGCGGGACTGAGCCGTTATCCTGTGCCTTCACACTCGGAGAGGGGGTACTCGCCGTGACCCGAGCGAGCACCCGGAAGCCGGGCGAGGCGGCCGGCGACGACCAGGCCGCCGTGCCGCGCCGGCTGCTGGAGCACGCCACGAAGCTGTTCGCCAAGAAGGGCTTCGACCGCACGTCCGTCCAGGAGATCGTCGAGGCCGCGGGCGTCACCAAGGGCGCGATGTACCACTACTTCGGCTCGAAGGACGACCTGCTCTACGAGATCTACGCCCGCGTCCTGCGCGAGCAGACCCGCCAGCTGGAGAGCGTCGCCTCGTCGAGCGCCCCGCTGCGCGAACGCCTCGGCGCCGCCGCGTCCGACGTCGTCGTGTCGAGCATCGACAACCTGGACGACAACACGATCTTCCTGCAGTCGATGCACCAGCTGTCGCCGGACAAGCAGAAGGCGGTGCGCGCCGAGCGCCGCAAGTACCACGAGCGCTTCCGCGGCCTGGTCGAGGAAGGCCAGGCGTCGGGCGAGTTCCGCACGGACAAGCCGGCCGACGTGGTCGTCGACTTCTTCTTCGGGTCGGTCCACCACCTCGGGTCGTGGTACCGCCGCGGCGGGACGCTGTCGGCACGCCAGGTCGGCGACCACTACGCGGACCTGCTCCTGGACGCGCTCAGGCCACCTGGCTAGGTGACCCTCGCGCGCCGGGGCTGGTGCGCGAGATCGGCTAGTAACGCCGGAGGTGGTCCAGCAGGAGGGCGCTGACCTCGTCGGGGACCTCCATCGCCATCCACTGGCTGGCGCCCTCGACGATCTGGAAGCGGTACTCGGCGTCGATGTGGTGGACCGTCAGCTCCGCGGCGCTCTGGCCGAGGTACGGGTCCTCGCTGCCCCACAGGTAGAGGGTCGGGACGGTGATGCGGCCGGCCGGGACGTCGAATACGTCGTTCGTGGCGCCCCGGTACCAATTCAGCGTCGCGGTGAGCGCACCCGGTTCGGAAAGGCGTTCGACGGCGCGCTCGACGAATGCGACCGGAATCCGGCGGTTGTAGACAGCGCGTAATTGCGCGCCTTCGTCGCGTAAGAGGAATTTCTCGGCTTTCCCGACGCCGCGGCGGAAGAAGCGGATGTAGCCGAGGTCGTGGAACTGCCCGTCGTCGGTGGCCGCCGCGCGCTGCAGGGCCGACGGGTGCGGCGTGGAGAGGACGCTCAGCGACCGCAGCCGGTGCGGGTGCGCGGTGGCGAGCGCCCAGGCGACCATGCCGCCCCAGTCGCGCGCGACCAGGTGGAACCGGTCGGCGCCCTGGCTGTCGGCGAAGGCCAGGGCATCCCCGACGAGGTGGTCGATCGAGTAGTGCTCGACGCCGTCGGGGCGCGCGTGACGGGCGTAGCCCCGCTGGTCGACGGCCAGGGCGCGGTAGCCGGCCTCGCCGAGGGCGTGCAGCTGCTCTGTCCAGGCGTCGGCGAATTCGGGCCAGCCGTGCAGCAGCAGGACGAGCTCTCCCGATTCGGGCCCGGCTGCGAGCGCGCTGTGCCGCCGACCGCCGACGACGACGGTCAATTCCTCCAACGCGGCGGGCGCCCCGGCCTCCGTCGGCGCGACGGCGAATTCCATGGCGCCCAGGCTAGATCGCGACGGGTGGGGAGAACCATGGGAAGCGGGGCACTTTTGCCACCCTTTTGCCTCTCGAGTGGCCTGGCTCACAGAATTTTCGCTCAGATGAGCGAAAATGCGAAAAAAGCTGAATACTATTCACGAACGGGGGGCCCGACGGTCGTGAGTGGGAAACCGCGTTCTAACCCTGTTTCCCACTCACGACCCCGCCGCGGCAGACCGCTCGCTCGCAGCCCGTCGCCGTCCTGCTCAGGCCGGCAGGTCCACCAGCTCGGCCAGCCGGGCCCGGTGCTTGCCGGGTGTCCCCAGCGCCAGCTCGTCCGCCTTCGCCCGCTTCAAGTACAGGTGCGCCGGGTGCTCCCACGTCATCCCGATGCCGCCGTGGAGCTGGATCGCCTCCTCCGCCGCCCGCACCGCGATCGGGGCCACCCGGGCCTGGGCCACCGCCACCGCGATCGGCACGTCCGTGCCCGTCGCCAGGGAATCGGCCGCATACCGCGCCGCCGCCCGGGCGAGCACCAGGTCCGTGTACAGGTTCGCCAGCCGGTGCTTCAGCGACTGGAACCCGCCGACCGGCCGCCCGAACTGGTAGCGGCCCTTCAGGTACGACACCGTCTCCGTCAACGCCCACTCGGCCACGCCGGTCTGCTCCGACGCCAGGA